>JBLMYD010000126.1:0-24304 GCA_050258095.1 Chloroflexota bacterium
ACTGAGCTGGTCTTCTTTGACCCGTGGCGCCCCGGGAGCTTCGGGGGGCAGGCAGCAACCATCGCTCCCAGGGCGACGACTTCGGCCTGCCGGATTGACAAACGGCTCTCCATATCAGCAAACCGAGGCTCCTCCGGTGGGGGGAAGTTCTCCCTGTTCTCTCCGAGGCCCCATCCCTTGACACAAATAGAGAGCTTGGGTTCTTCACCAGCCGAAAGCCGCCTCGCTTCCTTGGGCCTCCCCGCGCTCCTTGCATCTGACCCCGGTCGATCACATAGTGAGCGGGTGGGGTCAGATGCGAGGAGCGCCCTCTTTTGGCCCAGGGAAGCGAGGCGGCTGCACACGCTGCAATCGCAGCCTTGTTCGTAGCCTGAAAGTGAAAACTGCCCGCTACCCAAACCTACGAGCCATGACAAGTCTTGAACTTCTTGCCACTCTCACACGGACAGCGCGAGTTCCGAGAGATTCCGGACCGCTCCGCAGCCGTGAGTTGCGCGGACGCCGCCAAGGGGCCTCCAAGAATGAAGTTTGGGAGGTCGCGGCGCAAGGTGTCTAGCAACTCAAACGCGATCTGCCTAAGGGTTGCCATCACAAAGCCGTGAATGTCCGCGGACGACCCATCCTCAGAGACGTTTTGGAAAGAGAGAGCCGCGCCAGAACTGAGCGAGCGAAAGGCTTCCGGTAGGACTGGGTCGATGTGGCTTCCGCCGTCCTTGTTCGCTACGTCCAAGACAACCGAACTGCGGGTGATCGGCCGCCCGCTCTTGTCTTTGAGGAACGGCTTCCGCCACCACTGATCGAAGGCGGCTGGCGGATTGATTCGATCTCCTTCCGGCTCTAGCCCTGCGGCGTAAATCCACGCACCCGACTCGGTCGTCCGCCACCCGATCAGACCAGCGTGGGCCGTGACCGTGGCGACGTGGAGACCTCCTCCCAAATGCTTCGTTTCGCGGTCTTTGTGGATCGACGTATCGGTATATCCGAGAGCGGCCTTCACGCCGAGCTGACCGAGAAGCGAATGGGAGTGATTCGTGTCGTGGAGGAGCAATCGGGCTCGACCCGCCAGTTGCTCTCCCTCGTCTTCATTGCCTGCGTCGAAAGAGGCTGACGCGCGCTCCAAGAACCCGACCTGGCTCCGGAGCTTGGTCAGTAGCTCGGAGTAGGACCTGGCTACATCTTCGCTGGCCATTGGCGAAGTTTGCCAGTCGTACCTGCTTGATCCGATGGAGGATGGCTACGGCTCGTCACAGGGAAAGGGCGGAACCTCAATCCCGAACACACGCTGCACGTAGTTGACCCTCGTGATGCCGTCATTGTCACTTTCCAATCGCGGCCACCCCGCCTCCTCACCCAGCTTGACCAGGATGATGACCTTTTCACGAGTCCATTGAGGTCCCTTCTCGCCGCGCACCAGGGGAGCGGCTATCCGAGCAAGCGTGGAGTTTTCAATCGCCCCGCAAGGCGTCGGGCAGTGGCGGCAAGACCGGTTGAATTCTCAATCGGCGAAGCGGCTTCGATGATCTTCTCGACCCCGTCGGGGTAGACGAGAACAACGGGTAGGCCCTCTCGCGCGTTGCGGACCAAGGCCGAACCAGCGAACGGAGCCTCGGCGTCAACGAAGATCGCGCCCTGTGGGTAGCGGCCATCGCCCTCAAGGGCGGCCTTGAAGCGCTCAAAGGTCAGATCCGCTGGATCGACGTTGCCTTCTGTCCTCAACTCCGGCGCCATCCTTCGATCATCTCCTGGTAGCCAGCTCGGACTTGCTGCAGAGCAATGTTATACCCGTCGCTTGCGGTCCCTCATCGGTCGTCTCGCCATCCTGCTTGACCCCCGCATGCGTGTAGCGGTGCATATGCGGCACGCCCAGGTGGTTGTCGTAGACGCGAACCGTCCGCCACTCGCCTTCCTCGCGGGTGAGCAGGACGACCGAGTAGCGGCTGACCTTGCCATGCTCGGTAATCAGCTCTGCGACGATCTCGGCGTCCTGAGTGAGCAGATATCGGAAATGCGCCTCGGGCATTGGAACCGGCTGGCAAGGCTAGCCCTGTGACCGGCGCTGCTGCTTCTTCCGCTTGCGCCGCGCACCCGGCCGCGCACCGAACTCGTCGCTTCCGGGGGAACTCAGGGCATCTCCCCGTGCCTGAGAGGGCGTCTCGGACCCGTCAGACCCCCGCGTGTCGCTCATCATAATCCGCGTGTCCCCGGTCGGGATGCTACGGCCAGCGCCGCCAGTCCCTATCGGCGCATGATCTCCTCGGCGAACTCGACGAGGTGTCGGGCCTGGCGCAGGGTTCGCTTGAGCTGGGCGGCGCTCACGTCGATGAAGCCGTAGTGGGCGGTGTCCTTGATGTCGATCAGCTGGCGGAGCTGACTGGCCGCCCGTTTGCCGCCGGGAACGATCTGTTCGAGCAGCAACTCGGCGTCGTGGTGGTTGTCGGAGCGGGATCGTTTTCCCAGCTCCTCGCAGCAGGCGGCATCGGCGGCTGCGATCCCGGCGAGAATTGCGACGGAAGCGGCCACACTTCCGTACTCCAGTGAGGGGTTGCTCACGTCCGCGGCCAGCTCGGCGACTCGAGAAAGCTCCTCGCGTGTCTGAGGCGCTGCCGCGCCTGGGGCTCCCCGCACGCTTGGGTCCGTGGTTGCTTGCGGGCCATCACAGCCGCCTGAGGAGCTTGCGCGCGTCTTCGCCGGCGAGGTCGACGGCGTCCTCGCTGACCTCCTCCACGACGGGCGGACGGTCCTTGCGCAGCCGCGGAAGCTCGCCCTCGGAGACCTCGGCGATGCCGGCGTTGTTGCCGGTCCAGCGACGCACCGAGTCGGCGAGTTCGTCGAGCTGTTCGCGCCAGGTCGCGTCCTCGGGGTCGAGATCGGCGGGCCGCACGATGAGAAGATCGATATCGCTGCTCGTGTCGCCGTCGCCGCGAGCCGCGCTGCCGAAGAGGGAGGCGTGAACGGGCGCAGGATCCCAGGCGCCGATCGCCTTGCGAAGCCGGCGGATCAGCTCGGTTCGCGCCCCCGCCATCTGCTCGACGGTCGGAGCCAGCAGGTGATCGCGGTTCAACTCGTAGAGGAAGGTCCGCCCCACCTCTTCCCGGTGGACCAGTCCGTGCTCGACGAGGCGGTCGAGGACATGCTGGACGCCGGTATTGGAGCGTCCCGCCCGACGGGCCAGCTCACGCCCGCTTCGGGGCTTGGTGGAACCCGCCAGCACCACCAGCACGTCGGCATCGACGCTTGAAGATATGGCCGTGAAGGGTTTTGAGACATCCATCGTGAGTGTCCTAAGCATAGATCAAGTGGACTAAATATAGGTCACTTGGCCTACATCTAGGTCACTGTGCACGAAGTGGAAGCCTTCGTTCATCAGGCCGCTGGCCGAGCCGCCGACACAGGCGGGCCCGTCGAGGCCTCGCGCAAGGCCGCCGAGAGCTTTTCGGCGGCGTCGACCTGGGGGACGTGGTGGACGTAGATCATCGTCGTCGCTATGTCGGCGGACCCATGTACGCCTTGACGTCGGTGAGCGGGAAGACCTGGACGGCGAGGGTGCCGAAACTGTGGCGGAGGTCGTGGAAGCGGATGTGCTTGAGGCCGGCCGCCGTCAGGGCGGCATGGAAGCGGCGGCGTAGGGCGCTGTCCTCGATGTGCTCGCCGGTCGGGCTGACGAAAACGAGATCCCCCTCCCCGGTCCAGCCGTTGCGGCGGCTGAGCTGGTCCAACGCTACGGCCACCTGGTCGATCATCGGAACGCTGCGGACCCGGCCCGACTTTGGCGCGTCTTCGCTGCACATCACGTATGAGTGGCGGACGTGGATCAGGCAACCAGCTCGACCCGCCAATTGCCGATCCGCTGCGTCGTGACCGCCTCAAGCGCCAGCTCACCGAAATCGGGCAGGAGGCGCCGCTCGACGATCCAGCGGTGGTCGATGATCGTCGACGGTCGCCGCTTGCGGTCGTGCTCGACGTAGCGCAGCCACTCGCGCGCCGCCTCCGCGAAGGTGACGGTGCTGGCGAGGCGCGGCTCGCTCGTCAGGCGGTGACGCCTGGCGTCGGACATACACTTGGGTCATGGCGGCGCCACGCACTGCGGACCCCTGGCGGGACACCGATGTGATCGACGCGCGTGCCCCGCGCTTCAACCAGGCGATAGTGGGGGTCGTTGCGCTGGCCGGCGTTATCCTCGGCTGGCCGCTCCTCTGGGCGTTGATGGGAGCGCAGCTGCTGGTCGGGCTGACGCTGGGGCGGCGTTTCTGTCTCGCCTGCGTTGCCTACTTCGAGTTGATCCAACCCCGCTTCGGCGAGGGAGAGCTGGAGGACTCGCGCCCACCCCGCCTCGCCAACGCGATGGGGGTCGCCTTCCTCAGCGCCGCAGCCCTGACCTGGTGGCTGGGCTCTCCCGTCGCCGGCACTGCGCTCGGCGCGATGGTCGCCTTCCTGGCTCTGCTGGCGGCGACAAGTGGCCTCTGCGCCGGCTGCGAGCTCTACAAGCTGAGTGCCCGTCTGCGCGGAATCTCGCCCCGACACCACAGCCGGATCGAGCCCGCTGACCTCGGCGCCCTTGACGGTCACGACCGTGCCTTCGTCGAGTTCACCCACCCCCTTTGCGGCGAGTGCCGCGAGTGGGAGCGGCGCCTCGCCGCAAAACCCGAGCCCCTGGTTCGGTTCGACGTGCGCGAGCGCCCCGACCTCGCCCGCAAGTACGGGATCGCGGTCGTGCCCACCGTCTTCGCCGTCGCGGCGAACGGCGCAGTGATCGAGCGCCTCGCGCCCTGAGGCCGTGCAAACGGCCCAACCGGCATTCGCCGGCTGACAACCGAGAGGGGGCGAGCGGGGAATGACGATTGCGCCAGTGAGCTCGGTGGTGCCCAGCTTGCAAACGAGACCCCGAATACCCGCCTCGCGGATGGTTCTCGGGTACAACCGGGGTACAGCCCCGGCCGCATCCTCGGCCGGTTAATTCGTCATTCGCCGGGAGGACGCCCACCGGAATCGAACCGAGGTGTAAACGGCTTTGCAGGGCGTTTGCGGGGGCTGTATCCCGCTTGTTCAAGCGGGATCGGTGGGCCGTGCCACCGTCTGTGCCACCGTCAAGTGAGCCGGGCCAAGTTTCATGGAGGGAGAGCGCGGCAGGTCCACTGCGCCCTGGTCTTCTGTGGCTCGATTGTCGTTTCCCGCGCTAGGCTGAGTCCATGAGCTTCACGCGGATCACTGCCCGGCCCGACCAGATGGACGGCGTCCCCTGCGTGCGCGGCCTGCGAATCCCCGTAGCGACTGTGGTCGGCATGGTTGCCGATGGCATGAGTGAGTCGGAGATCGTCGCCACCTACCCGGACCTGGAAGCAGAGGACGTGCGCGAGGCGATCCGCTACGCGGCCGAGGCCGTGCGAGAGCGCGAGCTGCCGCTTGCCGCCTCCGGGTGAGGTTCCTGATCGACAACGCGCTCTCGCCCGCCCTCTCGGAGGCGTTGAAGGCTGCCGGGCACGACTCCGCGCATGTTCGCGACTACGGGATGCAGGCAGCCGCCGACGAGGAAATCTTTGGCCGGGCGCAGGAGGAGCAGCGCATCGTCGTCTCCGCCGACACCGATTTCGGCACGCTTCTCGCCACCCGTCGCGAGCACTCGCCCTCGGTGATCCTGTTCCGCCACGGCACGCAACGACGGCCCGAGCGCCAAGCCGAGACCCTGCTGTCGAACCTTGAGGTGATCGAAGCCGACCTCGCCAAGGGCAGTGTCGTCGTCATCGAGCCCTCGCGTATCCGAGTGCGCTCCCTCCCGCTGGTCTCATAGGTCAGTCATCCGCGACGAGAAGGTTCATCGCCTGGGCTCGGGTGCCAGTCGCGCCCGTTGACAACCGATTTCAGCCGGATTCAACCGGACGAGCACAAACCGCTGAATCCCGCATCGGAAGCCGGATTGCCGCTGTTCATGCGGAAGGCGCCCACCGGAATCGAACCGGTGTAAACGGCTTTGCAGGAGCGTTTGCAGGTGGCGCATTCCGCTTGGTCAAGCGGAATCGGTGGGCCGTGCCACCGTCTGTGCCACCTTGAGCGTCCCCGACCTACTCAGGTCGGGGACGAGAGAAGAGCTTCACCAACTCCGGTCGCGCTTGCGCTGGTCGGTCCAGAACGGCGACGATCTCCTGCCAAGCCTCCGTATCGACTTGGAAGCTGGTCCGGTCGGCAAGGTAGAGCGCGATGCCCTCATGCAGGGAATCGAAAAGCTCGTCCAGCGTGTCGCCGGAAGCGAAGCAGCCGGGAAGCTCGGGCACGTCGGCCCAGCAGCTTCCCTCCTCGATGTGGATGCGAGCAGTCAGCTCCATCGCGAATCCGTCTCATCGTAACCCAGCGGTTCTCGATGGCTCATGACTCGACCAAGGGGGCAAGGGCCTCCGCAAGCCTCGGAACACCCGCCCGGCTGAACGCGGCTAGCAACGCTGCGACCGGGTGACCTCCGTCCCACACGTCTGCCTGGCGCTCGACGATTCGGGCAAAGACCTCCGGCTGCTCCTTGCATTGGTCTACGAGGAACGCATCGAGATCGGGAACCTCGATGCCGTGATCTCGCAGCGGCTCCTTCAGATAGCCACGATCAAATGTGAAAAGCAGGTCGACGCCGCCAGCTATGGCCAGGGCGCAGACGTGCGCATCTCCCGGGTCTCGCGTCAACGATGCAGGGTCAAGGCCGTCCGGAACCTCGACGGGGTCGACCCGGCCTCCGGGAAATTCGCGCCGCATATGGCCCACCCATGTCTCGGCCGCCTCGTCCGAGAGTCCCTTTTGCCTGACAAGAGACGACTTGGCCTCGTCGAGCAGGGCATCGCTCCAGACCAGATCGAAGAGCCGAGGACCGACCGCGAGGCGACCGATCAACTCATGAAGAACCCGCGAGAAGATGATGTCCGCGTCGAGGACGGCGCGCCGAGTGGTCACTCAGCCGGAGCGCCGAGTTTGTCGAGCGAGCGGGAGAACTCGTCGGCGCGCTCTTCCGCGTCGGAGCGGCGCTGCTCGAAAGCCAAGACCGCGCGCATTGGGATCTTCCAGTGCGTCGAGTTGGGTAGCTGGCTCGCCTCCAACTCTCCAGCCTCGATGAGGCGGCGAACGTGCTGGCGCGAGAAGCCGAGTCGATCCGCAGCAGCCTGCGGCGACAGCATCGCGTTCTCGTCGACGACCGTGACGGCGATCGTCTTGTCAGCGTCAAGCAGATCCTCGATGGCCTCCTGAACAGCGGAGACCTTCTGCTCGGCGTCCCCTTCCGCGGGGTCTATGTGGATCGTCTTCATCATTCAGCGCACCTGCTGACCTCGGTCAGCAACAAGGTAGCACGAACTGTCCCAACTGCACATACGCTAGTGCCCATCGGGATCGAGGAAAGCATCCAGCAGTGCCGCGGCTTCGGCCTCGGTACCGGGCATCAAGTGACCGTAGAGGTCGAACGTGACCTTGATTGAGGAGTGGCCCATGAAGGTCGAGAGGGCCTTGGCGTTGACGCCGGCAGCGATCATGAACGAGGCGTAGGTGTGGCGAGCCTGGTGCAGGCGCAGCCGATCCGGCAGCCCGGCTGCCAACCAGGCGCGGTCCGCGCGGCGGTAGAGGCTCGCGGCGTGGAACGGCAGGCCGTCTGCGCCCGCGAAGATCAGGGCGTCGTCGGCGGCTTGGTCCCCGCGAGCGCGTCGGTCGTCGAGCAGCTCGCGCAGGATGCTCGGGACGGGCGTCGCCCGCCGGGACGTGCGGGTCTTGGGCGCGATCGACCCCTCCTCGGGGTCCCATGACTCGCGCACCTTGATCGTCCCCGCCGCAAGGTCCACCGCCCCCCATCGCAACGCGCGCAGCTCCCCGTACCGGAGCCCCGCGTACAGGGCCGTCGCCCACACGCCGCGATCCTCGACCGGCACCGCCTCGATCAGCCGCGCCGCGACCTCCGGCGCGACGATCTCGACCTCGCTCGAATCCGGCGCGGGCAGTTCGAGGTCGCGGGTCGGATTTACCGGCGCGCCTTCGCGGGCTCGCGCCCGGCGGTGAATGATTTGCTGCAATGAGCAGGACTGCCGCGATGTTTATGGCCCGATCCGACGCGGGCGGCTGACCCTAATCCGCCCCGAGAGCGGCGGCGAGTTCCGTGAAAACTCGATGTTCGAGCGCTGCTTGCTCGTATCCGTTTTCCTCGTCTGTGGTTCTCAACAGATCGGCGACGTACTCGCGCAGCCTCTCGTCGTCGGGAAAGCGCCCCGAGTCGAGCGCGGCGAGAAGGGCGTTGTAGATCGTGGCCTTCTCAGCGGCCCCCGCGTCCTCTTCGTTGAGATCGTCGCGCAGCTCGGCAAACAGCGCGACTAGGAACTCTTTTGACTCCGGGGAGATCGGACTACCCCGGTTCTCGGTCCTCCCGCCCATCGTCATCAGTTCGGAGTGGCAACGACGTAGCGATCAGTCGCCCCCTGCTCCGGGTTCTCTGTATCGGCTACGAGATCGGCGCTCTCCAAGACCCTTACGTGATAGGCGACCAAGGGGAACGCCAGGCCCAGTTCGTCGGCCATGTGCGCCTCAGCACAGCCTCGCTTCTGCGTCAGAAAGCTGAGGATTTCCAACCGCCGAGGATGCGCGAGCGCTCGCTTGAGAGCGGCCTCCTCGGCACTCATTTTTCTGGACTGGCTCGCCATTGGACTGGTGGGTTCCAACTCCCCGAGCGCCGGGCATGTGGGACGACGCCCAGGGTGCCGGAACTTGCTCGCCGACTCCCAAGTCGCGGATTGCGATCCGCATTTGCCTTATTCGGAGTGCTGAACGGTTTCAGATCGGTACGTACGAGGCAACCCGGATTTGCTTACCCCTCACGAGATTTTGAGCCGAAGTAGCCACCCTCTGGTCTGCCTCCCCGACCTCGCCTGAACGCAAGGAACGCGATGATCTTGGTCACGCCGGTCTCGCCCGACCTCGCCAGGCGATTGGCAGCGCCAGCCTGGATCTCCACCGCGCGCCTATAGCTGGCCGTCAGATGAGCATTCATTTCGCGCTCTCCCTGCGCGTCTAGCGTCTGCGCATCCCAGACGAGTGCCAGCGTCTCGTCGTCAACCATTTTTCCGTTTCGGCATGACGACACGCACTCGGTCAGAACCCCCTGGACGATTGCGCTGCTCGCGTCGTCTCGATCCTCCAGCGACATAGAGCGATACACCTCGTCGGTGACCACGGGTGAGGCGATTGCGCGGTAGACGGGTCTCATCGTGCCATCCACGAGCTTGTGTCCCGCGAACTCGATGTTGCCGGACTCGTACAGGTCGTGGATGTGACCCGTGACGAGCTTGACGTCCTCGCCGATCATGTCCGCGACCTCACCCGCGCTGAATTCGCCTTCGTGGAAGATCGCGAGCGCTTCAACACGAATCCAGTGGTTGATGCCGTGGGTCATCGCGCCAACCGGCTGTCGAGACCGCTCTTTGCGTGGCTTGCGGCCCACTTTCCGTGTCTTCGCGTTCAATGTCATTCCTCCAATCAGAGGTGAGGTCTTAATCGGTCGAGCCTGAGCATAGGGCTGTATCCGGCGAGGCGGCAGCGCCAAGCCTGGCTCATCAAAATCCAAGCGGTTAGATTTTTCTTACTCTCTCTTTCTCGCCCCGGCAGCAGGGCCGGGGGCTGACGAGCGAGAGGGAGGTGAGTTGGATGAAGATCGCGCCCGTGGGCACGGTCGTCCCAGTGCTGCACATCTTGAAGCAGCGCTAAGCACGACACAGAGGGCCGGTCTTCGGCCGCTCGCACAGGACCGGGGACCGGCCTGGTCGTCAGCACAATCCGAATCGCGTGTACCCGGTGGGGGTCAGCTATGAAGACTTGCCGTTGCTCGACTTCAAGACTAGGCCGTCGAGCAACTCCCCCGGCTGCACGCGCAGGCCGCGCGCCAGGCGCAGAATGGTCGTCAGTCGCGGCTCTCGCGAGCCGCGCTCCATGCGGCCAATCGCGGTCGGATGAATGTCTGTCGCATGAGCGAGAGCATCCTGCGAAAGCCCCTGGCGGCTGCGAAGTTCGCGTAGGCGCTTCCCGAAGGCTGCGCTTGCTTGCTTCGCGTCTTGGTCGAGGCGATTGGGCATTCGTGGAGCCTGGCCGTTCCCCGCGCATCGGTCCAGAGCGGTTTGGTCGGGAGCGCATTGGTCATAGTATGCCGACCATTGTGCCTCCGTGACGTACGAGCGAGTCCAAGGCGCATCGGCGATGTCTCAGAGAGCGTCCCGGTGCGACCCTACCCTCAGTTGCATGGAAAATGGGCTCGTCGCCTTGATCGCGGCTGCGGGAGCCATTGGCGGCTCCGCCTTGACCGGGGTCATCACTTATCGCCTTGCACGCCTTGAGCGAAAGGCCCGGGACAAAGACGAGCTACGGTCTGCCCTCGTAGCGTATGGGGCTGCACTTGACCGGCTGACCCTGCGAATCGAACAACTCCCCCAGGCTCACGGTATCGAGGAGGGCTGGACTAACAAACTCGTTGCCAAGTGGCCGACTCTTGATTGGGCAATGGGGCGGCTTTCGACTGCAATCCTTGGACGGGGAATGATGCGCGCCGTCGATGAAGTGATCGCCGCGACCAACCGTTTGCTTCTCATCGCTCCCGAACCAATCCTCGACGAGATGGGGGCCGTTAGTGAACTGATCGGCGGCTTCGAGCCTGGCGTGACGAAATGGCGAGAGGAATGGCAGGCGGCGCGTAGCGCGTTCGCTGGCGCTTCGAGGAGAGCGGTTATCGAGAGTCCGTCGAATCGCTGGGTAAAGGCTTGATTGCCCCCTGCTAATCGTCGTGCCCGAAGCGCTCGGGGTGTAGCGCGGCGGACGCTTCGGCCTCGAATCAGGGGATGGGACACGAGGCGACCATCCCCCGAAACCCCGGCTCTCAGACCGGTTTTCGGGATACAGCCGGGATACAGACCCGGCCGCATCCTCAGCCGGTTTATTCGTCATTTGCTGGGAAGGCGCCCACCGGAATCGAACCGGTGTAAACGGCTTTGCAGGCCGCTGCGTAGCCACTCCGCCAGGGCGCCGGGCGGGACTAAGGGTACCGGCGGCCGGTGCGTGGCGGGCGCGAGCGTGGCGGTCAGGCGGCGTGCTGCTCGGGGCCGGCGTCCTCGTCGACGTCGAGGATCAGGTTGTCGTCGCTGGTGCGGCGGACGCGGAACTCGAGCGGTGAGCGCTCCTCGAGCTCGCGGAGGAGGTCTACGGGTTCGTCGAGGCGCATCGAGAGGGTCGCGCGGCCCTCGGTGAAGCGCTCCACCGAGATGTCGGCGGTGGCGTCGATCTGGCCCGCCGCGTCCTCGAAGCCGACCAGCTGGGAGAAGTCGTCGAGCGGACCGATCTCGACTTTGACGATGCCGTCGAAGAGCTCGCGGGCGGCGCGATCGACGTCGGCGGCGCCCTCGGCCCCGGCTTCGACGGCCTCCTGGGCCTCGCTCAGCTCCTGCGCCCGGCGGCCGACCTCGACCGCCTCGCGCAGCGCCTTCATCCGGATTCGCGTCGCCTGGCCGCGCGCCTGCGCCTGGATCTCCTCCAGCTTGGCGGAAACGGTCTCCAGCGAGGCGATGCTGCGGTCGTGGCGCTCGTTCGCCTCGGCCAGCCGCTCGCCGAGGCTGCGGATCTCACGCTCGCGCTCGATCACCATCGCCGAGAGCGAGGCCATCTCGGCCTCGGCGCGGGCGACCGCGTCGGCGCACTCGCGCCAGTGCGCCAGCGCGTCCTCCGCGCCGCGTTCCAGAGCCCACTCCCGCGCGCTCCCGGCGGCGATCGCCGCGTCTACGTCGGCGCGGCGGTAGCCGAGGAGCGCCCTCTTGAAGCTACCCATGCGCGGCACCGTAGAGGTGCCCTCGGACGCCATCTCGCGCCGGCGGACGGTCGAGTCGCGGAGCCTCCCGCCAGAGGTCCTCGAGCTGGTATCGCTGCCTGGCCTCCTCGGTGAAGACGTGCAGCACGCAGTCGAGGTAGTCGAGGACGATCCAGCCCGCTGCCTCGGCCGCTTCCGAGCCGGCGGGCAGCAGCCCCCCCTCCCCCTTCAGCTTCAGCTTCACCTCGTCGGCGATCGCCCGCGCCTGGCGCTCGTTGCGCGCCGTGCAGATGACGAGGAAGTCCGTGTAGGCGACGAGGCGGCGCATGTCGAGGACGACGATGTCGCTCGCCGCTTTCGCGTCGGCGATGTCGGCGACGCGCCGGGCAAGCGCCTCGGAGGGGCTCCGATCGGCGGCGACGCTCATCCGTAGATCCCCTTCTCTTCGATGAAGCGCGCCACCGACTCGGGGACGAGGTAGCGCAGCGGGCGCCCGGCGGCGGCGCGCTCGCGGACCGCCGAGGAGGAGACCCCGAACTGGGGCATCTCGAGCATCGTCGCGCGATCCTCGGCGCCGAGGCTGCGCAGCACCGCGCTCACCTCGGCGTCGGAGATGCCCGCCCGCCGCGCGACCGCCAGCCGCGCCAGCTCGGTGACCCGCGCCGGCTCGCGCCAGCTCTCGAGGCCGACCGCGGCGTCGGCCCCCATCACGAAGACCAGCTCGCCGTCGCCCCGTTCCTCGGCAAGCAGCTGCAACGTCTCGAACGTGTAGGACGGCCCGGGACGGTCGACCTCCAGCGTCGAGACCGTGAAGCGCGAGTCGTCGGCGGCGGCCAGCCGCGTCATCGCCAGGCGCTGCTCGCGGCCGGGGTCGTCGGCGATCCGCTTGTGCGGAGCCTCGCCGGTCGGCATCAGCACGACCTCGGCCAGGCCGAGCTGCCAGAGCGCCTCTTGGGCGAGCGCCAGGTGACCCAGGTGCGGCGGGTTGAACGCCGAGCCGAGGACGCCGATGCCGGCGGCGGGAGCGCTACCCACGTACCTGGCCGTCGCCGTGGACGACGTACTTGTAGGTCGTCAGCTCGCGCAGGCCGATCGGGCCACGCGCGTGCAGCTTCTGGGTCGAGTTGCCGATCTCGGCGCCCATGCCGAACTCGAAGCCGTCGGTGAAGCGGGTCGAGGCGTTGGTGTAGACGACGGCGGCGTCGACCCCGGCGGAGAAGCGCGCGGAGGCCTCGGCGGAGGAGGTGACGATCGCCTCCGAGTGGCTGGTGCCGTGGTCGTTGACGTGGTCGATCGCCTCCTCGAGCGAGTCGACGACGCCGACGACCATCTTCAGGTCGAGGTACTCGGTGGACCAGTCGGCATCAGTCGCGGCGCCGACCTCGACGTCCCCGGCCAGCTCGCGGGCCCGCTCGTCGCCGACCAGCTCGACGCCCGCCGCGTGCAGGTCGGCGAGCGCACCGGGCAGGAGCTCGGCGGCGACGGCGGCGTCGACGAGCAGGGTCTCGGCCGCGTTGCAGACGCCCGGACGCTGGACCTTCGCGTTGTAGGCGATCCGGCGCGCCATCTCGAGGTCGGCGTCGCCGTGCACGTAGACGTGGCAGTTGCCGGCGGCGGCGTAGATCACCGGCACCGTCGCCACCTCCTTGAGCGCGTTCTTCAGGCCTTCGCCGCCGCGCGGGATCAGCAGGTCGACCGTCCCCTCCTGCGTCGCCAGCTCGGCCAGCTCCTCGCGCCCGCCGCCGGCGACGACCAGCGCCGCGTCCTCCGGCAGGCCGGCCTCGGCGAGCGCCTCGCGCACGACCGCGGCGAGGGTGCCGTTGGAGCGCTCCGCGTAGCTGGAGCCGCGCAGGACGATCGCGTTGCCGCTCTTGATCGTCAGCGCCGCGCAGTCGATCGTCACGTTCGGCCGCGCCTCGTAGACGACGGCGACGACCCCGAGCGGCACGCGCACCTTGCGCAGGTCGAGGCCGCTCTCCAACGTCCTGCGGTCCAGCTCCTCGCCGATCGGGTCGTCGAGGGCGGCGACCGCGCGCACGCCCTCGGCCATCGCCTCGATCCGCTCCTCCGACAGCGTCAGACGATCGCGCAACGCCTCGGTCAGACCCGCCGCACGCTCGTCGGCCAGGTCGGCGGCGTTGGCCTCGAGGATCGAGTCGACCCGTTCGCCGAGCAGGCGCGCGATCGCAATAAGGGCGGCCTCCTTGGTCTCGGTCGAAGCGGTTGCGAGGGCTCGCGAAGCGCGCTTGGCGGCTTCGCAGGTCTCTCCAACGGTTCTGGCGGTGACTGCCATAGGCGCTTAAGGGTAGCCGGGCGGGCTCGGGCGCAAGTCGTTGCGCAACTCAAAAAGCTCAGACACGGAACTGCAATTTCTCACGGAAACGGCCCATGAGCAGGTGGTACACAGGTGGTACACTTGACCGGTGCCTACACGCCACGCCCGTATCCAGATCACGGAGGACAGCGAGTTGACCGCAGCTCTGCGTGCGGCCGCTCCGCACCTGCCCGCGGGCCTGCCTCGCTCTCGTCAGGTGCGGGAGTTGGCGATCGCCGGAGCTCGTCATCTCAGTGGCGAGCTGGTCGGGGAGGACAGGCGCCAGGAGCTTCTCGAGGAACTGGTCCAGGATTTCGAGAACCCAAGGGCCGCGGGCGTTGACTGGGATCTCTTGCGTGATGGCAAGCACCGTGCCTGGCCAGTCCGGTAGCAGCTTGCCTTGGGGAGTGCTCCCACTCGTCGTCGACACCTCCGCCTGGGCACGTGCGCACCACCCGTCCGTGCGCGACTCCTGGAGGGATGCGCTCCTCGGTCGTCGCCTGCGCCTTTCCCCTGTCGTGCGATTCGAGATCCTGTTCAGTGCGCGGGACGGCGGCAGATTCGACACTCTCGCAGAACGTCTTTCAGCCATCCAGGCCGCCCCCCTCAACGCATCGGTGATTCGATCCGCCGAGCACGCGATGCGGGCGCTGGCGCATCGCTCCGCCGGCTCGCAGCGCCTGCCCATCGTCGATTACCTGGTCGCCGCTGCGGCGCTTGACCTGGGTGCCGCGGTGATCCATTACGACCAGGACTACGACACGCTTGCCGAGTTGATGGGGTTTGAGTCCGTGTGGCTGGCGCCCGCCGGGACGCTTCCCTGATCGTGGTCAGGCGCAGCGGCAGGGGGCGTTTCTCGCCTCTGTGGTCTTGCGGTGGTCGACCCCGCAGACGCGTCACCGCCGCTTGCGCTGACAGGGCAGCTTTTCCCTGAGGGAGCCTCGCGCCGGAGAAGGGAGACGGGGATGCCGCCTGGGTCTGGTGCACCTCGCGCAGTTCGCGGGCGGCGGTCTTGATCAACGGCTTTTCGTCGCCGAAGACAACGATCGTAGTGCGGCCGGTGAAGATTTCCATGGGCGAGACTTCGTAGCGGCCGCCGCCCCCGGTCGCCCTCGCTCCCCGGAACTTGTACAGGTGGCGCTTGCGGAACTTGATCGAGCTGAACGATCGCACGCAGGCGCTCCAGACCTGGACCTCGAGGGGCGGAGCACAGCCGCCCTCGCTTGCCGGCGGAGGGGTGCAGTCACCGTAGATGAAGGTCCAGTTAGATCGCTCGCCTGCCCTGTTGGCGTGCATGCCGATTGGTCGCTCTGCCCTGGGTTACGGATTCGAGCGGGAAGCCGGCTGCTTCCGGGCCCGAGTAGTAGAGGCGGTAGGCATCGAACGCCTGCGCGTCGGTCAAGGTCAGATCGTCGTTCCCGGCGCAGCCGGCGGGCAGCGCGGCGAGGAGGGCAAGGCTGGAGAGAACGCGATTGCACAGAACTTCCTTGGGACAATAGTGCCCTGAGCCTATCGTTACCGCGTCCTCAGACCAGGACGAAGCGGTCTCGGTGGATGACCTCGTCCGCAGCGTGTGGGAGGAGCTTGCGGACCTCAGAGGTCTTCAAGCCCAGCACTCGCGCCAGCTCCTGCGAGGAGTAGTCGACGATGCCCTTGCCGATCGTCGAGCCATTCGCCGCGACCTCGACGGCATCGCCCGGCGCGAAGTCGCCTTCGACCTCCGTGATGCCGACGGGGAGCAGACTGGAGCCGCGCTCGCGGAGCACGCGCGCGGCGCCGTCGTCGACCAGCACTCGGCCACGCGCGGGCTTGGCGTGCTTGAGCCAGAGCTTGAAGCTGGAAGCCTTGCCGTCCTGGGCGGCGAAGCGGGTGCCGACGGGGTCGCCGGCCGCGGCGGCGGCGAGCGTGCCGGCGCTGGTGCCGTTGCAGATCGTCGCCGGGATGCCCGCCTCGCTCGACATCTCCGCCGCCGCCACCTTGCTGCGCATGCCGCCGAGGCCGAAGGCGGACGTCCGGTCGCCGATGTCGAGTGCGTCCAGCTCGGCGAAGTCGGTTATCTCGGGCACGCGCTTGGCCTCCGGGTCGACGGCCGGGTCGGCCGTGAAGACGCCGTCGGTGTTGGTCAGCAGCACCAGCAGCCGGGCGTCGAGCAGGATCGCGACCTGGGCGGCGAGGAAGTCGTTGTCGCCGAAGGTGATCTCGTCGGTCGCCGTCGTGTCGTTCTCGTTGACGACCGGCACGACGCCCCACTCGATCAGCCGTCGCAGCGTCTGGCGCGCGTTCAGGTAGTTGGTGCGGGCGGCGATGTCGGCCGCCGTGAGCAGCACCTGCGCCGCCCGCGTGCCGTGCTCGGCGAGGCGGCTCTCGTAGGCGCGGAAGAGGTCGCCCTGGCCGATCGCCGACGCCGCCTGCAACTCGTCCATCGCCCGCGGGCGCGCCGGCAGCCCCATCAGGCGCATGCCGCGCGCGATAGCCCCCGAGGTGACCATCGCCACCCGCTCGCCGTCGCGCTCCAGGGCCGCGACCTGCTCGCAGACCGAGTCGAGGACGTCCGTGCGCAGCGCGCCGTCGTCGGCGGCGACGATCGAGGAGCCGAGCTTTACGACCAAGGTCATGGCCGCTCAAGTGTATGAACCACAGCTCAGCAACCGGCTGAAAACCTGCGGGAGGGATACAGCTCGAACTCGTGCTCGCCGACGCGGACGTCGTCGCCGGGCTCGAAGCCGGCGGCGCGCAGGGCGGCGACGACGCCGATCTCGTTGAGGCGCCGCTCGAGGTAGGCGAGCGCTTCCTCGTTGCCGAGGTCGTGGCGCTCGAAGAGCAGCTCGACCCCGCGGCCGGTGACGCGGAAGGCGCCGTCTTCCTCGCGCTCGACCGAGTAGCCGCCCTCGCCCACGGGACGGTAGACGCGGTGCTCGGCCTCGAACTCGCTCGACTCGCCCGCGGAGGCGACCTCGGGACGCGCCTCCGGCAGCTCGTCGAGCGCCGCGAGGATGCGCCCGCGCAGCGGGTCCAGCCCCTCCCCCGTCGCCGCGGACACGGCGAGCACGTCAAGCGCGCTCTCCCCAAGCCGCTCGCTCCACTCCCCTACCGCCGCGTCCACCTCCTCCGCCGGCAGCAGATCGCGCTTCGAGAGGACGACCAGCTCGGGCAGCTGCGCCAGACCGGCGCCATAGGACGACAGCTCGGACCGCACGGCCGCGTAGTTGGCCTCGGGATCGCCTTCCAGCGGCGCCAGCTCGACCAGGTGGACGAGCATCGCGCAGCGCTCGACGTGGGCGAGGAACTCGTGCCCGAGCCCGGCCCCCTCGGCAGCGCCTTCAATCAGCCCCGGGATGTCGGCGACGACCGCCTGCCGCTCGTCGCTGTCGATCGTCCCCAGCACCGGCGAGGTCGTCGTGAACGGGTACTCGCCGACCTTCGAGTCGGCCCGCGTCAGCCGACCCAGCAGCGAGGACTTGCCGGCGTTGGGGAGGCCGATCAGGCCGACATCGGCAAGCAGCTTGAGGCGCAGCTCGATCCAGCCCTCCTCCCCGCTCGTGCCCTTCTCGGCGAAGCGGGGAGCCTGCTGCGTCGAGGTCGCGAAGCGCTTGTTGCCGTGGCCGCCGCGCCCGCCGTGGGCGACGATCGCCCGCTGTCCCGGCTCGACCAGGTCGATGCGACTGCCGTCCACCGTCTCCGCCTGCGTGCCGGGCGGCACCGGCACCTCCCGGTCCTCTCCCCTCGCACCGTGCCGGTTCGACCCTTCGCCGTGCCGCCCCCGGCCGCCCCTGAAGTGCTTGCTCCCCTTCAGCGCGCCCAGATCCCGCTTCGACCCGTCGCAGACGAGCACCACGTCGCCGCCATGCCCGCCGTCTCCCCCGTCCGGGCCGCCGCGCGGCACATGCGCCTCGCGCCGGAAGCTCACGCACCCGTTCCCGCCGGCCCCGCCCTCAACCCAGATCTTCGCCTTGTCGTACATCGCAAGTCAGAGGTGTAACGCGTTTGGGGCCAAATAGGCACCCAAAGCGTTGCACCCGGCTGGGGAGAGCTTCAGTCCTGGAGGACTGAGATCGTGCGGCCCTTGCGGGACGGTTTGAAGTCCACGGTCCCCGCCCGCGTGGCGAAGATCGTGTGGTCGCGGCCGAGACCGACGCCCTCGCCGGGCCAGAAGCGGGTGCCGCGCTGGCGGACGATGATCTCGCCGCCGGAGACCTTCTCGCCCGCGAAGACCTTGACCCCGAGCATCTTGGGGTTGGATTCGCGGCCGTTGCGGCTGGAGCCGAGTCCCTTCTTGTGGGCCATCAGTCGGCGTCCTTTTTAGCGGTTTTTTTCGCCGCGGGTTTTTTGACTTTCGCCGCCGGTTTTTTCGCTTTCGCAGCTGGTTTTTTGGCGGCCGGTTTTTTCGCTTTCGCTGCCGGTTTCTTCGCCGGGGCTTTTTTCGCGGCGGGTTTCTTCGCCGCCGCCGGTTTTTTGGCGACAGCCGGTTTCTTCGCCGCCGGCTCGGCCTTCGCCGCCGGCTCCTCCTTCTTCGCCGCCGCCGGTTTGCCGCTCAGCAGCTTGACCTCCGTCACCTCGAGCTTGGTCAGCTCGGAGCGGTGGCCGGCGCGCCGCCGGTAGCCCTTCTTCGGCTTGTATTTGAAGACCTTGACCTTCGGCCCGCGCAGGTGCTCGGCGACGGTCGCCTCGACCTTGACCTTCTCCAGGCCTTTGGCGTCGAGAACCACTTCCTTGTCGCGGAACATCACCGCCCGCAGGGCGACCTTTTCGCCCTCTTTGGCACTCAGCCGATCGACGAGCAGGGAGGTCCCCTTCTCGACCCGGTACTGCTTGCCCCCGGTCTCTATGACTGCGTACGTGTTCATTCGTCCTTGCTGCCCTGGCCTGAGCGCGACCGACCGCGACCGCCCCTGCGACCGCGACGGCGACTTTGCGAGGCGGAGGATTCTACCTCGGAGCCGTTTTCGCTGCCGCCAGCGGCGCCGTTGTTGGCCTCCTCGCCCGGCAGCGAGGCCACGGCCGCGGCGCGCTCGACCCGCTCGATCCGCACCAGCTTGCGCTCGCCGACGAAGGGGCCGCCGCCGGTGACGCTGACGATGTAGGAGTCGACGCGGGCGACCGCGTCGTGCGGGTTGTACATGTGGGGCTCGTCGATTTTGACCAGCACCTCCTCGCCGACCTTGAAGGGCAGCGCCCGCTCCTCGATCTCGGCGCGCGTCCCCGTCTCGAGCACGTCGAAGGTGTCGATCGGTAGCGCCTCGCCGCCCTCGAAGTGGAACTGCTTGCCGGTCTTCTGCTCCAGCGCGGCGAGCCCGCTGTCGGGCTCGATCAGCTCGGCGGCCACCTTCGGGTGCACGCGCACGAGCAGCGCCTCGGCGTCCTTGGCCCCGGCGGCGATGTCCGGCAGGCGGCGCATCGCGTCGAGCGCCACGGTCTCGGCGGAGAGCACGACGCCGCCGCCCTCGCAGGTCGGACAGGGCGCGGTGAGGATCTCGCGCACCCCGTCGGTCACGTTCTGGCGCGTCATCTCGACCAGGCCGAGCGGCGAGACCTCGACCACGTAGCTCTTCGACTTGTCGGTGTCGAGCGCTTTGCGCAGCGTTTTCAGCACCTTGTCGCGGTTGCGCGCCCGCGCCATGTCGATGAAGTCGATGACGATGATGCCGCCGATGTCGCGCAGGCGCAGCTGGCGCACCGCCTCCTCGGCCGCCTCGGTGTTGACCCTGGTGATCGTCTCCTCCAGGCCGCCTTTGCCGCGGCCGGTGAAGCTGCCGCTGTTGACGTCGATCACGGTCAGCGCCTCGGCGTAGTCGATGATCAGGTAGCCGCCCGAGGGCAGGTCGACGCGCCGCCCGAGGGTCGACTCGATCTCCTTCTCGATCCCGTATTTCTCGAACAGCGGTTTGCCGCCCTTGTAGAGCTCGACGCCGTCGACCAGCTCCGGCGCCGTGCGCTGGAAGAAGCTGGTCACGCGCTGGAACTGCTTCTCGGAGTCGATGATCGCCTTCTCGAAGTCGCTGAGGAAGACGTCGCGCAGGACGCGCACAGGCAGATCGGCCTCCTGGAAGACGAGGTCGGGCGCCGTCGCCTCGGCGCCGCGCCGCTCGAGCACCTCGTTGAGCTTGTGCAGGTAGCCGATCTCGCGCACGAAGTCGGCCTTTTTCGCGCCGTGGGCGGCGGTGCGGACGATTAGCCCGCCCGGGCCCTTGTAGGTGCGATCGACCATCTTGCGCAAGCGGTCGCGCTCGGAGTCCGAGAGCCGCCTGCTCACCCCCACGCCGCTTCCCTGCGGCGCGTAGACGAGGTAGCGGCCGGCGATCGAGACGTTCATCGAGAGCCGCGCGCCCTTCGTCTTCAGCGGGTCCTTGACCGCCTGCACGACGATCTCCTGACCGGATTTGATCAGCTCGTCGATGCGGCGGCCCGTGCCGCGCCCGCGGCGCGGTGCCTGCTCGCCGCCCGGCAGCAGGATCTCGTCGACGTGCAGGAAGCCGTTGCGCTCGAGGCCGATGTCGACGAAGGCGGCCTCCATTCCGGGCAGGACGTTGTCGACCTTGCCCTTGTAGATGTTGCCGACGATCGAGCGCCGGCCGCGGCGCTCGATGTAGAGCTCCGCAACGTTTCGCTTGCCGCCTTTCGTCTTTGACTCGAGCACGGCCACGCGTGTCTCGCCGTGATCGGCGGACACCAGAATTGTCTTTTTCATCAGTCCAGTCTCAGTTCAGTGGGTAGGTACGCACGCCGGGCGCTCCTTCTCGAAGTCACCAGGCAAACCTGCCCCTCTGGCCGAGACGCGCTTGCATGTGAACGCTCTGCAGAACTCCAACCGCAAGCAGGGTGGCGAGCACGGAGGATCCTCCGTAGCTCAGCAACGGCAGGGGAATCCCGGTGATCGGCATGATCCCCAGGTTCATCCCCACGTTGACGAAGACCTGAAACAGCAGCATGGCGGCGATGCCGCCTGCCACAAGGGTCCCGTAGGAGTTCTTCGAGAGCGTCACTGTCCGCAGCGCCCGCCAGATCAGCAGGGCGTATAGGGATAGGACGAACGCGGCGCCGAGGAACCCGTAGCGCTCACCGATCACGGCGAAGATGAAGTCGGTGTGCCGCTCGGGTACGAAGTCGAGCCGCGTCTGGGTGGCCCGATTGCCACGGCCGGTGACTCCACCGGAGCCGATGGCGATCTTGGCCTGGTTCTGTTGGTAGCCCGCGTTGGCGGGGTCCGCGCTGGGGTGCAGGAACGAGGTCAGCCTCTGCTCCTGGTAGCCCTTGAGGATCGGCGTCCCGATTGCGGGCGCCACGACGAGGACCGCCGCCGTCAATGCGACGAGGGCTGCGCCGATGACGGCGAAGTGCGTCCAGCGGACGCCCCCCACGTACATCACGGCGAGGGTGATGGCACCGAACACGAGCGCGGTGCCGAGGTCCGGCTGCAGGAAGACGAGCGCAGCCGGTGCCAGGCCGAGGCAGAGGTAGCGCACCGTGCGCTTGACCTCCGAGCCTTTCCTGGCGCCGTCGATGACAAAGCCGGCGAGGGCCAGTACGAGCAGGACCTTGCCGAGCTCCGACGGCTGGAAGCTGAAGAGGGGAAGTTCGAAGGCGCGCCGCGAGCCGCGCGCGGCGAAGCCGAAGACGAAGACGAGCGCGATGCTGACGCAGAGGAAGGTGTAGATGCCGACCCGCAGCTCGCGGAAGCGCGAGTAGTCGATGCGGGTCAGCAGGTACATCCCGGCGATGCCGAGGATCGCGTAGATCGCCTGGCGGTCGGCGTAGTAGTAGGGGTCGCCCGGCACGTCGTGCAGGGTCGCCTGGGCGAGGACGAAGACGCTGAACGCGGCCAGGGCGATCGCGGCGAGCGCCATCGGGCCGTCCATGTAGGGCAGGCCGAGACGCTCGGCGATGCCGGGATGGACGGCGAAGGGCTCGGGGTGGGCGCGGCGAGCGCGCGTCGCGTACATCAGCCTTTGCCTTCTCCTTCGCCTTCCTTGCCGCTCGCTTCGCGGGCGAGCCGGCCCGCGAAATACGCTTCCAGGATCTTCTTCGCGGCCGGGGCCGCCGATTCGGCGCCGAAGCCGCCTTCCTCCATCGTCACAAAGGTGACGATACGCGGATTCGGATACGGAGCGAGGACGCCGTACCAGGATTGTTCCGGATGGGGCGGGCGTTCTGCCGTGCCGGTCTTGCCCGCGACCGGGATCGAGAAGCCCCCGAAGACGCTGTACGAGGTGCCGCCGCCGCTCTGCGCGGCGTCGTGCAGCCCTTCCAGGATCGCGGCGCGGTACGCCGGGTTCATGCGCACGTGGCGACGCGGCTTGGGGGCGAATTCCTTCAGCACGCGGCCGGCCGCGTCATCGACCTGCAGGCCGACGTGGGGGGTGACGATCGTGCCGCCGTTGCCGAGCGCCGCGTAGGCGACCGCCATCTGCAGCGGGTTGGTCTGCAGGTCGCCCTGCCCGGTGGCGAGCTGGACGTTGTCGCCGGCCGACCAGGGCCGGTCGGTCCCGCCTTCCTTGTAGAGCTGGTTGCGCCAGCGCTGCGAGGGCAGCAGGCCTTCTTCGCTGCCCGGCAGGTCGATGCCGGTCAGCCGCCCGATGCCCAGCGCATGGCCCCAGCGCTGCAGCTGGCCGGTGTCCCACATCCGGTCGCCGAGCGTGTAGAAGAAGACGTCGGAGGACACTTCCAGCGCGCTGACGAGGCTGACCGACCCGTGGGCCGCTTCGCCCGCGTTTTTGAAGATCTGTTCGCCGATCACCAGCTGGCCGGGGTCTTCGATCACTTCGCCCACCGTCACCTTGCCGCTTTCGAGCGCGGCGATCGCGGTGATCGGCTTGAACGTGGAGCCGGTCGGGTAGAGGCCGGCGGTCACCCTGTCGGTCAGCGGCGCCAGCGGGTTGCGGTACGTCTCGTTGACCTGCGCCTGGGTCAGCGGCGGGGTGAGGAACGACGGTTCGAAGGTCGGGAACGAGCCGAGGGCGATGATCTCGCCCGTGTGGACGTCCATCGTGATGAAGCCGCCGGGCAGGCCCCGTTCGGCCATCGCCGCTTCGCCTGCCGCCTGCACCTTTTCGTCGATCGTCAGCTTCAGGTCGTCGCCGGGAACCGGCGGCTGCGTGAAGAGGCGCCCGTTCGGGGTCGGCTGGCCGAGCGCGTCGACCTGGACCTTGGTCAGGCCGGGGCGGCCTCGCAGGTAGCGGTCGTAGGTGTCCTCGACGCCTTCCTGGCCGATCTCATCCCCCGGCTGCAGACCGCGGTAGCGCCGTTCCTTCAGCTCTGCTTCGGTGATCTCGCCGACCGTGCCGAGGACGTGGGCGGCGAACGCCCCGTCCGGATAGTCGCGGACGAAGACGCGCTGCACCTCGACTCCCGGGAAGCGCTCCTGGTTTTCCTTCAGGTAGTAGACGAGGTAGTGGCCGACGTCGCGTCGCAGCGTCACCGGCGCCGCCGGCGCCAGCTTCAGCGCTTCGTGCATCATGCGGCGCACGTGCCGCGGCGTGCTGTGGGTGAGCACGGCCAGACGGGAGATCTCCTGCCTCCGTCGCGCTTCGTCGACGGGCAGCTTGCGCGGGTTGACCTGCAGGGCGAGGCTGGTCCGGTTGGCAACCAGCACCTTGCCGTTGCGGTCGAGGATCTCGCCGCGAGGCGCCTCGACCCGGAAGGAGCGCGTGCGGTTGTTCTTCGCTTCGGCGAGGTACTTGCTGCCGTCGATCACCTGGACGAGCCAGAGGCGGAAGAAGAGGACCCCGAGGAGGACGACGGCAAAGCCGCCGAAGATCGCGATGCGCAGCGCCAAGCGATTGCTCATCGCCGGCCCACGCTCGTTGGAACGGAGGTACATCAAGCGTCCCTCAACCCGTCGATTCGGGTGCCTGCGTCGGTGGTGGGAGCGGTCTGGCCACTCTCCGGCCGAATTGATGTCGCACGCGCTTCGCGCTTAGCGACTATGTCGGAGCGCGGCTTCGCCCAAATGACGGATTGCATTGCCGCCGCTTCGCGACATTCGTCCGGAGAGTGGCCAGACCGCTCTCCCAAGCCACTCCGACAACCTGAAGCCAAAGAGCTGGAGGGCTTCCGATGCACGGAGGCCTCAAGCGATAGCAACGCCTCCAACGCTCGAGCTTCGAGCAAAGGCGGCTCCCCGCACGGTGGAGCTTGGAGCTTGGCGAGCTTCGAAGGGGACGGCGGGTGCCCCTCTGCGGGAATGTCGCGAAGCGGCGGCAATG
>JBLMYD010000127.1:0-13672 GCA_050258095.1 Chloroflexota bacterium
CTCGCGGGGCCACTCGCCCACCCATCGGCACACGAATCGAGTTACGGGTGGTTGTTTTCGCCGTTTACACCGTTGTCGCCGGCGATGTCCCTATCCGTGCGGGTGAATCGGTGGATTGAGGTTAAGTCGTTGCGCCCTTTCCGCGTGCCAGGCGCCTGTCGCGGAGTCGTCGCCAGCTGGACCGCAGCCTGGCCACGAAGTCGCCATCGAGCCCTGCATCCCTCATCAGCAACCGCTCGTCCACGTAGTCGAGGGCCTCTTCCAGCGCGCCATCCCTGAGCAGCCGGTCGACAGTCTCGACATCGCCTCCGTCAAGGCCCCGGGGATTCGGCAGCGGCAACGCCTCGGCCTCGCGCGGCTCCAGCTCGAGCACTCCGCCCCCGTAAGAGCGGCCCATTACCTCCGAGAAGGCGAAGGTGGCGGAGTTGATCGAGGCGGCCGCGAGCGTCGCCGCAGAAGTCCCGTTCAGCATCCGCACCCGGTGCACCGTGTCGGTCGAGGTCGCCCGCGTGGCATTGGCGATGATCCTCGGGTGGTCGTAGATCTGGCGAAGCATGAAAGCATCGGGGATCCACACTGACGGAACCGACCACCAGTCTTTCCTGATCGAACACTTGTAGCCGCGGTGAACGTCAGCGTCTTCTCCCTCAGCGAGGTAGTCCCAGAGCGGATCGTCCTCGGAAACCCGTGCGGAGGGCTGCACCGCGAGCAACCGGCAGTGCGTGTCGTCCTTTGTCAGCTTGGCCAGGTCGCTGGGCTTGAACCGAACCCCACGAACGTGGGCCGACTTACTGACCAAAGGCACGACGTGGGATTCGAGTCTTCGCTCGGCGGCGCGGGAGGGCTTGAGGACGAAGAACTGGTTTCTGCCCGTGACCACTCCGACGTCGACGTCCGCGAGCGTGCCGAGGCGGCCAAGCGCGTCTGACCCGTTCCTCAACGTGCGCAGAACGTCGATCTCCTCCGGCGGAAGGAAGTACTTCGTCCACTTCTCCGATTCGTGCAGGAGGGCGGGCGCACCGGGGAGCCGGCGAAGACGAGTCGGGCTCGGCAAGTCGGCCGAGCTGTCCCGCTCTGCGACGCGGACAGTAGCCGGGCCCCGACCCTTGGTCCCGAGCAGGACGACGACCTCTTGCAGGATCCCGTCGAAGACGAGCCGACGGAAGGCGACTACGGTCAGCGACTTGTAGTTGTCGATCAGGAAGGCGCGCAACTCGGAGGCATAGGTGACCTGCAACAACTCGGCCGGCAGCACCATCGCCAAGCGCCCCCCCGGCCGCAGCATCAGCGTCGAGGCCACGACGAAGGGAACCCATGCGTTGGTCAGCTTGGTCGGGCTCATCGAGACCGAGCGCATCAGGTCGAAGGCGCGAGTGCGCGTCGGCTCCGTCCAGTGCTGGAAGCGGATGAACGGCGGGTTGCCGACCACGGCATCCCAGGACTCGGCCTCTGACGAGGAGACCCACTCGAAGAAGTCGGCGGTGACGACATCGGCGGCAGGGGCGGCCTTCCGTGCCGCCGCCGCCTCAGCCGCGAAAAACTCGATGCCGGTGGCTTCGGCGTCCTCCGGGACGAAGCGCAGGATCGCGCCGTTCCCGCAGCTCGGCTCGAGCACCCTGGCGCCGGACTTACAGGCCCAGCCCGCGACGAACTCGGCGATCTCGGGCGGGGTGTAGTAGCCGCCCCTCAACTTCCGGGCGGTCGGTGCGGCGGCGACCGGAAACGCACTCACGCTCCCACGACTTCCCGCATATCGTCGGCCGTGAGGCCGAGCAGATCGGTTACATGCTCCTCGATCCGAGCTCGCTGCTGTGCGCGGTCACGTGCCAGGGCGATGCAGACATCGACGTCGGTCTCATGGCGATAGCGAATCGTCGAATCAACCAGGGCTTGCGTGGCAGTGGCGACTTCGGCAACCTGTTCGGGTGCCTGCAACGGCACCGGCAGGTCCTCGAGAAAGGCCTTGCGATGCGGAAAGTACCCGCCGCGGTAGGCGCGCCCGCTCGCCTCCCAGACCATCGCGTCGATGCCGGGATGGGACAGCAGCGCGATCAGGAACATCAGCGGGACCCCGCTGTCCGGGCTAGGGCGGAGAAAGCCGTAGGGACCGCCGTCGCCGCCGCCGGGCGCGAGCAGGTCTTCGGGGTCCCAGTTGTACTGCGGCACGAGCGAGAGCACGCGGATGACGATCTTCTCGCCGTCGAGCTTGGTCAGGCTCTGCGAGCGGCCGTATCGGTACCACGTCTCCGGCGTGCTGGGAGAGATACTCCGATCTTCCAGTTCTTCCCGGTGGGCCTTGAGGTACCGCCAGGCGAGCGGGAAGTCCGCTTCCATCCGCTGCGGCGGGAAGACTTTCGCCTGCGGTCTCTTGCGCTGGTCGTCGATCTCGTAAGGGAAGATCGCCCATGCATCGGCGTCCGGCCTGCCGTCATAGGGGAGTAGCGTGCGATCACGCAGTGCGGGACGGCAGATAGCACGCTCGATCTCCCACTCGGCGTCGTCCTCGGTGAACCGGATCGTCTCCTCGCCGACGGAATCGGGCACCAGGAAGAAGATGTCGTCGGCGCTGGTCTGGACACCGACAAAGATGTCAGCCACGTCGGCGAGGCGGACCTGGTGCCGATCGCGCAGCCGGTCGAAGACCGCCCGCGCCTCGTCCGCCCCGAAGCTCCAAGGTCCGGCCGTAAGGTCCTCGGCTGGAAGCGTCCGCGCACCGGCGCGGGGGTCGCGGCGCCAGCTCGCCAGGTCATCGACTTCGGTGAAGCGGAATGCGTCCGACGCGGACTTGGTCCCGGCGAGGATGCAGACGTAGGTCGTCAGGCCGGGGAACACCTGCTCATGGCCGAAGTGGACGATCTCGGCGACGTGTCTGCCTTCGCTCAGCAGTTCGCGGATCGCCTGCCCGGGGAGGGTCGACATGAAGCGATGCGGAACGACGAAGCCGAAGCGCCCGTCTTCCTTCAGGAGGTCGAGAGCGCGCTCGATGAACAGCAGGGACTTGTCGAAGTTGTGGGAGCGAGCGCTACGAAATGGGGAATGCTGCTGGAAGTAGGCGACCTGAAGCGGCTCGTAGGCGGCTTGGGTCTGTATCCGTACGTAAGGCGGGTTGCCGACGACCACGTCGAACCCGCCTTCGCCCATCGCCCCAGGGAAGGCCTGGTCGAAATCGAGGGCGTTGACGGAAAGGAGCTCGGCGCGATCGAGACGGGCCTCGGGGAAGACCTCGAAGAAGTGGGGTGTGATCAGCGAATTTCCGCTGACGATCTGCGCGTCGAGGTTTGGCAGCGCCGGCGCGCCGAAGCGGGAGATGCTGTCGCGATCCTCCCCGTCAAGCACCGCTATCAAGAGGTTGAAGGCGGTCACTTCGATCGCTTCGCTGTCGATGTCGACGCCGAAGATGTTGTTGCGGAGGATCGCGTGCTTGACCGCAAGGTCGGGAACGACCCCCTGGCTCTCGAGGTGCTCCAGAATCCGCCTGAACGAGCGCAGGAGGAAGACCCCCGAGCCACAGGCGAGATCGACCAAGCGGAAGCGTGGCAGCTCAGCGGCGGAGAGCGGCGCAAGCGCCGGGGCGAGGGTGCGGTCGAGGATTGCGTCGACTATGCAGTCCGGGGTAGGCACGATCCCCCCGGCATGGGCCAGCTCGGGTTTGCGTTTCAGCTCGACCGAGCGATCCGATCCCAGCTGTAGCCGCTCGGCCAGGAACTGTTCGTATATCGCCGCCAGGATCGGGGCGTCGACGACCGAGAACACGTAAGGACTCTGCGGGTAGTAAAGCTCGCCGATGATGCGGTGCAGGAGGTCGGGGTCGATCTCGATGTCGCCGATCGCGTCGAAGAAACCCGCGTCGTAGATGCGGTCCGCCTCGCGGAAGCGAGCGTCGAGGCCCGCTCTGTCATCGATATCGAGCAGCTGCCCGTACTCCTCGAGGTTGCGGTCCTCGCAGACGCGCAGGAAGACGAGCCTGTTGATCAGCCGCTGCACCCCTCGCGCGATCGCGCGCTCGCCGAGGGTCGAGTTGCGTCTGGCGATGTCGCCGGCAAGCTCCAGCCGCCAGCGCCGGATCTGGTCGAGAAAGAGATCGTCGAAGCTGTCTTCGCCGCGAAGCTCGCGATCGACATCGAACGCCTCGTCGAAGCCGCCGTCCAGCACGGACTCTTTGGAAAGCGCCCGCCAAAGCTCGTCGAACCGCTCGACGTATTCCTCGCACGAGTAGAGCCTGCCCGGCAGCCGCGCGGTGGCGGCGCCGTCATTCGAGCGCGGCTGGATGCGACAGTCGTAGATGGCGAGCTGCTCGAAGTTCGTCAGCACGGAGACGGCGAGACCGGCGCTCCACCCGTACCGGCGCGTCTGGTAGGCGGGGGCTTTGGCCGAGTCGATCCTGACGGATGGCTTCTTGGCCTCGACGAAGAAACGCCGACGGCCTTCCGGCTGAAATGTGTAATCGGGGTTCCCCGCGGCGCCCACGCTCGCCGTGTCCTCGTCGTCGGCGAGCTCGACCGACTCCTCTATCCGGACCTCGCGCGTGAACTGCGAAAGCCCCTGGCGGTTGCCGAGGTCCCAGCCGAGGGCCTCGAAGAACGGGTCGATGAAGTCGAGTCGGACCTGCGCCTCGCTCGAGGAGTGCCGGCGGGGATTCTCCAGATACCGCTCGACGAGCCCAGCCACGATGTCGCGTGCATCCTCACGCGCCATGCAAGCGATAGCCCCCAGGCCCGGACGAGGTCCCGACCGAATCTCCGAGTTGCAGCATCGACCGGCCCTCCAAAGACACGAAGCAACGGCAAACAGTGGCCGAGGATAGGGGCGCTCCCGGACGCCGGCCATCCTGTCGCCGGCCTCCCGTCAACGCCCCCGAGCCTTCAACGGCTGAGCCGCTGCTCAGTTGCTGGGGCCGCCGACGTCGTTTTCCTCGCCGCCCGGGCCCTCCGGCTTCGTGCCTCCCGCGGGCGAGTTTGCGACCAGGAACTGGACCAGCTCTTTGAGTTCCTCTTCGGAGAGCGTCTGGCCGTAGTTCTGCGGCATCACGTTTGCCGAGAAGCCTTCGGCGATCTCGGCGTTCGGCTTGACGATCATTTCTTCGACCCCCGCGGCATCGTCGTCGGGGGCGAGGTATTCGTTCAGGTCGGGACCGACCGCTCCAGTCGAGTTGGCCGCCTTGAAGGTGTGGCAGCTGCCGCAGCCGCTGCTCGCGAAGACCTGGGCGCCCTCTTCGGCCTGGGCATTCCCCCCGCTCGCCTCTTCGGTGGCAGCGACGGTTTCGGTCTTCGGCGAGGAACCGAGATCGCCGATCAGCAGCCCCGCGACGAAGGCGATGGCCGCCACCGCGACAAACGCCCAAGCTTCGGTTAGCAGGCTTTTCCAGCCAGACCCACGCATCGTCTTCGATCCTATGCGATCCACCTCCCGGAAAACTTGCTCGATGCCTGCTACCGTGGCTGGGTCGGGTTGGCATATCCGCTGCCCGAGAGGTTCCGTTCCCTCCGTGTGCTGCTCAGCGTTCAGGGGTCGCAGGATCTCCCCTGAGTCGCTCAAGAAGGAGCTCACAACATCATGTCCTTTGCCGATCTCGGCACCTCCAAGCCGGTGGTGCGCGCCCTTGCGCGCCGCGGCATCGCCGAGCCGTTCCCCGTGCAGAAGCTGGTCGTGTCCGACGCCCTCGCCGGCCACGACCTGCTCGTCCAATCGCCGACCGGCTCGGGCAAGACCCTCGCCTTCGGAATCCCGCTGGTCGAGCGCCTCGACCCCGGCGCCCGGCGCCCCTCCGCCCTCGTCCTCGCCCCGACGCGCGAGCTGGCGGGGCAGATCGTCGTGGAGCTCCGCTCCCTCGCCGAGGTGCGCGGGCTGAAGATCGCCGCCGTCTACGGCGGCGTCGGCTTCGGACCGCAGATCAAGGCGGCGCGCGCCGCCGACGTGCTGGTCGCCACCCCCGGCCGCCTCGAGGACCTGATCTCCCGCGGCGTCGTCTCGCTCGCAGGGGTCCGGATCCTCGTCCTCGACGAGGCCGACCGCATGCTCGACATGGGGTTCCGCCCGGCGGTCGACCGGATCGTCCGCCAAACCCCTCGCCGACGGCAGACCCTCTTCTTCTCGGCGACGCTGGCGGGCGCCGCCGGCAAGCTCGCCGCCGCCTACACCCGCGATGCCAGACGCCACACCCACAAGGCCGCCAAGAGAAGCAGGGCCGACATCGAGCACCACTTCGTCCACGTCGAGTCCCAGAGCGCCAAGCTCGATCGGCTGATCCACCACCTGGACGAGGGCGACGGCTCCCGCACGCTGGTCTTCGTTCGCACCAAGCGGGGCGCCGACCGCCTCGTCAAGCGACTACGTAACTGCAAGGTGGAGGCCGTCGCGATGCACGGCGACAAGAGCCAGGGCCAGCGCGAACGCGCGCTGGCTCGCTTCGAGCGCGGCGAGGTCGGCACCTTGATCGCCACCGACGTCGCCGCCCGCGGGATCGACGTCCCCGAGATCGCCCGGGTCGTCAACTTCGATGCCCCCGGCGACCGCGAGGCCTACGTCCACCGGGTGGGACGCACCGGACGGGCGGGGCGGCGCGGCACCGGGATCAGCTTCGTGCTCGGCGAGCAGGCCGCAGAGATGGGGCGCATGGCGCGCGAGCTCGGCCTCGCCCGCGAGTTCGAGCGTGCCCGCAACAGCCGTGGTGAGAAAGCGACCGGGGGCGGCAGGCGTAAGGTGAGTGCATGAGCTCCGGCACCGCGGCGAGCTGGACCTGCGACGGCTGCGCCGTCTCGATCAGCCGCATCGACGGCAAGCGCGCCCCGTTGCCCACGGGCTGGGAAAGATCGGCGGAGGGGTGGCTCTGCCTGCTCTGCAGCCGGGAGCGTGCCGCCGAGGCGGCGCTCGAGACCGCACCTGGAAACAGCACTCGCGACGAGCGGGCAAAGCTCCGCCGTAGGGCTCTGATCGAGTTCGAGGTGCGCCGCGTCCCCGAGCTGACCGACAGCGCGATCGCCAGGGCCTGCCGGTCCTCGGCCGCGGCCGTGGCAGCGACTCGCAAGCGCATCGGGGAGCGCCAACCGGATGTCCCCTCCTCACGACGGCGCTCCACCCTGCGCCAGGCCGCGACTCGCTGAGCGACGACGGAGAAGCGCAAGCGAGTGACCGCAGAGATTCGAGCGCGTCAGTGATCGACGCCCAGCACAAGTCGGGCATGCCGGCCGCCGGCAGCCTCGTCGACCGGGTGGCGAACATGACGGTGACCGTCGTCCCGCCGGTGCTCGTCGGCCTCGCCGCGTGGCTGGCCTGGGGCGACACGATCGACTGGCAGGCGGTCCTGATCTTCTTCGCCACGCTGGTGCCGTTCGGCTTCGGGGTCACGGTCGGCTTCCACCGCCTATTCACCCACCGTTCCTTCAAGACCTCGACGCCGATGCGGGCGCTCTGGGCCGTGTTGGGCTCGATGGCGCTCGAGGGGCCGGTGATCGAGTGGGTCGCCTACCACCGCCGCCACCATGCCTTCTCCGATCAGGAGGGCGACCCCCACAGCCCCCATGTCGGCCACGGCGACGGCTGGCTCGGCGCCCTGCGAGGCCTCTTCTACGCCCACGTCGGCTGGGTCCTGTTCAGCAGCGAGTCCGCCGAAGAAGAGCGCTATGCGCCGGACCTGCTCAAGGACCCGGTGCTCCGCTTCGTCGATCGGACCTTCGTGCTCTGGGCGGTGCTCGGCCTCGCCCTCCCCTTCGGCCTCGGCCTGGCGCTGACCGGGACCCTCGCGGGCGGCCTTCTGGGCCTCCTCTGGGGCGGGGCGGTGCGGATCTTCTTCCTCCACCACATCACCTTCTCCGTCAACTCCCTCTGTCACTTCTTCGGCAGGCGCGCCTTCTCCACCTCGGACGAGTCGCGCAACCTCTCCTGGTTGGCGCCGTTCACCTTTGGCGAGGCTTGGCACAACAACCATCACGCGTTTCCGACTTCGGCCCGACACGGGATCGGGCGCGGGCAGCTCGATCCCTCAGCCATCCTGATCTCACTGATGGAGCGCGCCGGCCTGGCCTGGGACGTGGTCCGCATCAGCCCCGAGCGGATCGCCGCCAAGGCCTCGGGGTAGACGTGCCGACATCTTCAGTCGCGAGGCCGCTCCGCATCGAGATCGGACCGGCTGAACGCGTCTTCAGAAATGGCGCCTCCTGGCCGATCTAGCCGGGGATGAAGTATCTCCTCTGCTTCCTCGGCTGGCTCGCGGGAATCGCTCTGATTCGTGCATTCCCCCACCGCAGTCTTCCGGCGGCGATCGGCGTCCTGCTCTTCGCCGCCTTCTCCCTGGTGCTGCTTGCCCTGCTCGCCAGGCTCGTCGTGCGATGGCTGAAGTCACAGCACCGAGGGGTCAGATGGGCGCTGACCGGCGGCGCCGTACTCCTGTTGCTTTCGCTGTTCGCCTTTCAACGCCTCAATATCCCCAGTGACAAGACCAAGATCGAAAAGACGATCGAAGCCGTCACGATCGGCGCCGACCCGTCCTACTGCGAGACAAAGCTGACTCCGAGATACTTGGAGCAGATCACGGGCGCCAAGCCCCCGTTCGCCGATGAGGTCTGCAGGGGCGAGATCGAAATGTCACGGGCGGAATCGGTCGATACGAGCGAGGTCGCAATCGATGACACCCGGGCGACAGCCGTGGTGGCGTTCGGCGGCGGCTCCTTCGACGGGTCACGGCTTGCGGTTGGGCTTGTCAGGGAAAACGGCGACTGGAAGCTGAACCGAATCCTTGCCTTCAGGCACTTCGACCGCAATAAGTTCGACCACGCCTACCGAAGAAGTTTCTTGGAGCTCGGATCCCCGACGAGCAGCGCCAACTGCGCACTGCGCAGAGCCCGGCGACTCTCAAACGCCGAGATCGAGCGCGCCGCCTTGACCGACTCCCGTCGAGCCTTCGACCCGATCTTCGTCGCCTGCGATCGCGACGGCGCCGAACGCGCCCTCGTCAGCTCGATTGCGGAACCGAAGTTCGACTTCCCCTCAAGAGCGGTCCAGTGTGCCGCCGGCAGGCTCAAGGCCCTCAGCGACGCCGAGCTCGTGCACGTCCAACTGAGCCCGATGACCTTCGACAAGCTCATCTACGGTTGCGGCTACCGAGCGGTGTTCGCCTACATGGAACGCGAACTGAAGTCCAGGGAGAGCCTCGACCGCGAAGCGGTCGATTGCGTTCTCAGAGTCTTTCGCAGCCGCCCGACAGCCGGTGCGATTCGCCTCAGCTATGACCAGGCCAGATACAGCCAGCTGATCGACGGCTGCAAGCAGTAGCCGCCCGGTTCTACGCTCTCTCCCTCGGCGCGGTGTCGCACCTTTGTATTTTGGTGCTACACTAGAAGCCGTGCCGACCACCAAGCCCCGCTACACCCTGACCGACACCGGCGAGCTCAGCGAACAGCTCGACGAGGCGCAGCGGCGCTGGCCTGACGTTCGCGACCGCAAGGAGCTGCTGCTCCGCCTGGCCGCCGCCGGGCGTACCGCGATCGAGCGCGAGGCGAACGAACGCAGCGTCGCGATCAAGGAGACCTCCGGGGCGCTCACCGGCGTCTACCGGCCCGATGAGCTGGAGCGACTGCGCGAAGACTGGCCGGCGTGATCGTCCTCGACGCGAGCGTGCTGATCGCCCACCTGGACGGCGGCGATCGACATCATGCCGGCGCGCAGGGCCTGCTCGAAGCAAGCGGTGAGGAGTCACTTGGCGCGAGCACGATCACGCTCGCAGAGACCCTGGTCGCCCCGGCTCGCGCCGATCGGCTCGCCGAGGCCGAGTCGGCCTTGCAGCGGCTGGGCGTGAGCGAGCTGGCGCTCGGCGAGGGCGCTCCTGCTCGCCTGGCGAAGCTGCGCGCCGAGGTTGGCCTGAAGCTGCCGGACTGCTGCGTGCTGCTGGCGGCACAGGAGCACGCCGGCACCGTCGCGAGCTTCGACTCCGACCTACTGGCCGCGGCGCGCAAGCTGGAGTTGAAGACGGCCGAGCAGCAAGCGTCGCCCCCTGACCGCTTGGCTCAAAAGCCGTAGCGAAGGTGAACGACACCGCTATCGAAACGCCGCTGAAATGACCGCTCGATCCGCGTGTTGGCGCTCGCTGCCCGCTCCAGGCTCCTCGAGTAGACGACCTTCTCGGCCGCTCGCCAGATCTCGGCGAAGTCCCGCACCACGGCCGGCTGCTCGGGGCCGGTGTCCACGGTCTTCCAGAAGACCATCGTCTCGTACATCCGCCGACCGTAGAGGTGGGTGCCGACCGGCCGCTCAAGGTCGTTGACGAAGGCGTGCAGCTCATCGTCGGGCCTGGCCCAGTCGAACTTGCCCTCCGCGTCCTCGACATAGCCGTCGAGGGAGGCGATGGCCGAGTAGATCAGCTTGGCCATCAGCTCAGTCCAGATTCCAGCCGAAGCACGCCTCTGCCACCAGGATCGCTGCCATTGTCATCCTCCTGTGCCGCTCAGCTCGATTCGACGATCAGCAGCCGGTTGCCGTCCTGGTCGCGGAAGAAGAACATCGGCGGCACCGGGCCGCCCATCCGCATCACTTCGGGGTCGACGTCGACGCCGCGCTCGCGCAGGGCGGCGTGGTCGGCGTCGATGTCGGCGCTGTCGAGGGCGACGCGGGCCTCGATCCCGGTCTCTTCCCCCTCGCGCGGTTGGACCAGGGCGATCGTCGTCGTCGCACCGGCGGGCGCGACGGCGACCCAGCGGTTGCCGTCGCCGAAAGGGATGTCGGCGACCTTCTCGAAGCCGAGCTTCTCGGTGTAGAACTCGATCGCCCTGTCCTGGTCGGCGACGGGGACCATCACCGTCGACACCTGGCTGATCGTCGTCGCAGTGCTCTCGCTCATCTCGATCCCTCCTGTCAGTGGAATGCCTTGCAGGGAATCAGCGGGACCAGCGCCTTCACCTGCAAGCGGTAGGCAGCGTACTCGGCCGGGAAGTGCTCGCTCATCAGCGCCTCCTCCTGGCCCAGCTTCAGCCAGATGCCGGCCCCGACCAACGGCAGGCCAATGAGCGCACCCAGCGAGCCGATCGCCAGCGCCGTGCCCACGAGCATCAGCAGGATCGCGCTGTAGATCGGGTGGCGGACGTGGGCGTAGGGACCGTGGCGGATCAGCTCGTGACCCTCCTTGAAGGTGACCTGTCCGCTCCAGTTGCCGCCCAGGGTGACCCTCGCCCAGAGCGCCAGCGCCAGGCCCGCCAGCGCGATCGCGAGGCCGACGGCGGCGACCGCCGGGTCGTGCGGGAGGACCCGGTCGCCGAGCGGATGGGGAGCGGATGTCCCCTTGAAGATCAGCCAGGCGCCGGCCAGGGTCGGCAGCGCGTAGCTCAGACGCGAGGCCAGGGGCAGAGTCTGCGCGGTCCGCTTCGTCCGCAACGCGGCGATCGCCCAGAAGACCAGGAAGACGAGCCAGCAGCCGACGATCGCGTTCATCAGCTCAAGGCGACTCGACGGCGGGGATCGCCGGTCTCATCCCTCTCGAGAACGGCTGATGAATGCATAGAACCCAGCGAGGCCGGCGAAGAAAGCGGCGAGGAGCACATGACGAAGTCGACCTTCAGCCACGAGAACCGCAAATGCGGCGTTGGCGACGCTCACCAGCAGCATCACCCCTATGGCAAGCCGTCTCCTCTCCCCCACTCAGGGCCCCCGGCGAGATACAGGTCGAACCTGGTGGCGCGGCTCGCCGCCGATTCGGTTTCGCTGGCGCGGTAGAGGGTGCCTGCGACCAGCGCCAGCCTCCGCGCGAACGGAATATACCGATATTGATATAGTCACCTCGTGCTCACGATACCAGAGACCATCCGCCAGGCACGTCTGGATGCGAATCTCTCGCAGGTGGATCTGGCCGGGCAGGCAGGCACCTCCCAGTCCGCGCTCGCTCGCTATGAGACGGGTGCATCTCTTCCAACCCTTCCGACGCTGGAGCGACTTCTGGCCGCGTGCGGCAGACGCCTGGAGATCCAGACGCCCCCCGCACCGCGTCCCGGCCCCGTCAGCTCGGTGCGCAGCCAACTTGGCCCGCAGGCGGACCAACTGCGCCGCCAGCGTCGCCGGCTGCTCGATGCCGCCAAGAGGCACGGCGTCAGTCACCTTCGGGCCTTCGGATCTGTCGCGCGCGGCGATGCGACGACCGAGAGCGACGTGGATCTCCTCGTCGACCTCACGCCCGGCCGCACCCTCGTCGACCTCGCCGCGTTCCGCCGTGAGGCAGCGGAGATCCTCGATCTGCCTGTAGACGTCGCAACCGCCGACATGCTCAAGGCTCGCTTCCGCGACGAGGTGCTCGGCGAGGCCCTTCCCCTATGAGCCGTAACGAACAAGAGCGCCTTCGCGATATCCAGGACGCGATCGCCGCAATTCACAAGCACCTGGGACAAGCCGGTGAGACGACCGCCGCCAAGGAGACCTGCTCCTGCACGACGCCCTGCTCTTCCAGTTCGTCGTGATCGGCGAGGCCGTCAAGCACCTGAGCCCCGTGACGCGGGAATCAACATCCGAGATCCCCTGGGCCGACATAGCCGGCCTTCGAGATCTGATCGCGCACGAGTACTTCCGGATCGATATTCACCGCGTGCTCGAGATCGTGGAGCGAGATCTCCCACCGTTTGAACGTGCCATCGACGAGCTGCTGAACAGCAGCTGACGTCAGGGTCCCCGGCGAGATACAAGTCGAACCCGGTGACGCGGGTCGCCGCTGACCCGGTTTCGTTGGCGCGGTAACGCCGCTTGCAGCGATCGGAACTCAGGCCGCGACCGAGCCCCGATCCTTCTCGACCAAGCCAAGCGGCACGATGTCGTCGTCGAAGACGGCGTTAACCTCGATATGGCCGCCCAGAGCACCCACGTAGTCCGCCAACGTGCGCAGATATGGGTTCTCTGAATGCTCGATCCGAGAGACGTTGGCCTGGGTCATGCTCATCACCTGGGCCAGCTCGGCCTGCGTCTTGCCGATCTGCTCTCGCAGCTCCGCAAGGCGAACCGCGGCAACGATCGCGTCCTTGCGCGCGTCGATCTCAGCGGCGGCGCCGGGGCGCTTTCTGACTTCCTTGCTCAGCTCGCTGAACGGCTTTCTTTTCATCCTTGGCATCTTTATGCTCCTTGCCGCCCTGGTGCTCAGCGAGCTCCCCAAGGTGGCGATCATAAATCCGGTCAGCGACCGGAATCATCTTTTTGTAGAAACGTTTCGTCTTCCCCGCCTTGTCGCCCCCGATCAAGAGGATCGCCGTCCGTTCGGGATCGAAGGCGAAGAAGACTCGCATCGTTTGGGTTATCCGCAGCTCCTTCATGTTCGGATGCCGGGAGCCCTCGGCCCTCGACGGTGTCGACGAGCGGCCGGCCCACGCTCGGACCAAGCTCCTGCAAGGCCTCCACCGAGGCGACGACCTTGCGCTGCTCTTGGTCCGTCAGGTCTTCCCACCACTCGTCGAACTCGCTGGTCCTCTCGGCAGCCCAACTCACGTGCAGATTATAATGTCTACATTGTAGAAGTCAAACGTTATACGAGACTACGCGACTCGTGGTCACACGGCGCAGGATGCAAGCGCGGCCCGCAGACGAACCCGGTCCACCCCTCGCCGTCGGCCGGCAGCAATGGCCCGTTCTCGGCTTCCAGGGCGGCGATCTCCTCCTCGGTGGCATCGCGCTCGCCCTCACCGAGCATCGCATTCCATGACGTATCGCGACCGGT
>JBLMYD010000128.1:0-15273 GCA_050258095.1 Chloroflexota bacterium
TGACCGTCCCGGAGTGGGAGAGGGGGGAGCCCATCCCAAAACACTCCCGCGCGGCTCCGGCCGAGCGTTTTGGGATGGGCTCCCCGCTCTCCCTACCCCTGATCGAGATCAGAGAAGACGCATTCCCGCGGTTCCTTGTCGTCCCGGAACCGGCGGAAGCGCGCCCCGTGCCTGATCCGACCCGCCGCGGCGTGGTCGTAGCCGACTTCGATCACCAGCTCAGGTCGAAGGGCCACCCACCCGAGCTCGCGCCCGCCACTCCAGCGACTCGGCTCGGCGCTGCCGCTCTCGCCCGTCTCCAGCGGCTGGAGCATCGTGCGCAGGGCGCGTTTCGTGTCTGCCGAGAAGCCCGAGATGTGGCCGACCGGGCGCAGCGCGTCGCCGTCGTAGAGGCCGAGGATCAGCGAGCCGACCGTGCCCTCCTCCTTGCCCGGCCGCCAGCCCATCACGACGCAGTCGATCTCGCGCTCGCGCTTGACCTTCGCCATCCCCCTGCGCTTGCCCGGCAGATAGGGCGCGTCGAGCTGCTTGGCCATCGTCCCCTCGGTGTGCGCCAGCCACTCCTCGGCCCGCGCCGGGTCGCTGTTGAGCTCGCTCGTCTCGATGCCGGTGCCGCTTGCCAGCGCGTCGAGCCGCCGCCGCCGCTCGCCGAAGGGCGCCTCGAGCAGCGACTCGTCTCCCTCGGCGAGCAGGTCGAAGGCGACGTAGGAGGCCGGGATCTCCCGCGCCAGCAGGGCGATCCGCGACTCGGCCGGGTGGATGCGGCTCTGCAGGGCGTCGAACTCGAGGTTGCCCTCGGCGTCGCGGATCACCAGCTCGCCGTCGAGCACGTAGCGCCCGGCCGGGAAGCTCAGCTCCGGGAAGTAGCGGGCGAGAGCCTTGCCGCCGCGCGACTGGATGTAGGCGTCGTCGCCGTCGACGAAGACGATCGCGCGAAAGCCGTCGAGCTTCTGCTCGTAGGCCCACTCCTCGCCGACCGGCAGCTGCTTGCGGGTCAGCGCCAGCTGCGGCTCGATCGGCGGTTCCAGCGGCAGGTTCAATCTGATCCGACAGTTTGCCGACGCGCCCGCGCCTCGCGCGGGTCGGGGATCGGCACCGCGGCGAGCAGCGTCTTCGTGTACGGATCGCGCGGCTGCTCGCAGACGCGGTCGGCGGTCCCCTCCTCGACGATCTTGCCGTCGTGCATGACCGCGATGCGGTCGGAGACGTGGCGGACGACGCCGATGTCGTGGGCGACGAAGACGTAGGTGAGGCCGAGCTCGTCCTGCAGGTCGGCGAGCAGGTTGACGATCTGGGCGCGGATCGAGACGTCGAGGGCGGAGACGGGCTCGTCGGCGAAGATCAGCTTCGGGCGCAGGGCGAGGGCCCGCGCGATGCCGATCCGCTGGCGCTGTCCGCCGGAGAACTCGTGCGGGAAGCGGTCGTAGCATTCCGCGCCGAGGCCGACCCGCCCGAGCAGGTCGAGGACCTGGCGGCGCAGCTCGCCGCCGCCCGCCACGTCCTGGAGCCGCAGCGGCTCGCCGACGATCTGGCCGACTCGCTTGCGCGGGTTGAGCGAGGCGTAGGGGTCCTGGAAGATCATCTGCATCTCGCGGCGCAGCGGCCGCATCTCGCGCCGCGAGAGGCCGGCGATCTCGCGCCCGGCGAAGCGCACCGAGCCCGCGGTCGGCTTGGTCAGCTGCAGCACCGTCCGGCAGAGCGTCGACTTGCCCGACCCCGACTCGCCGACCAGCCCGAGCGTTTCCCCCGCCCGCACCTCGAAGCTGACCCCGTCGACCGCCCGCACCCGGTCGACCTCGCGGTCGAAGAGCAGCCCCCGCTTGACCGGGAAGTGCTTCTTGAGGCCCCGGACCTCGAGAAGCACTTCCCGGTCCCCCCGCCGACGGGACGATTTCCGCGGTATAGCGTCGGAAATAGGCCCGTCGGCGGTCATTTGTTGAGCCAGCAGCGGTCGCGGTGGTTGGGGGCGTCGGGGAGGCGGGCCTCTAGGTCGGGCATCTGCATGCAGCGGTCGAAGGCGTGCGGGCAGCGGGGCCTGAACGAGCAGCCCGCCGGCAGGTCGAGCAGCGAGGGGGGCGAGCCGCCGATCTGTGGCAGCCGCTCCGGGCGCTCGCGATCGAGGCGGGTGAGCGAGCCGAGCAGGCCCCAGGTGTAGGGGTGCCGGGGCTCGTAGAAGATCTCGTCGAGCGTCCCCTCCTCGACCACCCGCCCGGCGTACATCACCAGCACCCGGTCGGCGACCTCGGCGACGACGCCGAGGTCGTGGGTGATCAGGATCGTCGCCAGGCCGCGTTCCTCGTTGAGCCGCTCGAGCAGGCGCAGGATCTGCGCCTGGACGGTGACGTCGAGCGCCGTCGTCGGCTCGTCGGCGATCAGCACGTCCGGCTCAAGCGCCAGCGCCATCGCGATCATCGCCCGCTGGCGCATGCCGCCGGAGAACTCGTGCGGGTAGGAGTCGACGCGGCGCCCGGCGTCGGGGATGCCGACCGAGTCGAGCAGCTCGACCGTTCGCTCGCGCGCCTCGTCCTTGGACACCTCGCCGCGGTGGGCGCGGATCGCCTCGCCGATCTGGGCGCCGATCCGGTAGACGGGGTTGAAGGACGTCATCGGGTCCTGGAAGACCATCGCCACCCGGTTGCCCCGGACCCGCTGCATCTCCTCGTCGCCGGCCGCGAGCAGCTCGCTCTCGCCGAGGCGCACCGAGCCCTCGATCCGCGCGTTCGGCGAGCGGGTGAGGCCGAGGATCGTCTGCGCGGTGACGCTCTTGCCCGAGCCCGACTCGCCGACGATCGAGAGCACCTCCCCCGCCGCGAGGTCGAAGGAGACACCGTCGACGGCCTGCAGCAGGCCGCCTTCGGTGACGAAGCCGACCCGCAGGTCGCGCACGGCGAGGAGAGTCCCGGTGCCCACGCTCACTGCGCCGACTCCCCCAGCTTGACGCGCGGATCGAGGTAGGCGTAGGCGATGTCGACGAGGGTGTTGAAGAGGACGATGAAGAAGGCGCCGAAGAGGACGATCGCCATGATCGGCGGCAGGTCGAGGTTTTTCAGTGATTCGTAGGCGTACTGGCCGATGCCGTTGAGGTTGAAGAGGCCCTCGACGACGATCGCGCCGCCGAGCAGGGCGCCGACGTCGAGACCGAAGAGGGTGACGATCGGGATCAGCGAGTTGCGCAGCACGTGACGGCGGATGACTCGACGTTCACTGAGGCCCTTGGCCCGAGCGGTGCGCACGTAGTCCTCGTTCATTGCGTCGAGCATGTTCGAGCGCAACACCCGGCTGTAGAAGCCGACGTAGAGGATCGCAAGCGTCACCCAGGGAACGATCAGATGGCTGGCCCATTCGAGCGGATCGACGGCGAATTCGACGTATCCCCCGGAAGGAAAGATTTCGGTCTTATAGGTGAAATAGTTGAGGAAGACCGCCGCCAGGAGCGGAACGGGCATCGACAGCCCGACGATCGCGAGAATCGTCAGCGTCCGGTCGAGCAGCCCGCCCGCCTTGAGCGCCGACAGATAACCGAACAACAGCCCGAAGAAAAGCCAGATAGCCGCGGCGCCCAGGCAGAGCGAAAACGTCGCCGGAATGCCTTCGACGAGCCGTTCGTCGACGTTTTCCTGGCCGAAGTAGGAGATCAGATCGCCGCTGAAGACCTTCTCCATCATCGTCAGGTACTGCTGTGGCAGCGCATCGTCGAAACCCCATTCCCGTTCGATCCTGGCTTCGAGCTGCGGGGTTGCCGCCTTGCCGGCCATTCGCTGCACCGGGTTGGAACTGGGGATCACGTTGAAGATCAGGAACGTGAGAACGGAGACGGCGAAGAGGACGGTTAGCATCCCGACCAGGCGCCTGGCGAGGAAGCGGGCCATCAGGGCGCAATCCCCTCTGTCGCCTCCGCGGCGCTAAAGCCGCTGTGCGCCTCGATGCGCGCCTTCGATTTGGGATCGAGGGCGTCGCGCAGACCGTCGGCGAAGACGTTGACCGCGAGCACCGTCAAGAGGATCATCGCGCCCGGCAGGTAGGTGAGCATCGGCGCGCTGGTCAGTAGGTCCAAGCCGCTGTTCAGCATCGTTCCCCAGGAGCCGTTGGGCGGCTGCACGCCGACGCCGAGGAAGGAGAGGAGCGCTTCCAGCAGCATCGCGTTGGTGATGTTGAGGGCAAAGAAGACGATGATCGTCGAGGCGAGGTTCGGCAGTAGCTCGCCGAACATCACCCGCAGCGAGCCGGCGCCCTGCGACTCCGCCGCCTCGACGAACTCCTTCTCGCGTAGGGCCAGCGCCTCCCCCCGGATCGGCCTCGCCATGTAAGGGACGTAGACGACGCCGATCACCAGAATCGTGATCCAGATCGAGCCGGAGGACAGGTGCAGGGGACCGATGTTCAGGCCGCCGACGGCGAGCGCCAGGCCGAGGGCGATCGCCAGCAGCGTCACCGGGAAAGCCCAGATCACGTCCATCGTGCGGCCGATCACCGTGTCGGTCCAGCCTCTGAAATAGCCGGCCAGCAGGCCGAGGATCGTGCCTAGGAGGGTCGTGAGCGCCGCTGCGGCGAAGCCGATCAGCAGCGAGGTCCGTCCTCCGTACATCAGCCGTACCATCTCGTCGCGACCGAGCCGACCGTCGGCGCCGAGGAAGAACCTGCCGCCCGTTTCGAGCCACTGTGGGCCGATCGGCTTTCCTTCACGGTTGACGACCTCACGCTCTTCGCTCCCCACCCGGACCTTCTCCAGCGTGTGCGTGTCGTTGGGGCCGGTGTGGGCCACGTAGTCGGCCCAGAGCGGGGCCGCCAGGCAGAAGGCGACGATCAGGACGAAGAGGCCGAGGAAGGCGAGCGCCACCCGGTTGCGGCGCAGCCGCCGCCAGGCGATGCGCCAGGGGCCGCCGGCCGCCGCAGGGGCGGCCGCCTGGTCGTATGGCAGGGAGGCCACCCCCGTATTGTGAAGCCGCTCCTGGCGGCTACTTGAACTGGAAGCTGGCCAGGTCCTGGCCAAAGGTTGGGTTGAAGATGACCTTGCTCAGGTCGATCGCGCTGCTGGTGAAGGTCGAGACGGTATTCGTCCCGTAGGGCGCGATCGGGGCCTGTTCCATGAATTCTTTGTCCAGGGCCGCGTATTCGGCTTCCTGCTTGGTTCCGAGGGGCCTTTCGTTGAGCCTGGTGATCTTCGCGTTGAGCTTCGGGTCGTCGATGCGCGAGAAGTTTGTGTTGTTGGTCGGGGCGATGCTTTCGCCCGCGAACAACAGCTGGAAGAAGTCGTTCGGGTGAGGGTAGTCCTGGTACCAGCTGAGCCAGCCGACATCGAGGTCGGGCGTCGATTCGTTGCCGATTAGCGGGAAGTAGTTGTCGGCATTGATTTCCTTCAGCTTGGCGTCGAAGCCAAGTTCTTTGAGCACCCCTTCGAGGTAGGCGCCGGCTTCGTTGTTGGGGCTTTCGTTGTCGGTCCAGACCGTGATGTTGCGTTCGGAGGGGTTGGCTTCCTTGATCAGCTGCTTGGCTTTGGCCATGTCGTGCGGGTAGAGGTTGAAGGTCTCGTGCCCGGGCATCCCTTCCGGGAGGATCTGGTGGTCCGCGACGAGGGAGCCGGCGTAGATGCGTTCCAGCGCTGCCGGGTTGACCGCGTAGTTGACCGCCTGGCGCACCTTGAGGTCGTCGAAGGGCGCCTTTTCGGTGTTCATCCAGAAGAAGTAGAAGTTAATCGGGCGCTCGACTCGGAACTGGGTTCCTTCGTACTTGTCCTTGACTCTGTTGTATTCGTCGGCCGAGATCGGGGTCTGCATCCAATCGGCCTTGCCCCGTTCGATTTCGTTGACCTGGGTCGAGTCGTTGCGGATCACCTTGATCTCGATCTTGTCGACGTGACCGCTCGGCACCTCGCCGATCTGCGAGTTGTCTTTGGCCCAGTAGGGATTGCGCGCGTAGGACCAGCCGCGGCCCGGTTCGACCTTGGTGATCATGTAGGGACCGGTCGCCGGTGGCGGGTTAGCGGTCATGTTCTTGACCGGGGTGTCGGACGGGAGGACGGCGGCGTAGAGCATGGCGAGCTCGTTGGTGAACGTCCCCCGCGGCGCGGTCAAGTCGATTTCGATTCTGCCGGTCTTGTCGTCGGTCGCGATCCCCGAGATGCCGCCTTGCTTGGTTTCAGCGAATTTCTGCGCGCCGACGATGCTTTCGTAGAAGCTCGAGCCGGCCGAGCCGAGCGCGAAGACGCGTTCGATCGAGCTCTTGAAGTCGGAGGCCTTGACCGGCTTGCCATCGGAGTACCTGAGGCCCTTGCGCATCGTCAGCGTGTAAGTCTTGCCGCCGTTGGTGATCTTCGGCATGCTCTCGGCGAGGGCGGGGACCACTTTGCTGCCAGCGGCGCCGTTCTCGTGAGCGAGGGTGAGCAGCGGCAGGTAGGTGTCGTACATCGCCGTCCAGCCTTCGACTTCATACGACAGGGACGGGTCCAGGTAAGCGGGGAACGACGCATAGGTGCCGATCAGCGTCCCGCCTTCCTTGCTGCTCGAGCCGCCACAGGCGGCAAGGCCGACGGTGGAGCCGGTGACGAGGACCAGGAGCAGCAGAACGAGACCAGGCTTTTTCAACTTACGACCTCCGAATTTGTCCATGCAGGCGGGCGGTCCCGTCCCGCTGGAATCAACTCCACCATAATTTCCGCATCGGCGTCAAGGGCGCCGTCATCCGCGCTTTCCCTGCGCAATGGCCATTTCCTGCCGAGCGCGGGTACGGCCAGGGCAACGATCCCGAGTACCCCGGCGCCGGCGACGAGAAACGTCGCGCGGGGGCTGAGCGCAGCCGCCACGGCGCCGCCGACGAGGTAGCCGATGCCCGGCATCGCCGCGCCGATCGACTCGAGCACGCTCATCACCCGCGCCTGCATCCCCGCCACCGTCAGCTCCTGCACGGCGCTGACGGCGCTGACCCACTGCACGCCGTTGCCGGCGCCGCCGACGACCGAGGCGGCGCAGGCGACGGCCAGCGTCGGCGCCGCGGCCAGGCCGAGGTAGCCGGCACCGACCGCGACCGTGCTGAAGAAGATCAGCAGCGGCAGCGGCGTGCGCCGCAGGCGGGCGAAGACGAGGCTGCCGATGACCATCCCCGCGCCCCAGCTGCCCAGCAGCAGGCCGTAGCCGGAGTCGCTCGTGCCGAGCGTCTGCTTGGCGTAGATGACCTCGATCGGGATCACCGCGGCGAAGAAGACGAAGGCGGCGCCCTGGGCGATCAGCAGGCGCCGCAGGGTCGCGCGCTCGCGGATGTAGGCGATTCCGGCCCGGACGCGCTCGCGGACGAGGCCGGGATCCGGCTCGGCCCGGGGCAGGGAGCCGGCGGTGAGCAGGATCCAGGCGATCGCGTAGAACGAGGCGGCGTCGAGGAGGAGCGCGGTCTGCGCGCCGAAGCCGGCGACGAGCGCGCCGGCGAGCGCGGGGCCGACGGCGGCGCCGCCGGTGAAGGCGACGTTGAGGATCGCGTTGCCCGAGCGCAGCTCGCCGGCCGGCTCGAGCAGCGCGGCGACGACCGCGCGGGTCAGCGAGCGGGCGGCGAGCGCGAGGGTGCCGTCGATCGTCGCCAGGAGGACGACGAGGCCGAGCGAGAAGTGGTCGCCCGCCGCGAGGGCGAGGGCGCCGAAGGCCGCCGCCTCGCCGCAGTAGAGCACCGGCAGGGCGAAGCGGGGCGGGGGCTGCTCGGCCCGGGCGACGAGCAGCGGCGCGAGCAAAGCCGGCAGGAAGCGGGTGCCGAGGAAGAGGGCGGAGGTCGCCATCGCGCTCCCCGTGCGGTCGAAGACGAGCACCGCCAGGGCGACGATCCCCATCCAGTCGCCCAGCTCGTTGACGGCATAGCTGGTCGCCAGGCGCCGGAATTGCGGCCTTTTCAGGGGGTCTCTCAGGCGTGGACTACGCATTCGTGGCCGGATGGACTACTGCATTTATGCACAAGTTTTCCTGCAGATGCACAACTTTTGGGCAACCTGTGCTACAAATCTGACAGGCAATTGACGAGTTTCAGATCGCCTTGCGCAATCTGAGGGTTTTTCAACAAGCGAAGGGAATAGGGACAATGGGCTTCCATCACTAGGATCTTTCACCGACGAGCGGCTCCTTTGCTCGTCGACCGTCTTTACGAAGGGCGTCCCGGTGGGGCGCCCTTCGCTGCTTTCGGGGTGCCCTTCCAGACCCCTTGATCTGCGGCGAAAGCCGTGTTTGGGCGCCGCCTGGCAATGCGGCCATATCGCTTGCGGCGACCCGCAGCTCTCGCTACCGTGAACGGTCCGAAATTTCAAGTTGCGTTCGTCGCAAGCCAGTCGACCGGACGCAGGGAACGGGCCCCGGCCCATGAACATGTCTATGGGGCGACGGACCCGCACCCTTCGTCGGTCCTGCTCCCCAAACAACGCCAAATGGCCGAAAAGCGTCCAACCCGCCTTGCAATCGCCGTCGTCTTCGCGGCGCTCGTCGCGACCGTCGCGCTTGCCGTCTGGACCGCGCCCGAGTGCAACTGGGACCTGGCGCTGTTCGGCGTCCTGCTCGCCTTCTCGGTCTTCGGCTACCTGACCGCCGTCTCGACCGAATCGAAGGTCAAGGTCTCGGGCACCTTCCTCGCCCTCGTCCTGGCGATGGTCTTCCTCGGCGGCACGCCGGCTGCCCTGATCGGCGTCTCGGCGATGCTGGTCGGCTGGGTCGCCCGCTGGCGGGACGAGCCCCACTACCTGCTCAACAACGTCCTCACCTACGCGGCCTTCCCCCTGCTCGGCGGCCTCGCCTTCCGCGACGCGGTCTCCGCGCTCGGCCTGACGGCGTCGGACCCGTCCTTCTACCTGCTCGTCTTCGCTCTCTTCCAGTTCGCCCTGGCGGTCAACTTCGTGATGATCGCCAGCTACGGCTGCTACGTCGAGCGGGTCACCTTCGCCTCGAAGCTGCGCGTGCTGCCGCCGGTCCTGCCGTCGGAGTTCGCCAGCGCGATGCTCGCCGTCGCCGTCGCCTTCATCTACCACATGATCGGCATCGCGGCGATCGCCCTCTTCGGCGTCGTCCTGATCACCTTCCAGTACCTGCTGGGGCAGCTGCTGCTCTCCCAGCAGCGGGCGCTCGAGCTGGAGCGGCGCAGCAAGCAGCTCGCCAGCTTCCAGGTCGGCGTCTTGAGCGCGATGCTGCGCACGCTCGACCTGCGGGACCAGATGACGGCCCGGCACTCGGCCGCGGTCGCCCGCTACTCGCGCGCGATCGCGCAGCGAGCCGGCCTCTCGCGTCAGGAGGAGGAGCTGGTCCATATCGCGGCCCTGTTGCACGACATCGGCAAGTTCATACTTCCTGACCGGATCCTGAAGGCGAACGTTCCGCTCACGGACGAGGATTGGATGCTTATTAGGAGGCATCCGCAGCAGGGCGCCCGCGTCGTCTCCTCGCTCGACGGGTATGGGCCGGTGGCGGACATCATCCTCGCCCACCACGAGCGGATCGACGGCCAGGGCTACCCGCGCGGCCTAATCGGCGACGAGATCCCGGAGCTGGCGCGGATCATCTCGGTTGCCGACACCTACGACGTGATGACGGCACGCGACTCCTACCGCACGCCGATCTCCCCCCACGAGGCGATGCAGGAGCTGCGCCGGGTCGCCGGCAAACAGCTCGACGCGCGCTTCGTCGAGATCTTCATCGAGCTGCTAGAGGGCAGGGACGTGTCCTTCCAGCACGGCGAGGCGGCCGACTTCGAGAAAGAGCTCGAACTCGAGGCTCGCGTCGAAGAGGCCGCCAGCCCGTTCGCCGACGCCAACCGCTTCGGCGTCCCCACCCCGGTCGGCTGATCCCCCGGGACGTGCCTCCGGTTCGGGGCCCCTATGGGTACTCAACTGGCGGCACGTCAGTTACCGTTCCGCGCGATGCGCGCCGTCACCTTTCAGACGCCGGGCGAGGTCCGGGTCGAGGAGAAGCCCGATCCCGAGCTGGGAGCGACGGACGACGCGCTGGTCCGCGTCGAGGCGAGCGGCATCTGCGGCTCGGACCTGCACATCTTCCACGGGCGGGTGCCGGTCGAGCAGGGGTTCACGATCGGGCACGAGTTCGTCGGCACGGTCCTCGCGGCGGGGGACGGCGTCGAGCGGGTCGCCGTCGGCGACCGCGTGCTCGGCTGCTTCCATACGGCCTGCGCCACCTGCGTCGCCTGCCTGCGCGGCGACTATCACCGCTGCGAGCACGGGCAGACCTTCGGCCACGGCTCGCACCTCGGCGACCTGCAGGGCGCGCAGGCCGAGCTGCTGCTGGTGCCGCGCGCGAACCTGACCCTGCGCCGCGTGCCGGAGGGGATGAGCGACGATGTCGCCCTCTTCGCCGGCGACGTGCTGGGGACCGGCTTCCACTCGGTCGTCCACGCCGGGATGCGCCCCGGCGACACGGTGGCCGTGCTCGGGCTCGGCCCGGTCGGCCTCTGCGCCGTGCAGGCGGCGCTGGCGGGCGGGGCGACGCGGGTCTTCGCGATCGACTCAGTCGAGGCGCGGCTGGCGATGGCGGGCGAGTTCGGCGCCGTGCCCGTCCACCTCACCGAGGAGGAGCCGAAGAAGGCGGTGCGGGCGGCGACCGAGGGCCGCGGCGTCGACGTCGTCATCGACGCGGTCGGCGACCCGGGGCCGCTGGCGATGGCCGTCAGCCTCTGCCGCGACGCCGGCACCGTCTCCGGGATCGGCGCCTACGCCGGCAAGGGCGACGTCCCGCTCGGCCTCGCCTGGCTCAAGGGCCTGACGCTGCGCCTCGGCCTCGCCAACGTGATCGCCCACGTCGACCGCGTCCTCGCCCTGATCGAGGCCGGCAAGCTCGACCCCTCGCCGCTCGTCACCCACCACATGAAGCTGGACGAGGCCGCGGACGCCTACGCGCTCTACGACCAGCGCGAGGCGCTGAAGATCGTCCTCACGCCGTAGCCCGGACTCGTCACCCCAGCCCGGGTGCAACGCATTTGGCGTGTTATGGACGCCCAATGCGTTGCACCCGCGGGATGGCCCTGCCAGCATGTCGCCGATGGCGCTCTTGGACGACGCGGAGATCGAAGCGGGGCTCGCGGGCCTCGACGGTTGGGAGCGCGCGGGCGAGGTGATCGCCAAGACGTTCGGCTGCGGCGACTTCGTCGGCTCGGTGAGTTTCGTCGACAGCCTGGTCGAGCCGGCCGAGGCGATGGGCCACCACCCCGACGTCGCGATCGCCTGGGACAAGGTCACGGTGACGATCTCCACTCACTCGGAGGGCGGCCTCACCGCGGCCGACTTCGCGCTGGCCGGGAAGGTCGACGCCCTATCGCCGACGAGCTGAGAATCGACGCGCGCCTCTCGATCCCGCTGGCCGAGGTCGAGCTGCGGGCGAGCCGCTCCTCCGGGCCGGGCGGGCAGCACGCGAACGTGACCGCGTCGCGGGTGGAAGCGGTGTTCGACGTCGAGGCGTCGCAGACGCTCGACGAGGCGCAGAAGGACCGGCTGGTGGCGCGGGCCGGGCCGGTGGTGACGGCGGTCTCCCAGGACGCGCGCGGGCAGGCGCGCAACCGCGAGCTGGCGCTGGACCGCCTGGCGGAGAAGATCGCCGCCGGCCTGGCCGAGCCGCGGCGCCGCCGCCCGACGCGGCCGACCCGCGCCTCGCGCGAGCGGCGCCTGGAAGAGAAGCGGCGCGCCGGCGAACGCAAGCGGGCACGGCGCCGCCCGACGGGCGATTATTGAGGCGATGGCGAAGCGCAAGAAGCGGCCTCCTCGCCGAAAGGCGCCGACGGTCGAGTACGTCGACGAGGAGGGCAACAAGCTCGTCTTGCGCGAGACCCTGAGTCGCGGCACGATCGCGAAGCTGGAAGCGGGCCCGGCAACCGCGGCGACCACCCGGGACGACGCCTGGCGCCGCCGCTCGGAGCTGCTCTTCGAGCGCCTCGCCGTCAGCTGGGAGATCGCCGGCCTGCCCCTAACCGACCAGAAGATGCTCCTCGGCCGCTACCGCATGGCCGACCCCGACACCCAGCGCTGGGTCCGCGCCACGATCGACGAGCACCTGCGCCGCCATATGCCTGAGCTTGCGGAATAAACCTTGTCGTCATTTTTCGCGGTAAAATGACGGCGACATGTCATTGCGTGCGCTGTCCCGCATATATCGCCTCCCTCGCGACAGCTTCTTCCTCTTCGGGCTGCGCGGCGTGGGCAAGAGCACCTGGATCGGGGAGCGGCTCCCCGATGCGCACCGGTTCGACCTGCTCGACGAGGGGCTGTACCAGAGCCTGCTGGCCGATCCCGCTCAGTTTGCCGGCGAGCTTCGCCGCCTCGAGCCGGGGAGCTGGGTCGTGGTCGACGAGATCCAGCGCCTGCCTGGGCTGCTGAACGAGGTGCACCGTTTCATCGAGGAGGGCGGGCTGCGCTTCGCGCTGCTCGGGTCGAGCGCCCGCAAGCTTCGCGCCGCCGGAGTCAACCTGCTCGGGGGCCGCGCTCTGTGGCGAGAGATGTTCCCCCTCACCCCCGAGGAGCTGGGAGAGGACTTCGACCTCGACCGCGCCCTGGAAGTTGGCGGGCTTCCCCTGGTGCTTGCCTCCGAGGAGCCGCGCGAGACCCTGCGCACATATGTCCAGCTCTACCTGCGCGAGGAGGTGAAGGGAGAGGCTCTGGTTCGCAACCTGCCTGGTTTCGCCCGCTTCCTGCCTGTCGCCGGTCTCTTCCATGGCCAGCTTCTCAACGTCGCCGGGATCGCTCGCGACGCCGGCGTCGCACGGACCACCGTCGAGGGCTACCTGGGTGTGCTTGAGGACACGCTTCTCGCCCGGCGGCTGCCGGCCTGCGAGGCTCGGCTGCGTGCCCGTGAGCGCAAGCACCCCAAGCTCTACTGGATGGATCCGGGGATCGCCCGGGCAGCGAAGGGCGCTCACGGAGGGGTCATGCCGGAGGAGAGCGGGCCGCTGCTCGAGGGCTGGGTGCACGCGCTGCTTTGCACCTACATGGCCGAGCGCGAGCTGGGCGACGGGCTCGCCTACTGGGCGCCGACGGGCTCGAAGCGGCTCGAGGTCGACTTCGTGCTGCGCCGCGGGGCCGAGCTCTGCGCCCTGGAGGTCAAGGCCTCCCGCCGCATCCACCCCGCGGACCTCTCGGGTCTGCGGGCGATCGGGGAGCTGTCGGGGCTGCGACGACGCATTCTCGTCCATCGCGGCGAGCGGCCCACACGAACTGAGGACGGGATCGACGTCTGGCCGGTCGAGACCTTCCTCGAGGCCCTCGAGGACGATCGCCTCTGGCCCGAGGACGGCAAGACGCGCCGCTGAACCCACGACCGATGGGCGCGGCCGGGTCCGAGCGACCTCGGCCGAGCCGGCTACTATGCCTGCGTGTCTACGCAGACAACAAGTGACGCCCCTTGGCCGTCTGACGACACCTCCGCGAAGGCGATCCTTGAGCGAACAGGCGGGGAGCGCATGACGCCGGAGGAATTCGACAAGCACTTCGGCCACCTGCCCACCGACAGTGAGGGGTAGATGGCAGAGGAGGGCCCCATAACCGAAGATGTGCGCGAGATGGAGTTGGTTTTCGAGCCGCAGGACGAAGGTGGTTACCACGCCTACGCCCCCGATCTGCCCGGCCTGCATACCCAGGGTGACGACCTGGACGACGCGATGGCAAACGCCAATGAGGCAGTCGCCCTCTACGTCGAGGGGCTTCGCGAGGACGGCGCACCTCTCGATGCGGGCGTCGTCCGGCGCAAGATTCCCGTACCGGCGTGAGCCCGCGCCAGCCAGTCGTTTCCGGCGAGCGTCTTGTCAGGTGCTCGCGAAGGATGGCTGGGCCGTCGTCCCGGCAGCGAGGGAGCCATGTTCGGCTCAAGAAGCCGGGGATGACCGGACCCCGTTCATCGGACCGAATTCAGGGAGTCGAGTCAACCGATGGGCGCGGTTGGGCTCGAACCAACGACCTCTCCCGTGTGAGGGGAGCGCTCTCCCACTGAGCTACGCGCCCGGGAGAGGTCAATCATAGGCGGGTCGGGTGGGATCAGGCGGGGGCCGGTGCCTCGACGGCGGGTGGCGGCTTCTCGTCCTCCCGGTGCTCTTCGGCCTCGGCTCCCTTGCGCAGGGCGAGGGCGATGAAGGGGTAGATCAGGGTCGAGAGCATCGCGGCGCCGACCAGGCCGGCGGAGGTCGAGGACCTCATGTGACCGGTCTTGACCGCGATCGTGGTGATCGCGACGACGAGGGGCAGCTCGGTCGCCGAATAGAGGGCGAGCGCGGCCCGGTCGCGCAGGCCGAAGATCTTGCCGTAGAGCGCCATCGCGGGAAGGCCGCGGACGACGAGGAAGAGGCCGAAGAACATGAGGAGCTTGAGGATCGCGGTGACCGAGCCGAGGGCGTCGAGGTTGAACTCGATGCCGCTGGTGACGAAGAAGAAGGGGACGAAGAAGCCGAAGCCGACCGCGGTCAGCTTCGACTCGAAGACCTGCAGCTCGTGCCCTTTCAGCGCCAGGCGGGTGATCAGGCCGGCGACGAAGCCGCCGAGCAGGATGTCGAGGCCGAGCTTGCCGGCTAGCAGGACGAGGCCGAAGATGAGCAGGACGGTGACCCGCACCGCGAGCTGGTTGCTCGCCTCGAAGGTGCGCTCCAACACCGACCAGCTGCGGACGGCGACCCGGGTCGAGACCACCGCGACGCCGACCGCGAGGACGACGAAGGCGATCAGGATCAGCGCCTCGTGCAGGGGATGGTCGGTGGAGAGGAAGAGCGTCACGAGCAGGATCGGGCCGAACTCGCCGGCGCCGCCCGCCGCCAGCAGGTAGGTGCCGAAGCGCGTTCGCAGCTCGCCGCCGTCGCGCAGGATCGGGATCAGGGTGCCGATCGCCGTCGTCGCCATCGCGCAGCCGACGTAGAGCGCGGAGAGCACGATCCCGCTCGCTTCCAGCCCGACCCCGATCGCGTGGGCGAGCACGATCGAGAAGAGCCAGCCCCAGGCGCCGAGCCGCATCGGCCGGCCGCGGATGCGGTCGAAGTTGATCTCGTAGCCGGCGAAGTAGAAGAGCATGCCGAGCCCGAGGTTGGCGAAGAAGTCGATGAATTCGTCGGTGTGGGCGATGTCGAACACCTGCGGGCCGACGAGGATGCCGAGGAAGAGCTCGAGCACGACGACGGGCGGCGCCAAGCGCTTCGGCATGAAGGCGACCGTCACCGCGGCGAGCGCGGCGACGAGGACGATCACCGAGAAGGACTCGGTGTCGACCTTGATCGCGGCTGCCGGGAGGGGGATCACCGTGGCCCCGATCCTATGCAGACGTGGCGGGCCCCCCCGGGCCCCAA
>JBLMYD010000129.1:0-3318 GCA_050258095.1 Chloroflexota bacterium
GGTATAACCGCCGCGTGGCAGAGCCAATGATCGGTACGACCCTCGCCGGGTACCGGATCGAGTCGCTGCTGGCCCGCGGCGGCATGGGGGTCGTCTACCGGGCGACCCAGGTCGCCCTCGATCGGCCGGTGGCGCACAAGGTGGTGGCGCGCGAGCTGGCCGCGCAGGAGGGCTTCCGCGAGCGCTTCCTGCGCGAGTCGCAGCTGGCGGCGCGGCTCGAGCACCCCAACGTCGTCCCCGTCTACGACGCCCGCGAGGAGGATGGCGAGCTGATCGTCGCGATGCGGCTGATCGAGGGCGGCGACCTGCGGCGGCTGATCGACCGCGAGGGCCCGCTGGAGCCGGCGCGGGCGATCGACCTGCTCGGTCAGGTGGCCGAGGCGCTCGACGCGGCGCACGCGGCGGGGATCGTCCACCGCGACGTCAAGCCGCACAACATCCTGGTCGAGGGCGAGCGCGCCTACCTCTCCGATTTCGGCCTCGCCAAGACCTTCGAAGGTGCCGCCGGCAGCAGCGCCTCGGTCGTCGGCACGGTCGAGTACATGGCCCCCGAGCAGTGGCGGGGGGAGCGGGTCGGACCGCCCGCCGACGTCTACTCGCTCGGCTGCGTCCTCTACGAGGCGCTGACCGGGATCGTCCCCTACGCCCGCAAGGAGAGCGACGCGGAGCCCGAGCTGCCGGCGGGGATCGACGAGGCGATCGAGCGCGCCGTCGCCAAGGACCCCGAGCGACGCTACGCGACCGCGGGCGCGATGATCGCCGCCGCGCGCGAGCGAGAGAGCGCGACGCCGGCGGCCACGCGGGTCTTGACGGAGCCCCCGGTCGGCCCGACCCGCCGCCTCGTCGAGGCGGCGCCGGAGCGGTTGCGCGGCCTCACCCGCCGCCGGCGCGCGATCGCCGGCGGGTTCCTGGCCTGGATGCTCGCCGGGCTGGCGACCGTCGTCGTCCTCACCGTCGCCGCGATCCTCGCGCTCGGCGGCGGTGGCGTCTCCGTCGCCGCCCCGATCCCGGTCGCTCCCGGGCCGCTGCGCCTGGCCGTCGGCGAAGGCTCCGTCTGGGCGACGAGCGGCTCGGCGGGCACGCTCTCGCGGATCGACCCCGACGCGCGCACGGTCGTCGGCACGCCGTTGAAGCTCGGCCGGGGGATAGCCGGCGTCGCCGTCGGCGCAGGCTCGGTCTGGGTGACGGACCCCCGCCACGGCGACGTGATCCGCATCGTCGCCGCGAGCGAACGCATCCTCGGTCGCATCCACGTCGGCGGCCGTCCCGGCGCGATCGCCTTCGGCGGCCACCGCGTCTGGGTGGCGGACGAGGCGGGGGGCGGCATCACGGCGATCAACGCCGGCGGTCGCCTCCTCAGGCGGGGCATCGCGCCCCACGCCGCGCCCCTGCGCCTCGCCGTCGGCGCCGGCGGGCTCTGGGTGAGCAGCGCCAGCACCGGCTCGGTCCGCCGCATCGACCTGGGCGACATCACCGCCGGCCCGGCGATCCCGGTCGGCCGCGGCCCGTCCGGCATCACGGTCGGTCACGGCTACGTCTGGGTCGCCAACAGCCGCGCCGAAAGCGTCGCCCGGGTCGACCCCTCGATCAACGCCCGCCTCGGCGAACCGATCGAGGTCGGCGGCCGCCCGGGCGGGATCGACGCCGGCACCGACGTCGTCTGGGTCGCCAACGCGAGCGAGGACAGCGTCACCCGCATCGGCCTCGTCAGCGGCCAGATCGTCGGCCACCCGATCGCGGTCGGCCCGGACCCGGGCGCCGTCATCGTCGGCCAGGAAGCGGTCTGGGTCGCCAACAACGGCGACGGCACCGTCACCCGCATCGAGCCCTGAACCTCCCCGCCGACGGGCCGATTTCCGTCGCTATTCGTCGGTTTTAGGCCCATCGGCGGGTGGGAATAGGATCGGGGCCGATGCACGCCGAACGCGACATCGACCAGCTCTGCATCGACACGATCCGGACGCTCTCGATCGACGCGATCCAGAAGGCCAACTCGGGCCATCCGGGGACGCCGATGGCGATGGCGCCGCTCGCCTACACGCTCTGGCAGCGCTTCCTGCGCTTCGACCCCGAGGACCCGATCTGGCCCGGCCGCGACCGCTTCGTCCTCTCCGCCGGCCACGCCTCGATGCTGCTCTACGCGCTGCTCCATCTCGCCGGGGTGAAGGCGGTCGATCCCGACTACGAGGTCGTCGGCCAGCCCTCGGTCTCCCTCGAGGACATCGAACGCTTCCGCCAGCTCGGCTCGCGGGCGCCCGGCCACCCCGAGTACCGCTGGACCTCGGGGGTGGAGACGACCACCGGCCCGCTCGGCCAGGGCGTCGCCACCTCGGTCGGGATGGCGATCGCCGGCAAGTGGCAGGCGGCCCGCTACGGCGCCGGCCTCTTCGGCTTCGATGTCTACGCGATCGCCGGCGACGGCTGCCTGATGGAGGGCGTCTCCAACGAAGCGGCCTCGATCGCCGGTCACCTGAAGCTCGACAACCTCTGCTGGGTCTACGACAACAACCACATCACGATCGACGGCAAGACCAAGCTCGCCTACGAGGACGACGCCGCGGCCCGCTTCATGGGCTACGGCTGGAACGTGACCCGGGTCGGCGACGCCAACGACACCGACCTGATCGCGACCGCCTTCGAGGAGTTCAAGGGCGAGGAGGGGCGTCCGACGCTGCTGATCGTCGACAGCCACATCGGCTACGGCTCGCCGCACAAGCAGGACACCGCCGCCGCCCACGGCGAGCCGCTGGGCGAGGAGGAGGTGCGCGAGACCAAGCGCGCCTACGGCTGGCCCGAAGACGCCCAGTTCCTCGTCCCCGACGGCGTCCGCGAGCGCTTCGCCGAGGGGGTCGGCGCCCGCGGCGCCGAGGCGCGCGCCGCCTGGGAGCAGCGCCTCGGCGCCTACGCGCAGGCCGAGCCCGAGCTCGCCGCCGAGATCGAGGCCCAGCAGCGGCGCGAGCTGCCTGACGGCTGGGACGCCGCGATCCCCTCCTTCGAGCCCGGCGGCAAGGGGATGGCCACCCGCAAGGCCTCGCACGCGGTCGAGAACGCGATCGGCGGGCGCCTGCCCTGGTTGCTCGCCGGCTCGGCCGATCTCACCGACTCGACCGCGGTGCGGCTCGAATTCGACGGCGCCCACGACCTCGAGCCCGGCGCCTACGACGGCCGCCAGCTCCACTTCGGCATCCGCGAGCACGAGGCGGCGGCGATCTCCAACGGCCTCTCGCTCTCCAAGCTGCGGCCGCTCTGGTCGACCTACCTCACCTTCTCCGACTACGCCCGCCCGGCGATCCGCCTCTCGGCGCTGATGGAGCTGCC
>JBLMYD010000130.1:0-5358 GCA_050258095.1 Chloroflexota bacterium
CACCGCGTCGGTTTTAGGCCCGTCGGCGGTGAGAGATGACGCAGATCACGGTTTACATGCGGCCCGGCTGTCACCTCTGCGAGGAGGTGGTCGAGTCGCTCGTCGCGATGCACGGCGAGGGTTACCGCTTCGCGCTCGTCGAGGTCGACATCGAGAGCGAGGAGGCGCTGCTGCGGCGAATGCTGGAGAAAATTCCAGTGGTGGAGATCGACGGCGAGATCGTCTCCGAGCTGGTCCTCGACGACGCGGCGGTGCGGGCGAGGCTCGATACTGTGCAGGCGTGAGCACGGCGATCGAAGAGAAGGACGCGCCGGAGTCGCCGTTCGGCGACGGCGAGCGGCTTTCGCTCGGGGTCGCCGCGCGCCTCTCGCGCTACCTGCAGGTGCTGACGCAGGCGCGCAAGATGGGCCGCGAGACGATCTCCTCGCAGGAACTCTCCGAGTACACGCACATCAACCCGACCCAGATCCGTCGCGACCTCTCCGGCTTCGGCAAGTTCGGCAAGCGCGGCGTCGGCTACAACGTCGAGTCGCTGGTCGCCGAGATCCGCAAGATCCTGCGCACCTCCGGCCAGCACAACATCGCCCTCTTCGGCGCCGGCAACCTCGGCCAGGCGATCGCCAGCTCCGACATCTTCGCCGACCACGGCTTCCAGGTCGTCGCCATGTTCGACGTCGACAGCAACGTCGTCGGCACCGAGGTCGGCAGCCTGCGGGTGCGCGACTTCGCCGAGCTCGAGTCGGTCGTCGCCGAGCAGGAGATCGTCGTCGGCGTGCTCGCCGTGCCCGCCGCGGCGGCTCAGGCCGTCGCCGACAGGCTGGTCGAGGCCGGGGTGAAGATCATCTTCAACTACTCCGAGCAGCTGCTGCAGGTGCCGCCCGAGGTGACAGTCCACACATCCAGCCCCGCCGTCGACCTCCTCTACGCGCTCTACTTCTACCTGACCTGAAGGACCGACTTGCCCCTGGACCTCGAACTCGCCCGGGAGAGATTCGAGTCCTCGACCGACTTCACCGTCGGCCTCGAGGAGGAGTTCGCGATCCTCGACCCGGCGACGCTGGAGCTCGAACACCGCTTCGAGGACGTCTACGCGGCTTGCCGGCGCGACGACGCCCTCGCCGAGTCGGCGGCCGGCGAGCTGATCGCCTCCGAGATCGAGATCCGCTCCGGCCGCGCCGACACGTTCGCCGAGGCGATGGACCTGCAGCGCGAGCGCCGGCGGCGCCTCTTCGGGCTGGTCGAGGGGATGGGCCTGGCGCTGGGCGCGATGGGCACGCACCCCTGGGCCGACTACCTCGACCAGCGCATCATCGACACGCCCCACTACAACCGCCTGCGCCAGGAACTCGGCTGGGTCGCCCAGCGCAACAACACCTGGAGCATGCACGTGCACATGGGGGTGCGCGGCGCCGACCGGGCGATCGCCGTCTGCGACCGGGTGCGCGAGCTGCTGCCCCTGCTGCTCGCGGTCTCGGCCAACTCGCCCTTCCTCGACCGCCGCGATACCGGGCTGCACACGGTGCGCACCGAGATCTTCACCCGCACCTTCCCCCGCTGCGGCGTGCCCAGCTCCTTCGGCGACTGGCGCACCTACGCGGAGTTCATCGACCTGCTCCAGCGGGCCGGCTCGGTGGTCGAGTCGACCCAGCTCTGGTGGAGCGTGCGGCCCCACCACTCCTTCGGCACGGTCGAGGTGCGGATCTGCGACGCGCAGACGCGTGGCGACGAGTCCTTCGCGCTGGCCGGCCTGATCGCGGCCTGCATCGCCCAGGCGACGCTCGACTACGACGAGGGCGGCTACGACGGGGAGGCTCTCCTCGCCGACCGCGAGATCGAGGAGAACCTCTGGCGCGCGATTCGCCACGGGATGAGCGGCCGCCTGATCGACTTCCGTCGCGGCGCCGAGGTCGAGGCCGCGGCGGCGCTCGAGGAGCTGCTCGCCTGGTGCGAGCCGGCCCGCTCGCAGCTCGGCATCGAGGTCGACCTGCCGGCCCGAAACGGCGCCCAGCGTGCCCGTGAGGCGCGCGACGCCGGCGTCTCGATCGAGGACGTCTACCGGGACACCGTCGCCGAGACGAAACGCACCTACACGGCCGACGTCGGCGCGCGTAGATAGACTCCTGCGCCGCCTAGAACTCAGCCGGAGGAACTGAACTTGACCAGCTTTCTGACCGAATACGGAGTCGTTGTCGCGCTCGTCTGCGCGGGGGCGGCGGTTGTCTACGGATTGATCATCACGCAGCGCCTGCTCGCCCGCTCGCCGGGCAACGAGCGCATGCAGGAAATCTCGGGGGCGGTGCAGGAAGGCGCCAAGGCCTACCTCAGCCGCCAGTACACGATCATCGCCGCGGTCGCGGTGCCGATCGCGATCCTGCTCTGGGTCCTGCAGAACTACGAGACCGCGATCGGCTTCGTCTTCGGCGGCATCCTCTCCGGCTCGGCCGGCTTCATCGGGATGAACCTCTCGGTGCGCGCCAACTCGCGCGTCGCCGAGGCCGCCCGCGGCGGCGTGCCGCCAGCGCTCGACGTCGCCTTCAAGGGGGGCTCGGTCACCGGCCTGCTCGTCGTCGGGCTGGCGCTGCTCGGCGTCGCCGGCTACTACGGCATCCTCGTCCTCACCGGCAGCTCCGACAAGGCGGCGGTCGACGCGCTCGTCGGCCTCGGCTTCGGCGGTTCGCTGATCTCGGTCTTCGCCCGTCTCGGCGGCGGCATCTTCACCAAGGCCGCCGACGTCGGCGCCGACCTCGTCGGCAAGGTCGAGGCCGGGATCCCCGAGGACGACCCGCGCAACCCGGCGGTGATCGCCGACAACGTCGGCGACAACGTCGGCGACTGTGCCGGCATGGCGGCCGACCTCTTCGAGACCTACGCCGTCACCTCGGTCGCCGTGATGCTGCTCGGCGTCCTCACCTTCACCGGCGCCAACGGCGAATTCTCGCGCGAGGTGGCGATCTTCCCGCTCGTGATCGGCGGCGTCGCGATCCTCGCCTCGATCGTCGGCGCGCTCTCGGTCCGCACCAAGTCAGATCGGGTCGAGGGCGCCCTCTACCAGGGTCTGATCGTCTCCGGCGTACTCTCGATCGCGGCCTTCTACCCGATCACCCACTGGCTGATGAGCGACCCGGTGCGGCTCGGGCTGAGCGCCGCGGCGAAGTCGGTCACGACCACCGACCTCTGGCTCTGCGCGGTGATCGGCGTCGCCGTCACCGGCCTCCTCTTCGTCATCACCGACTACTACACCTCGACTCGCTTCCGGCCGGTGAGGCTGATCGCCGACGCTTCGGAGACCGGGCACGCGACGAACATCATCGCCGGGCTGGCGCAGGGCTTCCAGTCGACGGCGGCGCCGGCGCTGGTGATCGCGCTGGCGATCCTCGGCGCCAACCAGCTGGCCGGCATCTACGGCATCGGCATCGCCGTGATGGCGCAGCTCTCGCTCTGCGGGCTGATCGTCGCCCTCGACGCCTTCGGGCCGATCACCGACAACGCCGGCGGCATCGCCGAGATGGCCGACCTGCCCGAGGAGGTGCGCAACGTCACCGACCCGCTCGACGCGGTCGGCAACACGACCAAGGCGGTGACCAAGGGGTACGCGATCGGCTCGGCGGCGCTCGCCGCGCTGGTGCTCTTCTCCGCCTTCAAGAGCGAACTCGCCGACGAAGCGCCGGCGAACTTCGACCTCAACGGCCTCTTCCACCTGACCACCCCGGCGGTGCTGATCGGGCTGATCATCGGCGGCATGATGGTCTACCTCTTTGCCGCCCTCGCGATCGAGGCGGTCGGCCGTGCCGGCGGCCAGGTCGTCGAGGAGGTGCGCAAGCAGTTCCGCGAGCACCCGGGGATCATGGAGGGCACCGAGAAGCCCGAGTACGGCAAGACGGTGGGCATCGTCACCGCGGCGGCGCAGAAGGAGATGATCCTGCCCTCGCTGATCCCGATCGTGATCCCGGTGATCGTCGGCCTGATCAGCGTCGACGCCCTCGGCGGGCTGCTGATCGGCGTCATCGTCGTCGGCCTCTTCGCTGCGATCTCGATGACGGCGGGCGGCGGCGCCTGGGACAACGCGAAGAAGCTGATCGAGGACGGCGCCCACGGCGGCAAGGGCTCCGAGGCCCACGCCGCCTCGGTCACCGGCGACACGGTCGGTGACCCCTACAAGGACACGGCGGGGCCGGCGATCAATCCGATGATCAAGGTCGCCAACATCGTCGCGATCCTGATCATCCCGATCGTTCACTTTTAGTTTTAGGCGGGGGAGGGGTCCGGTGTCCCTCCCCCGGAGGCCGTCGCGCAGCTGGGTCGCCCATCAGGGTCCAGGCGTAACTTCCTGAGCCTCCGGGAGAGGGACACCGGACCCCTCCTGCAACCACTCCGGCGAGCGATCGGGATGATCGGAAAGCCGGCTCGTGGCGTGGCTTCGTGGGGGGTCTCCCTCTGCTCGGCGGGGCGGATCCGTGCGGTCAGATTCTTAGACAGTCGTGGATATCAATACGGCGGCTGTGCTCTTGGCCTACGCGGGCTTGCTGCGAGCGTTGTTGGCGCTTGTTGCGAAGCTCATGGATCGCTAGGGGCACGAGCCGCAAAAAGAAACGGCCCCGGGGAAGTAGCCCGGGGCCGTTCAAGTGTGGATATCAACACCTGGCGAAACCTTAGCGCTACATGGGGGCGGACGCAAGGCGCGACCCCTTCCAGTCCTCGCGGTCGTGAACGCGGACCGGTTAGGGTCGCATGCGTGGACGAGTTGATCTGCGTGGCGGATTTCGAGCGGGCGGCGGAGGAGAAGCTCGAGGCCGGGGTGGCGGGCTACTTCTTCGGCGGGGCGTGCGACGAGGTGACGTTGCGCGACAACTGCGAGGCGTGGCGGCGGTGGCGGCTGCGGCCGCGGGCGTTGGCCGGGCTCGGCGCGTGGGAGACGCGGGCGGAGGTGCTCGGCGGCGAGGTGGCGATGCCGATCCTGGTCGCGCCGGTCGCCTACCAGCGCCTCGTCGATCCCGAGGGCGAGGTCGGGATGGCGCGAGCCGCAGCGGCGGCCGGCACGGTGATGTGCCTCTCGACGCTGGCGACGACCCGGCCCTCGGAGCTGACGGCGGCAGTGCCCGAGGGGCGGCGCTGGTTCCAGCTCTACTGCTTCCGCGACGAGGCGGTGACCCGGGCGCTGATGGACGAGGCCGTCGAGTCCGGCTTCGAGGCGATCGTCCTCACCGCCGACGCGCCGCCCGGCGGCAACCGCGAGCGCGACCGCCGCAACCGCTTCACCCTGCCGCAGGAGCTGGGGACGCCGAGTCTGAGCGCGGCCGTGGGCGGCAACAAGTCGCTCAGCATCGAGGAGACCTTCGCGCTGATGAACCACGCCCTCAC
>JBLMYD010000131.1:0-3850 GCA_050258095.1 Chloroflexota bacterium
CCCTTCCCAAAACACTCAAGCGAGGCTCCTGCCGAGCGTTTTGGGAAGGGGGTACCGGCCCTCCTGCTGACCCGGAGTGGTTTACGGGCGAGGAGGAACCTTGGGCTGGCCGAGGTCGTAGGTGTCGTAAGCGCCGAACTTCGAGAAGGTCTTGTGGGTGGGGCCGTGGTAGTCGGAGGAGCCGGTGGGGACGAGGTCGAGCTCATCGCATAGCTCCAGAAGGTGCTCGGTCTGCTCCTTGCTGTGCGAGGGGTAGAAGGTCTCGACGCCGTCGGCGTCGAGCGAGCGGATCAGGTCGTCGACCTCGTGCCGGGCGTCGATGTCCCAGTAGGGGTGGGCGACGACGGCGACGCCGCCGGCCTCGTGGATCAGGTCGATCGCCTGCTCGGCGGTCGGCCAGCGGCGCGGGACGAAGGCCTTGGCGCCGGGCACGAGGTACTCCTCGAAGAAGGGGCCGAGGTCGCCGCTCGCGCCGGCGGCGCGGGCGATGTGGGGGCGGCCGATCGAGAGCGCGTCGCCGGCCTCGCGCACGGCATCCTCGAGGTGGATGTCGAAGCCCTCGCCGCGCAGCTTCTCGACGATCTCCCCGGCCCGCGTCACCCGCTCGTGCTGGGCGCGCTCGCAGGCCGCGGCGATCTTGCCCAGGTCGATCCAGTAGCCGCAGACGTGCAGGTCTTCGGCGTACTCGTGCACGCACGACATCTCGGTCGCCGGCACCAGCTCGACCCCCAACCGCTCGGCCGTCTCCATCGCCTCGGCCACGCCCGCGATCGCGTCGTGGTCCGACAGCGCCAGCGTCGTCACCCCCGCCTTGGCAGCCTCCTCGACCACCCCGGCCGGCGCCAGCTGCCCGTCCGAGACCGTCGAATGCGATTGCAGCTCGATCAGCATGGTCGCGCACCCTACTTGGCTTCCTCCCCGGCGAAAGTGTTCGGAACAATTACTTGCTCAGGAGGCGAACAAATTCAATTTTGTTCGGCACAATTATGAAATGGCTAACCCGAACAAAATTAACCCTAGGCGAGGCCGTCCGTCTCGCCAAGAATCTGGCGCGGCATCTGGCTGGAGGAGGCGCATCACTCGACCGCGATCGAGGGCAACGCGCTCGTGCTCAAGCAGGTCGAGCAGCTGCTTGCCGAGGGACGGGCGGTCGGCAGCAAGGAGCTGAGCGAGTACTTGGAGGTTCGCGGCTACGCGGACGCCGCCGACTGGGTCTACGGGCACGGGATTCGGCCCGGCGATTGGAGCAGCGGGCGGCTGATCACGCTGGCGGAGCTGAGGCAGGTGCACTCGCTGGCGATGACGCCGGTCTGAGACATCGCGCCCCACCCCCAGGCCACGCCGCGGGAGGGCCCGGGCTCGTTTCGCGAGCACGACATCGAGCCGTTTCCCGGGGGGATGAGGCCGCCCGACTGGCCTCAGGTGTCAGTTCTGATCCGCGACTGGATCGCCGACGCGCACGCCGTCCGCAAGGTCGAGGAGTCGGTGGCGATCGAGGAGCTGGCGCGGCTCCACGCGCGCTTCGAGCAGATCCATCCCTTCCTCGACGGCAACGGTCGCGCCGGCAGGCTGATTCTCAACCTGCTGCTGATTCGGCTCGGCTATCCGCCCGCGATCATCTACAAGGGGGATCGCACGCGCTACCTGAACGCTCTGCGCCGGGCCGACGACGGCGATCCCGGTCCCCTGGGCGAGTTCCTCGCCCGCGCGATTCTCGACAACCTCTACAAGTTCGTCGTCCCCGCGATCGCCGGTCCCGCGCGGTTGGTCCCCCTGCAGGCTCTCGCCACCCCCGAGCTCAGCGCCAACGCCCTTCGCGTCGCCGCCGTTCGCGGCCGTCTCAAGGCGACGAAGGGCTCCGACGGCGCCTGGCGCAGCTCCACCGCCTGGGTCGAGGAGTACGTGGCCGGCCGCTACAAGCGCCCCGCCGCCTCTCTCTCCTCGCCTGAATAGACTGCGCCGCCGTGTTCGAGAAGGTCCTCATCGCCAACCGCGGCGAGATCGCGATTCGCGTCGCCCGCACGCTGAAGGAGATGGGCATCGCCTCGGTCGCCGTCTACTCGGAGATCGACCGCGACGCGCCGCACGTGCGCGAGGCCGACGAGGCCTTCCTGATCGGCCCCGCGGTGCCGGCCGAGAGCTACCTCAACATCCTCAAGATCATCGACACGGCGAAGGAGGCGGGGGCGGAGGCGATCCACCCCGGCTACGGCTTCCTCGCCGAGAACGCCGACTTCGCCCGCGCCTGCGCCGAGTCCGGCCTCGTCTTCATCGGCCCGCCGCCGGAGGCGATCGAAGCGATGGGCTCGAAGACCCGGGCGCGCGAGATCATGGCCGAGGCCGGCGTGCCGATCGTCCCCGGCGCCACCGAGCCCGCTCCCGACCTCGACGCGGCCCGCGCCCAGGCCGAGGAGGCCGGCTACCCGGTCGCCTGCAAGGCGGCGGGCGGCGGCGGCGGCAAGGGCTTCCGCGTGGCGATGAGCGCCGACGAGCTGCAGGACGCCTTCGAAGGCGCCGCCCGCGAAGGCGAGAAGTTCTTCTCCGACGCGCGCGTCTACGTCGAGCGCTACCTCGAGGACCCGCGCCACGTCGAGGTCCAGGTGCTGGCCGACGGGCACGGCAACGTGATCCACCTCGGGGAGCGCGACTGCTCGGTGCAGCGCCGCCACCAGAAGGTGATCGAGGAGGCGCCCGGTCCCCACGTCGACGCCGAGATGCGCGAGCGGATCGGCAAGATCGCCACCGACGCGGCGGCGGCGGTCGGCTACCGCGGCGCCGGCACGGTCGAGGGGATGCAGGTCGGCGAGGAGTACTTCTTCCTCGAGATGAACACGCGGGTGCAGGTCGAGCACTGCGTGACCGAGATGGTCACCGGCATCGACATCGTCCGCGAGCAGATCCTCGTCGCCGCCGGCGAGCCGCTCTCCGTCGCCCAGGACGAGATCGAGCTGCGCGGCTGGGCGATCGAGTGCCGGATCAACGCCGAGGCGGCGCACAAGAAATTCGCCCCGGCGCCGGGCGCGATCGCGAGCTACCGCGAGCCGGCCGGTCCGGGCGTCCGCGTCGACTCCGGCGTCGAGGCAGGCTCCGAGGTGACGCCGATGTACGACCCGATGGTCGCCAAGCTGATCGTCTGGGACGTCGACCGCGAGCACGCGACGCGCCGCATGCTGCGGGCGCTCGACGAGTACGAGGTCGGCGGGCTGACCACCCTGATTCCCTTCCACAAGGCGCTGCTCGCCACCGACCAGTGGCGCGACGGCGAGACCTGCCGCGACCTGATGGAGGACCGCGACTGGCTCAAGTCGACGGCGCCGGCAGAGGCGGCCCCGGCAGCCGCCGAGGCCGAGAAGCCCGAGCAGATCGCCCGCGACTACAAGGTCGAGGTCTCGGGCAAGCTCTTCGACGTCAAGGTGATCGGCGAGGCGTTCGCCGGCGGCGCCGGCGCCGCGCCCGCCGCGGGCGGCCGGAAGCCGCCGAAGCGCGAGCGCAAGGCCGGCGGCGCGGCGAGCGCCTCGAGCGAGTCGCTGCCCTCGCCGCTGCAGGGCACCGTGCTCAAGGTCGCGGTCGAGCAGGGCGCGAGCGTCGAGGAGGGCGACCTGATCTGCGTGATCGAGGCGATGAAGATGGAGAACGAGATCGCCGCCCACCGCTCCGGCAAGGTGACCACGCTCAACGTCTCCGAGGGCGCAGCAGTTTCCGCAGGTGACACGCTGGCAGTAATCGAGTAGAGCGTCATCCCGGCGACCATCTGGCACAAGCGGGTAGGGCTCCGGCGGATGGCGTGGGCAGGGTGCCCCTCGAACCGGCGGATACTCAAAGTGCCGAGCTAATCAGCTCGGCACTTGTC
>JBLMYD010000132.1:0-21197 GCA_050258095.1 Chloroflexota bacterium
CCTCGAACCGGCGGATACTCAAAGTGCCGAGCCAATTGGCTCGGCACTTGTCGGGCCGAGGGCACCCTGCCCACGTCACCGCCCAAGGAAACGGAGATAGCTCCGCGACATAGGGTTCCGGCCGATGCCGCAAGCGATTGAAGAGCGGGAGCTTGTAGCTGACGGAATCCGGGTGTTCTACCGGCGGGTACTGGGGGACGGGACGCCGGTTGTCTATTGCCACGGCAACCCGACGCATGGCGAGGACTGGCTGCCGTTTATGGAGCGCGGGGGGCCGGCGGTGGCGATCGACATGCCGGGGTGGGGGCGCTCGGCGCGGCCGGATCCGGCGCGGTTCGACTACTCGATGAACGGGCTCTCGGCGTTCTTGGAGAGATGCCTGGACGAGCTCGGCGTCAGGCGAAGGAAGCTCGTCGCCCACGACTGGGGCTCGCTGGCGCTGATCGGCGCGCAGCGCCGGCCCGAGCTGGTCGAGAAGCTGGTCCTGATCGACGCCGTGCCGCTGCTGCCGGGCTACCGCTGGCACTGGGTGGCGCAGATCTGGCGGCGCCGGCCCTGGGGGGAGATCGCCAACGCGACGACGACGCGCTGGGGGATGGAGCGCACCCTGCGCCAGGCCCGCGGCGACCGCGGCCCGATGCCGCCCGAGTTCGTCGACATGGTCTGGCGCCATTGGGACAGGGGAACGTCCCGCGCCCTCCTCTCCCTCTACCGCCACGCCGACCCCGACCGCCTCGCCGCAGCCGGCCGCGACCTCGCCAAGCTCACCTGCCCCTCCCTGATCCTCTGGGGCGACCGCGACCCTTACCTTCCCGCCAAATTCGCCGAGGCCTACGCCTCGATCCTCCCCCAAGCTCAACTAGAGATCGTCCCCGGCGCCGGCCACTGGCCCTGGATCGACAACCCCCGCATAATCGACGACGTCCTCAGCTTCCTCAGCTGACGAGAGCCACGCCGGTTCGAGGGGATGGGCGGGGTGCCCCTCGAAGGGCTGCTGTTGGGGTTCCCTCGGGCCGGCGGATACTCAAAATGCCGAGCCAACTGGCTCGGCATTTGTCGGAACGAGGGAACCCCAACGGCAGCCCCCTATCCCACCCCCGTCAACCGGCGAATTACAATGGGCACTCGTGTCTCGCGCGCTCGCTCGCATCGGATCCAAGCTGCCCCAAGGCTGGGGCGACGCCGGACGCCAGGTCGCGATCCTCGTCGCCGTCGACACCGCCTACGAGCTCGTTCGCGGCATCGCCGACGGCCAGCGCTCGGTGGCGATCGCCCACGGCCTGCGGGTGATCGAATTCGAGCGTTCGGCCCACACGCTCTTCGAGCCCAGCGTGCAGGCCTTCTTCCTGCCGGCCCACTGGCTGATCGACCTCGCCAACCAGATCTACCTCAACGCCCAGTTCTCGATCGCGCTCGGCTTCCTCGTCTGGCTCTACCTCTTCCGCAACGAGTCCTACTACTTCGTCCGCAACATGTTCGTCGTCTCGATGGGCCTGGCGCTGATCGGCTACACGCTCTACCCGACCGCGCCGCCGCGGATGTTCCCCGAACACGGCTTCGTCGACACGATCGTCGACTTCTCCAACGTCAACCACGACTCGACGCTGGCGAAGATCTTCATCAACCCCTTCGCCGCGATCCCCAGCATGCACTGCGCCTTCGCGATGATGATCGGCGTCACCGGCGCGATCGTCTGCCGCAACCGCTTCGCCAAGGCCTTCTGGGCGGCGTGGCCGCTGGTCATCGCCTGGGTCGTCGTCGTCACCGGCAACCACTACTGGGTCGACATCGCCCTCGGCTGGGCGGTCGCCCTGACCTCGGCGCTGGTCGCCCACCGCCTCCTCGCCCGGGCCCGCCCGCACGCCTGGGCCTGGGGCCGCTCGGCCGCGCAGGAGGCCGAGGCGTAAAGGCATCCTGGGAGTCCCTGCCGGGATGCCCTCTTGGGTTAGCCTCACGCGAATGGATTCGTCGGCCCCTCCGCGGGTCCCCAGCAGCAGGCGCAACGGCCAGGAGCTTCGCGCTTACGCCCGCGAGCGCCTGATCGAGTCGCGGCTGACCCCGAACGCGATCTCGATCGCGGGCCTGGTCGGCAACCTCGTCGCCGCCCTCCTCGTCACCCAGCGCCTCTTCTTCCTCGCCGGCGTCGCCTTCGTCCTCGGCTCGGTCATGGACACGCTCGACGGCCGCTACTCGCGCATGTCGGGCAAGGGGACGCTGTTCGGCGCCTTCCTCGACTCGACCCTGGACCGGATCGAGGAGGGGATCGTGCTCGCCGCGGTCGCCGGCTACTTCGCCACCACCGGCCAGGATTTCGCCGCCGCGATGTGCGTCGTCGCGGTGCTCGGCTCGCTGATGGTCTCCTACACGCGGGCCCGCGCCGAGGCGCTCGGAGTCGAGTGCAAGGTGGGGCTGGCGACGCGTCCCGTCAGAGTGGTCATACTTTCCATCGGCCTGGTCTTCGCCAAGGGCGCCGGGCTCGGCGATTTCGAGCTCCTAGCCCCCGCGGTCTACACGATCGCGGCGCTGACCGTGGTCACGACGATCCAGCGCGTATGGCACGTCAGAAACCAGCTTTCGAACGAGGTGAGCTCCCCGCCCGACCTGTAACCAGTCCCGGCCCCGGGTGTGCTTGAGTCGGCCACCTGGCCCGAACGAGGAAGGACTTCCAACTTCATGAGCGAGACCAACGGAGCATCCGGCAGCAACGGCGCCGTCCGCGCGGACGAGAAAGTCCGCGTCGCGATCGTCGGCGTCGGCAACTGCGCCAACTCCTTCATCCAGGGCGTCCACTACTACAGGGACGCCGACCCCGCCGACCAGGTCCCCGGCCTGATGCACGTCGACCTCGGCGGCTACCACGTCCGCGACATCGAGTTCGTCGCCGCCTTCGACATCGACGCCGAGAAGGTCGGCAAGGACCTCTCCGAGGCGATGTGGTCGGGCCAGAACGACACGATCAAGTTCGCCGACGTCTCCAACCTCGGCGTCAAGGTCGAGCGCGGCATGACCCACGACGGCCTCGGCAAGTACCTCAAGCAGAAGATCAAGAAAGCCCCCGGCGAGACCGCCGACATCGTCGGCATCCTCAAGGAGACGAAGGCGGACGTGCTCGTCTGCTACCTGCCGGTCGGCTCCGAGCAGGCGACCAAGTGGTACGTCGAGCAGGCGCTCAAGGCCGGCGTCGGCTTCGTCAACTGCCTGCCGGTCTTCATCGCCCGCGAGGACTACTGGGACAAGCGCTTCCAGGACGCCGGCCTGCCGATCGTCGGCGACGACATCAAGTCGCAGGTCGGCGCGACGATCGTCCATCGCCAGCTGGCGCGGCTCTTCCACGACCGCGGCGTGCGCATGGAGCGCACCTCGCAGCTCAACGTCGGCGGCAACATGGACTTCTTCAACATGCTCGAGCGCGAGCGGCTCGACTCGAAGAAGATCTCGAAGACCAACGCGGTGACCTCGATCATGGGCCACGAGCTGCCCGACGAGGATGTCCACGTCGGACCGTCGGACTACGTCGCCTGGCTCACCGACCGCAAGTGGGCGCACATCCGGCTCGAGGGCAAGGCCTTCGGCGACGTGCCGCTGAACGTCGAGCTGAAGCTCGAGGTCTGGGACTCGCCGAACTCGGCCGGCGTCGTCATCGACGCGGTGCGGATCGTCAAGCTGGCGCTCAACAACGGCATCGCCGGCCAGCTCGACGGACCGTCGAGCTACCTGATGAAGTCGCCGCACACGCAGCGCCCCGACGACGAAGCGCGCGAGAAGACCGAGGAGTTCATCGCCGCCAACGCGCGCGGGGAGGGCGCAGCACCCGAGGTCGAGAAGCCGGCGGCCGAGGTCGAAGCGTGATGGGACGCCGGGGGTAGGTCTCCGGGCCGGCCTTCGGCCGGGAGTTCCCGGAGACCCACACCCGGCGTCCCCAGTTGCTTCGATTTTCCGTCGGGGATGAAGTCGGTAGCAGTGGAAGCCCGCTGGCGCGCGGGCTCTTATGCTGCGCTTCGTGTCAGCTGAAGGTCTCTCGATCGCCCAGGTCACGCCGCACCGGCGCGGGGTGCGAAACCCGGTCAACGAGTACGTCGAACAGGTCTCGACGGAGCTGAGGCGGCGCGGGCACCGGGTCGTCGTCATGGGTTATGGAGACCGGGTCAAAGAGCGCCTGCGCTCGACCGAGTTCGACGTGGTCCACGTCCACGAGCCCTTCGCGCCGCGGGTCTCCTCGACCGCGTTGCGCAATTCCTACTCGCTGAATGTGGCTACCTTCCACGCGCCGCAGGAGCGGGTGCTCTCGACTCAGGTGGCGCGGCCCCTGGTCGAGATCCTCTTCGGCCGCCTCGACGCGCGCACGGTCGCCTCGCCGGCCACCGGCCAGCTGTTGGAGCGCTACTTCCCGGCCAGCTACGAGCTGGTCGAGCCGGCCGGGCCCGAGCGCGAGTGGTCGGCGGTCGCCGACGAGGTCGAGGCGATCTACCGCCGTCTTGTCGCCCGCCGCCACGACCCCGACGGCGACGCGGAGGCGCGGCGGCGGATCGCCGGGCGGCCGCTGATCGAGGTCGACCTGCACATGCACACCGACCACTCGACCGACTGCGCGACGCCGGTCGACGTGCTGCTGCAGACGGCGCGCGACCGCGGCCTCGGCGCGATCGCGATCACCGACCACAACGAGGTCTCGGGGGCGCTCGAGGCGCGCCGCATCGCCGAGCGGACGGGCGACATCGAGGTGATCGTCGCCGAGGAGGTGAAGACCGCCGAGCAGGGCGAGGTGATCGGCCTCTTCCTCGAGGAGAAGATCCCGCGCGGGATGACGATGGCCGAGACGATCGCCGCGATCCGCGCCCAGGGCGGCCTCGTCTACGTGCCGCACCCGTTCGACCGCTTCCACTCGGTGCCCGACTACGAGCACCTGCTCGAGATCGTCGAGGAGATCGACATCCTCGAGGTCTTCAACCCGCGCGTGGCGCTGACAGCCTTCAACGAGGAGGCCGAACGCTTCGCCCGCAAGTACCGGATCGTCCCCGGCGCCGGCTCCGACAGCCACGTCGCGCAGGGGCTGGGCAGTGTGCGGGTGCGGATCCACGACTTCGACGGGCCGGCCGAGTTCCTCGAGGCGATGCGCGACGCCGACATCGTCCGCAAGCACAAGAACCTCGTCTACGTGCAGGCGCTGAAGCTGCTGCAGACGACGGGCCGGCCGAAGGCGGCGAAACGCAGCGTCCCGAACGCCAAACCGGCCCGCGGCGGGCAGGGGCGGCGGCGCCGGGCGGCGGCCGGCCGGGAGGCGAGAGGCAAGAGCTGATGCAGGCGAGCCGCGCGAGAGGAGCCGGGCGCGGTTCGTCAAAGAGATCGGCCAGCGTGCCGGCGACCGACGACGAGATCAGGGAGAAGTACCTGGAGCGAGCGATCCGCGAGCTCAACCACCTCAGCCACGAGCTGCAGACCTGCCCGCACTGCCCGCGCGGCAAGCTGATGCCGGTGCTCGGCTCGGGCCACCCCCAGGCCGACGTCTTCATGCTCAAGCACGCCCCGGCGCCGGCCGAGATCGAAGAGGGAGTCGCCTTCTACGGCCGCGCCGGCAACGCCCTGATGAAGAGCTTCAAGCGCCTCGGCATCGACCCGATCGTCGTCTACGGCACGCTCTGCGTGAAGTGCCCGATCGCCGAGCCCGACCTCGCCGCGCCCGAGTGCATGCGCCGCGTCGTCGAAGAGATCGCGATCGTGCAGCCGAAGATCCTCGTCGTCATGGGCGAGCCCGCCCTGCGCGTCCTCAACGGCCTCGAAGTCCCGCTGGCGCGCCCGCTCGAGCCCCGCGAGGGCGACGTCCAGGCCTTCACCCCGACCGTCGACGCCCTCTACACGCCCGATATCGACGACTCGCTCGACGAAGAGGGGGCCAAGCAGAGGTTTTGGCGGGCGTTCAAGACGCTTGGCGAGTGGTACGAGGATTTGCCTCCGTATTAGCGGGGATTAGCGAGGGACGGGGGCACCCTCGTCCTGACAAACGCCGGCCTGATTAGGCCGGCGTTTTGAGTATCCGCCAGTCCGAGGGTGCCCCCGTCCCTCGCTCAAGGTGCGGCTGCTTCGGCGACGGCTGTCATGGCTTCGACGGTTGCTGAGGCCAAGCCTCGAACGACCGCTGTGTCGAGAGCTGTGTAGGTGGCGAGGGCCGTTTGGGTCTCGGCTCTGTCCGCGGCGGCGACGCCTACGGTGCCCTCGGGCTCGGCGAGGCGGGCGAAGTGGTTGCGGTAGCCGTCGTGCAGGTCGCGGTAGAACGATTCCTCCTTGGCGAGGCGGGCGGCCGCGTCCGCGCCGACGGCGGTGCGGACGTAGCCGAAGATCGGCGGGGGCCGGCGGCCCGCGTCGTTCGCTCCGGCCTCGACCTTCGCGCGGGCGCCGGCGGCGAACTCGGGAGTCATCCAGTTGAAGAAGGCGCCGTCGTAGGAGGCGCCGGCCAGCTCGCACATCTTCGGTCCCATCGCGGCGAGGACGAGGCGGACTCCGGGCAGCGCCTCGCGCAGCTCGGGCAGCGCCTCGCGCATCCGCGTCAGCGGCTTCTCGCCGAAGCCGGCACCGACCCCGAGCCAGAGCCTTGCCGGGTCGAGGCCGAGGCGCTCGACATCGGCGGCGATCGTCTCCGGCGGCGTCCGGTCGAGAGCGATGACGGCGACCCCGAGGTCGAGGTCGGGCGCGGCGGCGCCGAACTCGGCCAGCGTCTCGAGGCCTTTGGCGCCCGGGTGGTCGTTGGACCAGATCGAGGCGTAGCCCAGCTCTTTACAGCGCTTGGCCAGCGGTCTGGCGACGTCCGGATCGAGCCCGGCAGCTACCCCGAAGCCTCTGTTTCCTCCGTCGCTCACGGACCGCAGCCTAGCTGCGCTGGAAAATTGACACTTTTGTTACACCTGAACCCTTCACAGACAACAAGCTTCCGTCTAGCCTGCCATCATCATGGAGGCGATGGTTCAGGAATGGACGGACGGGCGGCTCGACGACTTCGATAGGAAAGTCGATCAGCGCTTCGACCGGGTCGAAGCCGAGTTGCGCACCCTGCGCTCTGAGATGAGAAGTGAATTCACCGCGGTCCGCGGGGAGGTCGAGGGCGTACGGGGGGAGGTCGCGGGAGTCCGCGGGGAAATCGCGGGGCTGCGGCAAGAAGTCGCCGGTGAGATCGGCGGAGTCCGCGGGGAAATCGCGGCGGTCCGCGGGGAAATCGCGGCGGTCCGCGGCGAAATCGCGGGGCTGCGGCAAGAGGTCGCCGGTGAGATCGGCGGAGTCCGCGGGGAAATCGCGGCGGTCCGCGGCGAGGTGGCGGAAATGCGGCGAGTGATGACGCAGGGGCTCCTTGGGCTGGCCGGCGTGATGGTGACCGGCTTCGTCGGCGTCCTCACGCTTATCGTCATCGCTCAGCTCTGAGCACTCACCGCTCCAGCACCGCCACGCACTCGATGTGCGGGGTCTGGGGGAACATGTCGACCGGCCTGACCCGCTTCAGCGCGTAGCCCGCCTCGACCATCTGCGCGGCGTTCGGCGCCAGGGTCGTCGGGTTGCAGGAGACGTAGACGATCCGCTGCGCCTCGCACTCGAGCAGGCGGCGGACGATCTTCTGCGAGAGGCCGGCGCGGGGCGGGTCGACGACGACGACGTCGGGCTTGCCGGCCTCCTCGATAAGCGGTCGCACGCCGGTGCGGGCGCTGCCGGCGAAGAAGCGGGCGTTCTCGATCCCGTTGCGCTCGGCGTTGGCCTCCGCGTCGGCGATCGCCTCGGGCACGATCTCCAGCCCCCAGACCTCGCCGGCCCGCGCCGCCAGCGTCAGCCCGATCGTGCCGATCCCGCAGTAGAGGTCGAAGACCCGCTCGGACCCGCTCAGCCCCGCGTACTCGCCGGCGACCGCGTAGAGCCGCTCGGCCATCTCGGTGTTGGTCTGGAAGAAGGCGCCGTGCGACATCTCCAGCCGCAGGCCGCAGAGCTCCTCGCGCAGGCGCTCCTCGCCGAGCACGCCGGTCGGGCCCTCGGTGCCGCCCGAGTCGCCTTCGATCGCCGTGTGCAGGTCGACCGGAGGCTTCGGGAAGCGGGCCTGGACGGTCACCAGCCGGGTCTGGATCTGCCCCGTCCGCCAGCCCTCGCGGACGGCGAGGTTGCGCAGCACGCCGGTGCGGGCCCGCGCGTCGTAAGCGGGGACCGACTCGCGCCGCGCCCACTCGCGGACGGCGTTGCGCGCCGCGTTGCCGCGCTCCGACCCCAGCTTGCAGTCGTCGACGTCGACGACCAGGTCCCAGCGCCCGCGCGCGTGGAAGCCGAGGATCGGCTCGCCGTCGCGCTCCCCGAACGAGTACTCGAGCTTGTTGCGGTAGCGCCAGCGCTCGACCGCCGGCTCGATCGGCTCCAGCTCGAAGCCGTCGAGGCCGCCGATCCGCCGCAGCGCCTCCTCGACCTGGGCGCTCTTCTCGGCCAGCTGGCGCTCGTAGGGCAGGCCCTGCCAGGGCGCTCCCGGGCAGGGCTCGCCGTCGTGGACGCAGGCGTCGGCGACGCGCTCCTCGCCCGGCTTCAGGATCTCGACCGCGCGCGCCTCGGCGAAGCGCTTCTTCGCTTTCGTCACCTCCGCCCGCACCCGGTCGCCGGGCAGCCCGCCGGCGACGAAGACGACGAGACCCTCGCTGCGGGCGACGCCGCGCCCGCCGAAGGCGAGCGACTCGATCTCGAGGTCGAGCTGCTCGCCGCGCCGGCGCGGCGAGGGCCTCTCGCTCGTCGCCTGTTCCACTAAGGCAGTTTCTTGCGCGCCCGCCGGGCCGCCTGCGTCGCCTGTTTGCGCACCGGCCCGGTCCGCCCGCCGACCTCGCGGCGCGCCTGTTTGATCAGCCGTTCCAGTTCTTTCAGCAGCGAGTCGGTCTGGCGCCGGCCCTTCTTGACCAGGTCGGAGAGCATCTTCTCGGCGTCGCCGCGCGTCATTCGCCCGCGCTTGACCGCGTCGTCGACGACCTCCTGCAGGCGGTCGCGGCTCAGCGTGACGCTGCGCTCGAGGCTGTCGCGGAACTGCTCGACGCTCTTGTCGAGGCCGGTGACGCCGCCACGGCCGGCGGGTTTCCTCGTCGCCTTCGGTTTCGCCTTCGTCGGCGCTTTCCTGGCAGCGGCCTTTTTCGCGGCCGGTTTCCTGGCGCCGGCTTTGACTTTTTTCGCCGACTTGCCGGTTGAAGTTTTTTTCGCCGCCATGCTCTCTCGCCTCCTGGTCGTTTGCCGGGACTTCCCGTCTGACTATCTCATTCCTGCCGCCGCTCCGGGTAGCCGCCGCTCGTCGCGAAGCGCCCCTCCACCGGGGCGTGGTCGGAGAGCCGCACGGCGAGGCCGTCGGGCCGGCGCAGCTCGCGCGCCTCGGGCGGCCAGGCCGTCGCCGGCCGGACCGTCGTCAGCCCCCGCGAGAGCAGGTGATCGATCGCCCCCGGCTCGCTCGGCCCCGCCAGCCCGAACCGCTCGCGCAGCACGTCGAAGACGCCGGGGTCCTCGCCCGGCCGCAGGTTGAGGTCGCCGCCGAAGAGCAGGGGCGAGTCGCCGGCCCAGGCGACGCTCGCCTCGGCCGCCGCCAGCACGTCCTCGGCGGCCAGTCCCGGGTTGTCGTTGGTGGCGTGCAGGTTGGCGACGCAGACGCCCGCGGCGGCATGGGTGAGGGCGAGCGCCCGGCGCTCCGGCCGCCCGCGGTGGATCTCCAGCTCGCGCCTTTCGGTGATCTGCCCGAGCGGTCCCCGCGCCCGGATCAGCGTCAGGTTCGAGCCGCCCTCGCCGGAGGCGATCAGGTCGGGGTTGATCCGCGCCGCCAGCGAGCGCAGGTCCCCGAGCGAGTTGCGCGAGGTGAGGACCAGGTGCGCCTCGGCGTCGCAGGCACGGGCGAGCGCTTCGGCGAAGCGCGGCGGGCACTCCTGCAGCAGCGCCACGTCCCACTCGGCGGCGGCCAGCAGTCCGGCGAGCTCGTCGCGCAGCTCGCGGTTCACCTGCGCGTGGGTCGCGTCGTGCGCCTCGAGGCGAAGCAGGCGCGAGCGCCAGGTGAAGAGGGCGGGGTTGGGCGGGAAATCGCGCCCGTGGAAGAGGTTCCAGGTGATCGCCGTGAATTCCACGCGCTTAGTATCCGTCGCTTGACGCACTTTCTCACCGGAGAAGAGCTGGGCGCCTTCGAGCTGGGCAGGCTGCTCGACCGCGCCGCGGAGCTGAAGGCGGGCCGCCGCGAGCGCCTCGGCGCCGAAGCGCTGGCGGGCCGCAGCGTCGCCCTCGTCTTCGAAAAGCCCTCGACCCGTACCCGGATCTCCTTCGAGGTCGGCGTCGCCGAGCTCGGCGCGACCCCGGTCGTGCTGCGCGGCGACGAGCTGCAGCTCTCCCGCGGCGAGTCGATCGGCGACACCGCCCGCGTCCTCTCGCGCTACGTCGACGCGATCGTGATCCGCTCGGGCTCCCACGAGGCGGTGGTAGAGCTGGCCGAGGCGTCCGACGTGCCGGTGGTCAACGCGCTGACGCCGCTGCACCATCCCTGCCAGGCGCTCGCCGACCTGCTCACCCTGCGCGAGCGCTGCGGCGAGCTCTCCGGCCTCCGTCTCGCCTACGTCGGCGACGGCAACAACGTCGCCCGCTCGCTGGCGATCGCCGGCGAGCTCGCCGGGGTGGAGGTGGTCGTCGCCGCGCCGAACGGCTACCAGCTGGACGACGGTCACGGCGCCAAGCTGACCGACGACCCGCGCGACGCGGCCACCGGCGCCGACGCGCTCTACACCGACGTCTGGGTCAGCATGGGCGACGAGGAGGAGGCGGAGCGCCGGCGCGCCGACTTCGCCCCCTTCCGCATCGACGCCGACCTGCTGGCGGCGGCGCAAGACGACGCGATCGTCCTCCACTGCCTGCCCGCCCACCCGGGCGAGGAGATCAGCGCCGAGGTCCTCTACGGCGAGCGCTCTGCCGTCTGGGACCAGGCGGAGAACCGCCTCCACGCCCAGAAGGCGCTGCTGGAGACGCTGCTCGCCGACTGAGCCGTGTACCCGGAGATCCACATCGGCCCGCTGACGTTGCAGACCTTCGGGCTGATGTTCGCGCTCGCCTTCCTCGCCGCGGGGGCGCTGATCGCGAAGCGGCTGAAGGAGATCGGCAAGCCGGCCGACTGGGCCTACGAGATGGGCTTCGCGGCGCTCGCCGGCGGCGTCGTCGGCTCGCGCGTCTACTTCGTCGTCCAGAACTACGACAGCGTCAAGCAGGACTTGCTCGGCCACCTCTTCTCCGGCTCCGGCCTGGTTTGGTACGGCGGCGCGATCGGCGGCGCCCTGGCGGTCCTGCTCTGGGCCTGGTACCGCGCCTTCCTCCGGCTCGCCCTGCTCGACCTGGCGGCGCCGGCGCTGGCGCTCGGCTACGCGATCGGCCGCTGCGGCTGCCAGCTCTCCGGCGACGGCGACTACGGCAAGCCGTGGAACGGGCCGTGGGCGATGTCCTATCCGCACGGCACGGTGCCGACCGATCGCACCGTGCACCCGACGCCGGTCTACGAGACGCTGGCGATGGGGCTGGGGGCGTGGGTGCTCTGGCAGCTGCGCGACCGCTTCCGCGCCGGCGTCCTCTTCGCGATCTACCTCGTCTACGCCGGGGCGGAGCGCTTCCTCGTCGAGTTCATCCGCCGCAACCACGAGGTGGCGCTGGGCCTGACCGCGGCGCAGCTCGAGAGCGTCGGGATGGTCATCCTGGGCGTCGCCTGGATCGCGGTCGTGAGAAGGCGACACGGTAGCCTCTCGCCGGTGACGCCCGCCGAACCGATCAGGCACGCGGTGGGGCCGTAGTCGTGGCGACCGAGCAGGACTCGTCGCGGCAGGGGACCGGGGAGTCGACCGAGGACGTGCGGCGCCGCAAGCTCGAGCGTCTGCGCGCCGAAGGCGTCGATCCCTACCCGCGCGAGGGATGGCCGGAGCGGACCAAGATCGAGACGATCCTCGCCGCGCACGATCCGGCCGAGCTGGGCGAGGGCGAGCACGCCGAGCTCGGCTACCGGATCGCCGGCCGGGTGGTCGGCCGGCGCGGGCACGGCAAGACGGCCTTCCTCGACGTCCGCGACCTGAGCGGGACGATCCAGGCCTACGCGCGGCGCGACGCGCTCGGCGAGGAGGCCTTCGGCCGGATCGAGGACCTCGACATCGGCGACGAGGTCGGCATCGAGGGCGACCTCCACGTGACCAAGCGCGGCCAGCTGGCCATCGCCGTGCGCGAGTGCACGATGCTGGCCAAGGCGCTGCGCGACCCGCCCGACCTCTTCCATGGCATCGCCGACCCCGAGGTCCGCTACCGGCGGCGCGAGCTCGACCTGATCGCCAACGAGCAGGCGCGGCAGATCTTCCGCCTGCGGGCGAAGCTCGTCGCCGCGATCCGCAACTACCTCAACGAGCGCGACTTCGTCGAGCTGGAAACGCCGATCCTGCAGCCCCTCGCCGGCGGCGCCGCGGCCCGTCCCTTCACCACGCACCACCACGCCCTCAACCGCGAGCTCTTCCTGCGCACGGCGACCGAGCTCTATCTGAAGCGGGCGATCGTCGGCGGCTTCGAGAACGTCTACGAGCTAAGCCGCTTCTTCCGCAACGAGGGTCTCTCGCCCCAGCACAGCCCCGAGTTCACGATGCTCGAGTGGTTCCACGCCTGCATCGACTACGAGGGCCTGATGACCTTCGCCGAGGAGATGATCTCGGCCGCGGTCGAGCAGGCGACCGGGTCGACCGCGATCGAGCGCGGCGGCAGGTCGATCGACTTCAAGACGCCGTGGAAGCGGGTCAAGCTGCGCGACGCGGTTCTCGAGGAGACCGGCGTCGACATCCTCACCGCGGGCCGCGAGGAGCTGACCGGCCTGCTCGAGGACGACGTCGACCCGAGCGCGGACTGGGCCTGGATCGTCGACGAGATCCAGGGCAAGCTGATCGAGCCGAAGCTGATCCAGCCGACCTTCCTCGTCGACCTGCCGCGCGAGCTCTGGCCGACGGTGAAGCCCGTGCCCGAGCACCCCGACCTGCTGGGCGAGGCCTTCGACGGGATCGTCGACGGGCTGGAGATCATCGGCGGCGGCACCGACACCAACGACCCGGAGATGCAGCACGAGAACTTCGTGCGCCAGCGCCTGCGCCGGCACCCCGAGAGCGAGGAGGCGCCCTACCCGAGCGACGACGAGTACGTGCGGGCGCTCGAATACGGCTCGCTGCCGGCCAGCGGCTCCGGCATCGGCATCGACCGCCTGACGATGATCGTCGCCGGCGTCGACAACCTGCGCGAGGTCATCCTCTTCCCCTCGATGCGCCCCTCCTCCGCCGACGGGCCTAAAACCGACGCATAGCGACGGAAATCGTCCCGTCGGCGGTCAGAACGCGGCGTGGAGGAGGCCGCCGTCGAGGGGGATCACGGTGCCGGTGAGGTAGGCGGCGCGCTCGGAGCAGAGGAAGGCGACGAGGTCGCCGTACTCCTCGGGCCGGCCGAGGCGGGCGGCGGGGACATCGCGCTCGGCAGCCTCTTCGGCGGCCGTGAGCGAGCCGGCGTTGGCGGCGAGTCGCTCGGTGCCGAAGCGGCCGGTGGCGACGGTGTTGACCGTGATCCCGTCGGCGGCGACCTCGCCGGCGAGCGTCTTGAGGAAGCCGACGGCGGCCATCCGGTGCGAGTTGGAGAGGTTGAGGCCGGGGATCGGCTCGCGGGTCGCGCTGGAGCCGACGTTGACGATCCGTCCCCAGCCGCGCTCGCGCATCCCGGGCACGACGGCGCCGGTCAGCACCCGCGGCGCGAGGACGAGCGAGCGGTAGGCGACCTGCCACTCGTCGAGCCCGTGGTCGAGGGCGCCGCCCAGCGGCGGCCCGCCCGTGTTGAGGACGAGGATCTCGACCGGGCCGAGCGCGGACTCGACCTCGGCGGGGAGGGCGGCGAGCCGGTCGAGGTCGGCGGCGTCGGCGACGAAGGGTGTTGCCGCCTCGCCGATCTCCGCTGCCGCCTCGTCGAGCTTCTCGCGGGAGCGGCTGGCGATCGCCACGCGCGCCCCCTCACGCGCCAGGGCGGCGGCGATCACCCGCCCCAGCCCGCGGCTGGCCCCCATCACGAGGGCGACGCGGCCCTCGATGCCTAGGTCCACACCGTTCCCTCGGCCGAGTTGCGGGCGCAGAGGTAGGCGAAGAGGCCGACGGCGACGAGGGAGCCGAGCCAGTGCTGGCCGACGAGGACGAAGAGGGCGCTGACGAGGCCGGCGGCGACCGCGCGCACCAGCGTCGCCGGCGGATCGAGCCCGACCACGCGCGCCGTCAGCCAGGCGCAGCCGAGCCAGGCCAGCGGGCCGACCAGCCAGCCCCAGTCCACGAAGAAGCCGTGCGAGAAGATGATCGCCAGGGCGACGGCGAGCACCGCCACCGCGACCAGCTGCACGACCGCCACCCGCCAGAAGACCTCGAATCTCACGGGGTAGATTGTTCCAGCCCGTCCCTCGGATCGCGGGCAACGATAGGAATCAGAGCCGCCCCACCAGGCTGCTAGCATTTTGCAAGCAATGCCTACGCTCTACGTGAGAGGTGTCCCTGCCGACCTCTACGAGCGGCTACGCCGCGAGGCAGCCTCGGCTAGGCGCTCGATCGGCGCCGAGGCGATCGAGCTGCTGCGCCGCAGCCTTGCACCCGCCCGCGGAGTCTCGCTGGATCAGCTCCTTCAGGGTGCCGATCGGATCCGGGCGCAGCACTCGCTTCCCCCTGGTTCTCCCACGGCCGCTGAGCTGATCCGCGAAGACCGCGAGCGCTAGGCCAGATGGCCCCGATCGTGGTCGACGCCAGCGTGATGGTGGCGCTTTACATCGAGGAGTCGCTCTCGGAGCCGGCACGGGCGGCTCTGCTCCGCTCCCGAGAAGCGGGCGACGATCTCCACGCGCCCGACCTTCTGCTGATCGAGTGTGCCAACGCGTTTTGGAAGCGGGTAAACCGAGGCGAGCTCGATCGCGACTCCGCGATGGCCGCGATCGCCGCACTGTCGAAGCTCGAGGACCTGGATCGGCACCCCCTGGACGGACAGCTCATCCCGCCCGCGCTCTCGCTCGCGATCGCCCACTCGCTGACCGCCTACGACGCTGCTTACGCTGCGTTGGCCGTACAGCTCGGCGGCACCGTGCTCAGCGGGGACGGCCGCTTCGTTGAGCGAGCGTCGCAGGCCGGCCTGCCCGTGATCGCCGTCGGATAGCCCGTCGACAAATCGCTCGTGCGTCGAAAGCGAGCATCGAGACAGACTTGCAGGGCTATCCTCTACCTCACAATCCCAAATCCGGGCGGTTAGCTCAGTTGGGAGAGCACCTGCTTTACAAGCAGGGGGTCGGCGGTTCGAGCCCGTCACCGCCCATTCGTCGATTCGGGTCCACCTGCTAATATTGTCCGACAGAATCGTTAGTCTGCGCACGTGAAGCTGAAGTGGGCTCGTGCCGCGACCAAGCACCGGATATCTCGTGAACGCTCTCGCTATGTCATCGAGCACTGTGGTCTGCGCCTCGAGGAGGAACCGCCAGCCGACGCGCCGGCTGGCGCCAGCATGCGGCTCGTCTTCCTCGGTGACGATGCGAAGGGAGCTGCGCTGGAGGTGATGGCGGTCGAGCTAGAAGACGGAAGCTTGCTGGTGATCCACGCGATGCCGCTGCGCGATCGCTACCGGAAGCAGTACGAGGAGGTGAAGAATGGCGAATCTCAAGAAGACCACCAAGAAGAATCCAAGGACTGAGGCTGGCGACGAGATCACACCGGAGATAGCCGACGCCCTTGCGGCGGAGGCAGAGCGGGGCTATGACCTTTCGAAGGCGAAGCGCCGTCGGGTCGGCCGGCCTTCGCTTGCAGGTCAGGGCGCCTCTCCTCGGATGAGCTTTCGCACCACGCCGGATCTGTACCGGGCCGCGCAGAAGCGCGCCAAGAAAGAAGGGCGATCCGTGAGCGACCTCGCCCGCGAGGCGGTTGCACGGTACGTGGGCTCGTAGCACTGCGGCTCCACTTCAGAAACCTCAGGCGGTTTTGGGTACGTACTTGGCGATTCCAAGGAACATAGGACGCTCTCAGACAATGTCAACTTTTCCGTCAGCGGGGGGGGCTACAACTCCGGGTGTCGTCTGCGCCGAAGGTGGCGCTCCTATCTCACCTAGGCTCGACCCGGCGCTGACCACGGCGGGTCGTGCCTGTTTTCGCATCCGCTCCTCTTGCTTTACTCGTCTGCTGTCCAGACGTGGGGTGGTTCCCACAATTCGTAGCTGGACGACAACGAGATAGGAGATAGACGATGTCAAACAGCCATAGCAAATCCGACAGCCGCCTGAGCCTCACCGTCAAGTCGACGTCCGGTTCCTTCGAGGACGAGTTTGCCGCAAACAACAAGGCCGAGCACATCCTCCAGGAGGCCTTCCGCCGACTTAACCTCGATCGCAACCCACCGCTGCCCTATGTCCTGCGCCGCGAATCCGACCAGCTCATCCTTACCCTCGATGAGAAGCTGGCTGATCTCGGCATCCGCGATGGCGATGTCATCCTGATCCAGGTCCCACAGGCCCAGGATGGCTGAGCGTGCATCCCGGCGACGTCGCCGAGTACCTTGACAGTCAGCTGACCGATCTAAGGGCGCTGATCGGCGCTGATCCGGACCTCGGCGTCCAAGAGGTCGACTTCTCAGCTTCTGAGTGGCAGTTGAACATCCGCTTTATTAAGTGCGAGCGGCCGATCGTTCGCGTTGGCGTCCCGTCTGACCTCGTTGGCCCCGGTGGTGCCCAGGTTCAGGGGATTTTCGAAGCGCCTGACCTCGGTGCCCCAGCACAGGAGCGCGAGCTGATTCTCTCGATGAATTGCGAGGACCTCGACGGCCAGCCGCCAAGTGCGGAGCTTCTGACTGCCGGTGGCAGTCCGTTGGCGGCTGGCGAGTGGCCGCGCGAAATGGGCAACCAGGGCATCGTCAGGCAAGGCCATCCCAGCTTCGACCGTCCCTTCTTTTGCCGACCCGGGTTGCGCGAGTACCACTCGCATCCTCTGCATGAGGACGAGCCTTGGGATCGTTATCGCGAGGCCTTGCCGCTGACAAAGACTGTCATTCAGCTGCTCCGTGATCTCCACCGTAGATGGACCTTCTCCTCCTCATGAATTCCGTCGACGAAAGAGAGGGACGTCGGCGCTACCGCATCTCAAGGGGAATTCTCGAGCAGAGTCGCGAGCTGTTGGCTGAGGCCGGTGCCGTTGGCCTCGAGTCCGCTGTAGTTTGGGTCGGGCGTTTGCTTGAGCCCTCGGATGCCGAGGTTCTGCGGGTCGAGCGCCCAGAACAGCTCTGTTTTAGGACCGAGGCTGGCGTCGGCGTCGAAATCCTGCCTGAGGCGATCTCGCGCTTGATCGCCGACCTCCAACCCGGAACCCTTGTCCTTGCACGCCTGCATTCCCACCCGGGTTGCCCTTACCACTCCGATGTCGACGACCTCAACATGTTGATCTCCCATGACGGCGCGATCTCGATCGTCGTGCCCGATTTTGCCGCTGCCCCGATAGACCTCACGGATTGCTCTGTAAACGAGCTACGCCATGGCCAGGGCTGGATCGAGCTGGACGCCGCCGAGGTCACCACTCGCTTTCGGATCACATGACGGATCGTCGCTTCAGGATCATCCAGGCCGCTGACTCGACGGAGCGAGAGGTGATTGCTTCGGCGCTCGACGATCGCACGATCAAGATCGCCTTCCCCGAGGGCCCGGTCGCCTTCCACCATCAAGTTCTTGGCATTGCCCTTGCCGACCTTCTCGGCCGCCTCTTCCCGCGGATCGGCTTCGACCTCGATCCAGGCACGGCGGCCAGCGCCGAGCTTCCACCCGGCCCCGAGCTTTTCGTTGACCGGCTCGAGGAGGCGCGCAGCCACGGCATCGCGCCGCAGGTGCCTGGCAGTTCGGCTTTGCGGATTGGAATCGGTCCGGTCTCAAGGGCCGACATCTACGCTGATGGCATCGGCTGGTGCTCCTATCTGGGGACGGAGCCCTCCCGACTTGAGGGCGATGCTGCCAACCTCAATCCACTCGGTCCTCTGATCGCGGCTTCTCGCGCCGCCGCCCACGGCTTTGCCCATCTTTTTTCCGACATCCTTGGCGTGCCTTCGACGCCACCCTCCGCCTACTTCTCGGCCTTCGACTACCGCCGCTCGCCTGAACCCTTCAACGACCCAGCAGAGACGCGGGTGCCCGACTGCATCGAGGGTGTCCTGGTCGGTGCCGGCTCGGTCGGTGGCGCAGCTGTTTACGCCTTTTCGCACCTGCCGCACCTGCACGGCAGCCTTGCAATAGTCGATCCCCAGAGCCTGGAAGCAAAGAACCCTGACCGCGCCCTCCTGGCAACGAGCGCCCTTGCCGAGGAGGAGGCTGAGAAGGCTGCAGTTGCCGCGGATGCCCTGCGCCATTTCGGCAACAGCCTCGTTCTCGACCCACGGCGTGAAACGGTCAACGAGTTCCTGGCCACGCGGGAGCGCGAGGAGCGCCTGCCGCTTGTCCTCTGTGCTGTCGATTCGCCAGCCTCGCGGCGTTCTATCCAGGACTGCCTTCCACTCGAGCTGATCAACGCCGCCTGCAACGCCAGCGAAGCCACCATCTCCGGTCATCGCACCGGTGCTGGCCCGTGTGTCTGCTGTCTGCAGATGCGCGACGTCCTCGACCGCGAGACGATCCGCTGGCGCCTAATCGCTGCCGCGACTGGCTTTGAGCGCAACCAGATTTTGGGAATGATGGTCAACAAACTGCCGCTCGATCGCAGCTTCCTCAGGAGGATCGAGGAGCACCGCGAAATGGTGCCCGGCTCCCTCTTGGAGCATGAGGGCCTGACTATCGAAGAACTCTGGCGGACCCACCTGGCCTACGGCGAGACCGAGGTTCGCTCCGACTCTGGTCTTTCTGCTGCTGTCGCCTCCCCCTGGATCACTTCACTCGCCGGCTTCCTCCTCGCCGCCGAGGCCCTCAAGCGCTGTGCAGGCGATCCCTACGTAAGCATGGCGCTCGGCCCCGGAGGCCCGGCGGTCAAGTGGGAAGAGAGGTTGAGCGGTTCGCCACTCGACGGTATCTCCAGCAGCCCCTCACGCTGGGCCGGAAATGAGTGCCTGTGCCGCTCACCCCGCCGTCGCCGGATCATGATCGCTCGCTATGGGCTTTCCGCAGATCAGTATCCGCCATAGGTCCAGGGGCAGGACTTCCGATTGCGCTGATGAAATAGGCTGCGCAGAAGTCGACGAAAGTCGATCGGCAGATCGTGTCCAGGACGACCGCACCTATCCCCCGGCTCACCGTCTGGCGTGGCGACCCCGATGTCCTCGCCGATCTTCTCTCCCTGCCCGGGGCTCTGCTAGAGGGCCATTTTCGGCTTCTCTCCGGTCTGCACAGCGACCGCTTCGTCGCCTTTTCGCAGATCACCGCCAAGCCGGGCGTCCCAGAGCTTCTCGCCGATTGGCTACTGCCGTCGCTCGGCGCTCTGCGCCCCAATGCGGTCCTCGCTCCCTCAACCGCTGGCGTTGGTCTCGGCTGGGCCATTGCCCAGCGCTTTGGTGTGCCTCTGCACCTGGCAACGCTTGATGCTCCTGGACGCCCGGAGGCAGTTCTGGGTGAGCAAGACTTGAGTGGCACCTCGATCCTCTTGGTTAACGACGTTGTCACTACGGGCGACGGCCTCGTCGCTCTCGCTGAGTTGGTCCGTGAGCGCGGGGCTGAAGTCGGCGCCGCCACCTGGTTCCTGAGCCGCTCTGATGTCGAGCTCAGCGAGCGGATTGGCGCCCCGAGCGTTGCCCTTGCCCGATTGCCTCTGCAGACCTGGCACGAGCGCGAGTGCCCGCTCTGTGCTGCTGGCATCGAGGCCACCGAGGCCACCGATCTCAACTAAGCCTAAGGCCACCTGACTCCCCTCTGGACCTTCAGGCGGCCACGTGCTCAAACGGTCGTTGTGGCGGAGTCGGGAACAGCTTTCGATTGTGGGTCGTCCGTGCGGGGCGCGAATATCGAGGCCGCTACGGTTGTCCTGTGCCCAGGCTAAAATCAGAACATATGTTCGATAACGAAACGCTCGTTAGCACTAGGGAGCGAGCGGCTGTTCTCGCTCTTATGGCTCGGCGCAGGGTCGAGTGGAACCGGCTGGCCGGTTCGATTGAGGAGGCCGGAAGTGCCCTCGCCCTCTTGGAGCAGCTGGAGGAGGCCGGGGATCCTCGCCTCTTCGCGGTCGAAAGCGCTGAGGTCACGCTGGATCAGCTGGAGGAGCGGGTGATCTCCTACGAGCAAGAGGGGATCCGGCTGATAACGGTCCTCGACGCTGCCTATCCGACGAACCTCCGGATGGTTCACGACCGACCGCCAGCTCTTTTCGTGCGAGGTGAGCTGAGTCCCGCCGACGAGCGCTCCGTGGCGGTGGTGGGAAGTCGCAAAGCTTCGCCTGAAGGTCTTGAGAAGGCTGCTGAGATCGCCTGCGATCTGGTCGCCAACGACTTCGTCGTCGTCAGCGGGCTCGCCGCCGGCATCGACAGCACGGCTCATCGGGCGACGCTCGACGCGGGAGGGCGGACGGTGGCGGTCATCGGCACCGGGCTTCGGCACCACTTCCCGAAGCAGAACGTCGAGCTGCAAGAGCAGCTCGGCCGCGAGAGCGCCGTCGTCTCTCAGTTCTGGCCGGGCCAGGAACCGCGCCCTTGGACGTTCCGTCAGAGGAATGCCGTGATGTCGGGGCTCGCTCGCGCCAGCGTCGTCGTCGAGGCGGGCAACAAGAGCGGAGCGCGCATGCAGGCTCGCTTGGCGATCGAGCAGGGCAGGCCGGTCTTCCTCTTGCGCTCGCTGCTGCGCCACCAGTGGGCGCAGACCTACGCAGAGCAGCGTCCCAGCACCTACGTGGTCGACAGCGGCGAGGAGATCGTGGGGCACCTCGAGCGGCTCTACGCGGACGACCTCGCCCTGACCGCGTAAGGCCGTCATGGCCCTGGGGGTCGATGAGGCCAGCCAAGCCTACGAGCGGGCGATGCGGAACATCGTCGCCGCGGGTCCTGGGATCTGTCAGGTCTGCTGGGGGTTCATCGATCCGGACTACCCAACCTGCTTCAAATGCGGCCACCCTCTCTGCCAACGTCACGTGAGACACGCATGATTCGGGAATTACTGAACCCCGAGGGCGTGAATGGAGCACGTGATGTCGTTGATCAACCGAGACGAAGCCGCCGGCCGCGAAACGGAG
>JBLMYD010000133.1:0-3985 GCA_050258095.1 Chloroflexota bacterium
AACCGTCGATATACGACGGTTTTAGGCCCGTCGGCGGGGGAGTTACATCTCTTCGCTGAGCTTGATCACGGCGAAGTTGGCGCCCCAGGGATCGGCGACCATGCCGAAGCGACCGGCGGGGATGTCGACCGGGCCGAAGTTGACGGTGCCGCCCAGCTCCTGAAGCTTCTTCAGCGTCGCGTCGGTGTCCTCGACGGCGAAGTAGGCGATCCAGTGCGCGGGGACCTCGTCGGGCACGCGGCCGGTGATGTCAGCCATGCCGCCGATCGCGTTGCCATCGAGCTTCAGCTCGACGTACTTCATCCCGCCGGGCATCTCGTGGTCCGCGAAGTCCCAGCCGAAGACGGCGCCGTAGAAGGCCTTGGCGGCCCCGGGGTCGCGAGTCTCGAGCTCGTTCCAGCAGAGCGCGCCGGGCTCGTTGACCAGGCCGGCGCCGATGTTGCGCCCGGGCTGCCAGAGGCCGATCGCGGCCCCGGTCGGGTCGACGAGGAAGGCCATGCGGCCGTAGTCGAGGACGTCCATCGGCTCGACCATCACGGTGCCGCCCGCCTCGCGGGCCTTGGCAACCGTCTCGTCGACATCCGCGACGCTGATGTAGCTCGACCAGGCGACGGGCTGGCCCTCCTGCATCAGCTTCATCACCCCGCCCACCGCCTGGCCCTTCAGCGTCGCCACGCGGTAGCCGCCGGTCTGCTCGGCGTTCTCGTCCTCCTCGACCGTCCAGCCGAAGAGGCTGCCGTAGAACTCCGCCGCCGCGTCCTGGTCGGGTGTCGCAAGGTCGATCCAACACGGGGTTCCCGGCGCGTAACTGGTCCGCTCGCTCATGGTCTCTCCAATCGTCAGGGAAGGGTCGTGTCTGCGATCCTCTCACGTCGCTAAAATCCGACTGAGGCACTAGGAATAACGTGACGGACGGCACAACCAAGAACCGGATCGATGTCTGCGCGGCGAGCGAGCTGCCGCCGGGCGCGATGCGCCTCGTCGACCACGAGGGGCGCAAGATCGGCGTCTTCAACTGCGACGGCGCCCTCTACGCGATCGAGGACCGCTGCTCGCACGACGACGGGCCGCTCGCCGAGGGCGAGTTCGACCAGGCGGCCTGCACCGTCGAGTGCCCCCGTCACGGCTCCCTCTTCGACCTGAGCACCGGCAGGCCGAAGACGCTCCCCGCCTTCGCTCCGGTGCAAACGTTCGCGGCGGCCGTCGTGGACGACAAGATCATCCTGGAGGTCGATTAGACGTGGCAACGCCCGACGCCGTAGCCGAGAAAAAGTCGCTCGCCGGCATCAACGCCGACTACAAGGAGAAGTTCGGCTTCCACGATCCCGAGACCGGCTACGCCTACAAGGCGCCGAAGGGTCTCTCGCGCGAGGTCGTCGAATCGATCTCCGAGCACAAGGACGAGCCCCAGTGGATGCGCGAGTTCCGGCTCAAGGCGCTGCAGCACTTCGAAGACCGCCCGACGCCGACCTGGGGCGGCAACCTCGGCACGATCGACTTCGACGACATCCACTACTTCGTCCGCGCCTCCGAAAAGGCGAGCCGCGACTGGGACGAGGTGCCCGACGACATCAAGAAAACCTTCGACCGCCTCGGCATCCCCGAGGCGGAGCGCAAATTCCTCGCCGGTGTCGGAGCGCAGTACGAGTCCGAGGTCGTGTACCACCAGGTGCGCGAGGACCTCGAGAAGCAGGGCGTGATCTTCCTCGACATGGACTCGGGCCTGCGCGAGCACGAGGACATCGTGCGCGAGCACTGGGCGACGGTGATCCCGCCCAACGACAACAAGCTGGCGGCGCTGAACAGCGCGGTCTGGTCGGGCGGCTCCTTCGTCTACGTGCCGGCCGGGGTGAAAGTCGAGATGCCGCTGCAGGCCTACTTCCGGATCAACACCGAGAACATGGGCCAGTTCGAGCGGACGCTGATCATCGCCGAGGAGGGCTCCGACGTCCACTACATCGAGGGCTGCCACATCGCCGGGTCCATGGTCCGCGTCCGCGACGGCGAGAAGCCGATCGACGAGCTCGAGCCGGGAGACGAGGTGCTGACGCACCGCGGCCGCTTCCGCCGCGTCAACGACGTGATGCGGCGTCCAAGGCGCGGCCCGATCCACCACATCCGCTTCCAGAACGAGACCTACCGCTCGCTCGCGGTGACGCCCGGCCACCCGTTCCTCGTGAGCAAGCGGGGGCGAGCGCGTGAACACAGCAAGCGCTTCGACGGTGAGTGGCTGACCGCTCAGGAGCTGGAAAAGGGCGACTACCTTGCGCTTCCCACGAGCATCGACCTTGAGGGGGAGCCGATCTCTCGGCATGCCGAGATCGTCGACGTTGGACACGGGAGAGGCACCGCCGTTGCGGAGAAGGTCGAAGTCACACTGGACGCTCGGATGTGTCGCCTGATCGGCCTCTATCTGGCAGAGGGATCGGTGCCAGCGAACACGTCCTACCTGAACTTCGACAGCGCAGAGCGCGAGACCGAAATCAGGGTCTTCCAGCGTGCGACCATGCTCGACCAGTTCGGGATCGAGCCGTGGGAATACGAGTACGAGGACCGTGCCGCCCGCTCGCTGCGCTTCAGCTCGGTCCGAGCCGCGCGCTTCTTCTCGCAGGCATTCGGCAGGACCACGGCCGAGCTGCGCATCCCGGGCTGGGTCTTCTCGCTGGGAGAGGAGGAGAGAGCCGCGCTCGTCCGAGGCCTCTACGACGGAGAGGGTTCCTACGACGAGAACCTGGACCTGTTCCGAATCAACCAAACAAACCAGGGTGTCGCCCAGCGACTGCGCGAGCTGCTGCTCTCGCTCGGAATCCGTGCCTCGCTCAGTCGCTCGGAGCGCCCCGAGCCGCGCCGCGACATGTGGCAGATCGCCATCTGCAAGGTCGACCATCCTCGCTTCGAAACCCTGGTCCTAGGAAGACAGCCCCACACAGCCCGAGCAACCCACGCCCAGGCGGTAATCGCAGATGGCTACCTCTGGATGCCGATCTCCTCAATCGAGCAGATTGACGCCGACTGCGAGGTCTTCAACCTCCAGATCGAGGAGGACGAGAGCTATGTCTGTGAGGGCGTCGTCTCGCACAACTGCACCGCGCCGGTCTACTCGACCGACTCGCTGCACTCGGCGGTCGTGGAGATCATCTGCAAGCCGGGCTCGCGCATCCGCTACACGACCGTGCAGAACTGGTCGCAGAACGTCTACAACCTGGTCACCAAGCGCGCCGTCGCCCAGGAGGGGGCGACGATGGAGTGGGTAGACTGTAACCTCGGTTCGCGCCTGACAATGAAGTACCCCTCGATCTACCTGCTCGGGCCCGAGGCGCACGGCGAGATCCTCTCGATCGCCTTCGCCGGCAACGGCCAGCACCAGGACGCCGGCGGCAAGATCATCCACGCCGCGCCGCGCACCTCCTCCTCGATCTTCTCCAAGTCGATCTCCAAGGACGGCGGGCGCAGCACCTACCGCGGCCTGCTCGAGATCGCCGACGGGGCGACCGAATCGCGCTCGAAGGTCGTCTGCGACGCGCTGCTGCTCGACGAGGACTCGCGCTCCGACACCTATCCGACGATCAGGATCGGCGAGGACGATGTGGACGTCGGCCACGAGGCGACGGTCTCGAAGGTCGGCGAGGAGCAGATCTTCTACCTCCAGTCGCGCGGGCTGAGCGAAGAGGAGGCCTCCAAGATGATCGTCAACGGCTTCATCGAGCCGATCACCAAGGAGCTCCCGATGGAGTACGCGGTCGAGCTGAACCGCCTGATCGAGCTGCAGATGGAGGGCTCGATTGGCTGAGTCGGCTGCGGCATCTGCCGCGGCCGAGCCTCAGTGGCTGCTTGAGCGGCGTCGCGACGGCGCCGCGCTCGCCGAGGAGCTCGGCCTGCCCAGCCAGAAGACCCGCGGTTGGGAGTTCACGGACCTGAGCGAGCTCGTCGAGCTCGACTTCGAGATCCCGACGGAGGCCGACCCGGCCGTCCGCGAGCGGGCCGA
>JBLMYD010000134.1:0-23512 GCA_050258095.1 Chloroflexota bacterium
GCCGCTCGGCGGGGCGCGGGTCGCCTTCGAGCTGGGCGGCTTCGAGCCTCAGGAGGGCACGGCGTAGATCTGACCGCCCGCTTCCAGCACCTTCTTCGGTGCCAGGCCGCTGGGCGCGGGGCCGCCGATCGGTTCGCCCGTTTCGGCGCTGTAGCGGGCCCCGTGGCAGGGGCAGACGATGGTGCCGCCCTCGTAGCCGACCGTGCAGCCGGCGTGGGTGCAGACGGCGCTGAACGCCTTCAGGTCGCCCGCTTCGTCGCGGATCAGGATGTCGGGCGAGCCGTCGCTCGGGTCGGCGTACGTCGCCGCCTGGCCCGCCGGCAGGCGCTTGCCGGGGCCCAGGCGCACCGCGCCGGACGGCAGCTTCGACGAGCCGCCGGAGCTGGCGACCGAGCCGGCGCCCGCAGTCGAGTGGCCGCTCGCCGTCGAGGTCGCCGCGATGCTGCGCGCCGCCGAGTAGGCGCCCCGCGAGAGAGCCGAGATGCCGGCGATCGCCACCGCCATCCCGGCGAGCTCGGCGAGCAGCACCCGCCGGGTGCTCGCCGGTTCGGCCTGGGCGCCGGTTTCCGGCACCCGCAGGCGGGTTCGCCGCGCCAGCGCCGCCGAGGCGCGCTCGACCGCGTTGTCGAGCGCCGGCTGTCCCTCGGCTCCGACGAGCACGAAGGGCAGCCAGGCGAAGGAGAAGACGAGGTCGGGGCCGAGGAAGTAGGGCGAGACGTGCCAGCTCGCGGTCAGGAAGAGCAGGAAGTTGAGGCTGAGGCCGACCGCGGCGGCGACCCGGGTGAAGAGGCCGGCGCCTGCCAGCAGGCCGACGAGGATCTCGGTCAGGGCGACGCCGATCCCGGCCAGCTCGGGGTGCGGCAGGGCGAAGGTGCGCAGGATGAAGCCGCCCGGCGTGCCGGCGGCGAAGGCGTGCAGCTGGGTGCCGATGTAGGTGGTCGAGCCCGCGTGCAGGAAGCCGGGGTCGCTGAGCTTCTGGATGCCGGCGTAGACGAAGGTGACGCCGAGGAAGAGGCGCAGCGGCAGCAGCGCCATCGCCGGTGACATCGGTGCCTTGCGCATCGGCGCCCAATCTCCCGCGCTCGCCTAAATGCCTGCTCAGACGCGGATGAGAGACCTCTCATGCGCTCGTTAGCCGCGAATAAGCGTTCGCCCCCAGGATCGCCGCCGTATGTACCGCGAGAGCACGGTCGGCGTCCGGGACGGGGTGAGGGGCAACGCGCGCCTCACTGGCGCGGTCGCCGTCGTGCTGCTCGTGCTGCTCGCAGCCGAGGGGGCGACGATCCCCCTCATCGGCCAGCTGGTCGGGCCGCACGTCTTCATCGGGATGCTGCTGATCCCGCCGGTCCTGCTCAAGCTCGGCAGCACCGGCTACCGCTTCGCTCGCTACTACGCCGGCAGCCCGCCGTACCGGCGCAAGGGCCCGCCGCCGCCGGCGATGCGCGTGCTCGCCCCCGGCGTCGTGCTTTCCACGGTCGCCCTCTTCGCCACCGGCGTCGCCCTCGCCATCGCCGGGCCCGACGGCAGCGGCCCGCTGAAGTTCCTCCACAAGGCGAGCTTCGTCGCCTGGTTCGGGCTGATGACGATCCACGTCCTCGGCCACCTGCTCGAGCTGCCCAGCCTGGCCCTGCCCGACTGGCGCCGCGGCGCCGGGCGCGAAGCCGCGCTCGCCGGCTCCGGCCTGCGGATCGTCCTCCTCGCCGGCAGCATCGCCGCCGGCTTCGCCCTCGCCCTGGCGACGATCTCGCTGGCCGGACCGTGGCTCTCGGTATCGCTCGGCGGCTGAGGCCGCATCGTTGACCTCAGTCGTCGGGACCGCGGTGCTCGCCCTCGCCGCTGGGCGGTTCCGTCGCTTCCGGCGCGGGAGCCGGCGCCGGCGCAGGCGCGGGCGCTTCCGGTTCGGGCGCCGGCACGGGGGCGGGTTCGGGCGCCGGGGCGCTCGGTTCCCGGTGGGGATGGCGACGATGCGGGTGTCGCGCGGCCCCGCGCCTTGCCGCGGCGGGCGCGAGCGCATCGCCGGCCGTGACGGGCTGCGAGGAGAGGCCGATGTGCCGGCTGACCAGGCGGCTGGCGGCAATCGCGACGGTCGCCGCGACGAGGATGCCGAGCAGGGCGAGGGCGAGCCAGCGCAGCGTGGCCGGCATTCAGCCCACCCCCCCGGCGGGGATGCGAATCGAGGCGCGGGTGCCGCCGCCCTCGCGCGGCGCCAGCGTCACCTCGCCCCCCCACTGGCGGATCAGCTCGCGGGCGATCGGCAGACCGAGGCCCGTCCCCCCCGGCCCCCGGCGCCCGGCCGCGCCGCGCCGGAAGCGCTCGAAGACGGCCTCCTCCTCGCCCGGCGCCAAGCCGGGGCCGCGGTCGAGGACGTCGATCCCGCCCGCCGTCGGCGCGATCGTGACGGCCGAGCCGGCGGGCGAGTAGCGCAGCGCGTTCTCGACGACGGCGTCGAGCGAGCGGTCGAGGTCCGGCGGCGCGCACCAGGCCGAGCGGCCGTTGCCGCCCGCGGCGACGGCGAGCTCGATCGAGCGCTCCTCCGCCGTCGGCGCCCAGCGCGCCGCCGCCCGCGCCGCCGCGTCGCCCAGGTCGACCCGCTCGGGCGGCAGCTCGTGCTCGCCGGCGCGGCTGAGGATCAGCAGCTCTTCGACGATCAGCGAGAGGCGGTCGAGCTCGCCGATCGCGGCCACGAGGTCGGCGCCGTCCGGCTCGCCGCCGTCGGCCAGCGCCTCGAGGCGGAGCCGCAACCCGGTCAGCGGCGTGCGCAGCTGGTGCGAGGCGTCGGCGACGAAGTCCTGCTGCCCGCGCAGCAGGCGCTTGACTCGCTGCGTCATCTCGTTGAAGGCGCGCGCCAGCGAGCGCTGCTCCTTGCTGCCCTCGACCGCGACCGCCGCGTCGAGGTCGCCGGTGGCGACGCGGCGGGCGGCCGCGTCGAGCCGCCGGATCGGCCGCGCGATCCGCTGGGCGACCACCGCTCCCGCGGCGAGGCCGAAGAGCAGGACGACGCCGGCAAGGGCGGCCAGGTCGAGGATCGCGGTCCGCACGGCGCTGTGCACGGCGGCGACGCTCTGCGTCACCCGCACCGCCCCCGCGACGCGTTCGTGGCTGATCACCGGCGCCGAGGTGGCGAGGATCTGGGCGCCGAGCGTCCTGCTGTCGCGCGTGATCTGCTCGCCTTCGCCGGCGAGCGCCGCCTGGATCTCGGGCCGGTCGGCGTAGCTTCGCCCGGCGAGCGTGCCGGCCGAGTCGGCCAGCAGCCGGCCCCGCCGGTTGACGACGATGACGCGGCCGCGAACGCTGTCGGCGGAGACGGCGACGAGGTGGCGCAGCGCCCGGCGGCTTCCCGGCTCGAGCAGCTCGGAGGCCGACGCCGCGACGACGTCGGCCTGGCTGCGCGCCTGTCCCTTGACCTCGGCGTCGACGCGGTCGCGCAGGCTCACGGCGAGGGGCACGCCGAGGGCGATCAGCGCCAGCAGCAGGACGTAGGCCAGCGCCAGCAGAAGAGTGGCTCTAAGGCTTATTCGGATCCCTCCGGCGCGGCGAAGCGAAAGCCGACGCCGCGAACGGTCTCGATGTAGCGGGGGTGGTTGGGATCGTCACCGAGCTTGCGCCGCAGCCAGCCGACGTGGACGTCGAGCGTCTTCGTCGAGCCGAACCAGTTGACGTCCCAGACCTTCGACATCAGGTCCTCGCGCGTGACGACGCGACCGGCGTTGCGCATCAGCTCGGCGAGCAGGTCGAATTCCTTGCGCGAGAGGTCGAGCTCCTCGCCCGCCAACCGGGCCGTGCGCGCCGCCGGGTCGAGCTCGAGCTCGCCGACCTGCAGCGGGACCTCGGCCGCGTCTCCGTTGCGCGTGCTGCTGCGCCGCAGCACGGCCCGGATCCGCGAGATCACCTCGCGGGCGCTGAAGGGCTTGACCACGTAGTCGTCGGCGCCGAGCTCGAGGCCGACGATCTTGTCCATCTCGGTGCCCCGCGCGGTCAGCATCACGATCGGGACGTCCGAGCGCCGGCGCAGCTCGCGGCAGACGTCGCGGCCGTCGCCGTCGGGCAGGCTGAGGTCGAGCATCACCAGGTCGGGCTCGGCCTCCGCCGCCAGCTCCAGCGCTCCCGCCGCGGTCGCGGTGACGAGCGGCTCGAACCCGGCGCGCCGCAGCGCCTCGGCGAAGGGCTCCGCGATCGATGCCTCGTCCTCGACGACGAGGATGCGCCCGCCCGGCGCCGCGTGGCTTGCCATGAGCCCCACTGTAACGCCGCAAATCGGCTGGATCGGGCTGCCGAGGCGAGGTTTTGCCGGATCTTTACCCACGCCTTGGACGCGCTTCAACACCCCCTCCCCAGACTGGTACCGATGCAACTCGGCCAGGAGGTGGAAAGGTGAAACGGACAAAGACCCGGATCGCCGCGGCAGCGACGGTCCTCGGCCTCGGCGGGCTCACGGGGCTCGCCCTCAGCGCCGGCGGGCAGAAGGCGAACAGCCTCGCCGACAAGCCGATCGTGCGGACCAAGGTGATCCACCGCACGGTCCACGTGACCAAGCACTTGAAACCGAAGAATCCGGTTGCCGCGGGCGGCGGCGCTTACGGCGAATCCGCCGGCTCCGCCGGCTACGCCCCGGTCACGACGGGGTCATCTTCGACCGGCTCCACCCCCTCCTACGGCTCCTCGCCCGTCACCACCGGAGCGAGCAGCACGTCGGCAGGAACGTCGGGAGGCGGCTCGGCGCCGGTGGTCACCCACACGAGCGGCTCGGCCGGTTCCGGTGGCGAAGCAAGCGCCCCGGTCACCACGTCGACGAGCGGCGCCGGCGGTGGAGCAGCCGGCGGTGGCGGCGAGAGCGAGAGCGAGGGCGGCGGTGGCGACTGAGCGCACCGGTGCGACGCGCCGGCCGGGCCCGGCGATCGTGATCTGGAGCTCGGTCGCCCTCTTCGCGATCCTCTTCGCCCTCCTCACCTACCGGGTCAGCGCCAGCCAGCCGCCGGCGCCGCGCCCGGTCGTCGTCCGCAAGGTGCTGAAGAGGCAGGTGGTGACGACCGTCGTGCCCGGCCCCGGACGCAACACCGTCTCGAGCAGCGGCGCGGTGGCCGGTGGGGCGTCCTCCGCCGGCTACGCTCCCGTCAGCACCGGAGCCTCCTGAACATGGGCGAGCACGACATCCGCTTCGACGCGATGGGCTCGCACGTGCGCCTGCTGATCGGCGAGCCGGGTCCCGGGATGGACCCGGCGCCGGTCGCGGCCGAGAGCGCCCGCCGGTTCATCGCCGAGCTCGACGCCGCCCTCTCCCGCTTCAAGCCCGAGAGCGAGCTCTGCGCGCTCAACGCCGACCGGCGCGAGTGCGTGCCGGCCTCGGAGCTGTTGCGCCAGGCGGTTCGCGCCGGGCTGCAGGCGGCGGAGCTGAGCGACGGGCTCGTCGACCCCACCCTGGTCGGCGAGATCGAGTCCGCCGGCTACGTCGCCTCGCGCGCCGGGATGGCGGGCGAGCCGCTGGACGCGGCGCTCGCCGCGGCGCCGGCCCGCCGGCCGGCCCAACCCCACCCGGCTGCCAACTGGCGTCGCTTCCGGGTCGACGACGCCGGCGGCACGGTCTGCCGCCCGCCCGGCGTCCGCTTCGACACCGGCGGCACCGGCAAGGGACTTGCCGCGGACCTCGTCGCCGCCCGCCTGCGCGGCTACTCGCGCTTCGTCGTCGACTGCGGCGGCGACATCAGGATCGGCGGGGCGGGCGCCCTCGTCAGCCCCTACGAGGTCTTCGTCGAGCACCCGCTGAGCGGCGAGCGCGCCTTCGTGCTCAAGCTCGGCGGCGGAGCGGTCGCGACCTCCGGCCTCAACGTGCGGATCTGGCGCGACGAGCGCGGGCGCTACGCCCACCACCTGCTCGACCCGGCCACCGGCGAGCCGGCCTGGACCGGCCTGGTCGGGGCGACGGCGCTCGGCGACACCGCCGTCGAAGCCGAGACGCTCGCCAAGGCGGCGCTGCTCTCGGGACCCGAGGGCGGCCGCGAGGCGCTGGCCGAGCGGGGCGGCATGCTCGTCCACGACGACGGCCGGGTCGAGGCGGTCGGGCCGCTTGCCGTCCCCCCGCGCGTGCGCATCCCCGACCTCTCGAGGACGCGGCCGTGAACCCGGCGACGTCGACGACCCTGCAGACGCACGGCTGGTGGATCGCCAGCCGTGCCTCGGGCCTGCTCGCCCTCGTCCTGGTGACGATCTCGGTCGGCCTCGGGTTGGCGATGGCGGGCAAGGTGATGCGCCGTCCCGGTCTCTCGCGCAAGCTGATGGCGGTCCACGAGCACACGGCGCTCGCCGGCCTCGTCGCGATCGCCGTGCACGGCATCGCCCTGCTCGGCGACCCGTGGCTGAACCCCGGCCCGAGCGGCATCGCGGTGCCCTTCGCGATGGGCTTCCGGCCGCTCTGGACCGGACTCGGAATCGTCGCCGGCTACCTCGCCGCTCTGCTCGGCCTCAGCTACTACTTCCGCCGTAGGATCGGCGCCAAGCTCTGGCGCAAGGCGCACCGCGCCACCGTGGTCGTCTACGCCCTCGGGCTCGCCCACGCCTTCGGCTCCGGCAGCGACGTCTCGACACCCTGGTTCCGCTGGTGGGTCCTGATGACGACGCCGCCGATCGCCGGCCTCTTCGCCTACAGGCTGCTCGCCCGCCGCGGCGCGCCCGTCGAGCGACGGGCGCCGCGGCCGATCCAACCGATCCCGCTCACCGAGGAGGCCTGATGGACAAGCAAGGAGTGCTGATCGTCGGCGGCGGCCTCGCCGCCCAGCGCTGCGCCGAGACGCTGCGCCGCCGCGGCTACGACGGCCCGCTGCGGATCGCCGGCGCCGAGAGCGACCCCCCGTACGACCGGCCGCCGCTCTCCAAGCAGGTGCTGGCCGGCGAGGCCGATGCCGAGGCCACCGCCCTGCGGCCGGCCTGGTGGTACGAGGAGGCGGCGGTCGAGCTGCTGCTCGGCGTCCGCGCCGTGCGGCTCGACCCGCGCTCGCGGACCGTGGCCTTCGACTCCGGCGCCGAGCTCGGCTTCGACAAGCTGCTGATCGCGACCGGCGGCGAAGCGCGCCGATTGCCCTTCCTGGAGGGCTTCGAGAACGTGCACTCGCTGCGCACGCTCGCCGACGCGCGGCGCCTGCGCGCCGCGCTGCGGCCCGGCGCGCGCCTGGCGGTGGTCGGCGCCGGCTTCATCGGCCAGGAGGTGGCCGCCACCGCGCGCGGGCTCGGGGTCGAGGTGACGATGATCGAGGCGCTGCCGACGCCATTGGCGCCGATCCTCGGCGAAGAGCTCGGTCGCTGGTTCGCCCGCCTGCACGCCGCCGAGGGCATCCGGGTCCTGACCGGCACGGCGCTCGCGAGCGCCCGCGGGCGCGGCGGCAGGGTCGAGGAGCTGGCCCTGGCCGACGGCAGCGCCGTCGCCTGCGACGCCGTCGTGGTCGGCGTCGGCACGGTCCCGGCGACCGCCTGGCTGCAGGGAAGCGGCCTGGACGAGAAGGGCGTGCGCACCGACAGCTGCGGACGGACCGCGATTCCGGACGTCTACGCCGCCGGCGACGCGTCGCTGCCCTTCGACCCCCGCTTCGGCGAGCACGCGCGGACCGAGCACTGGGACGCGGCCGCCTGGCAGGGCGCCGCCGTGGCCAAGTCGATGCTCGGCGAGGACCCGGGCACCCCGCCGCTGCCGAGCTTCTGGAGCGACCAGTACGGGCTCCGCATCCAGTACGTCGGGCACGCCCACCGCGCCGACGGCCTGGCGCTCGGCGGCGAGCCGGAGAGTCGCGACTTCGAGGCGACCTTCACGCGGAGCGGCGTCCCGGTCGCCGGCCTCGCGGTCGGGCGCCCGCGGGCGATTCCCGCCCTGAAGAAGCTGATCGAGGCCGGCCACGCGCCGGCCGAGGCAAGTCAAGCGAGCAGAGAGGAGGCAGCAGCATGAGCTACATACCCGTAATCGATCCCAACGAGTGCAGCGCCCACGGCGACTGCGTCGACGTCGCGCCCGAGGTCTTCCGGCTCGACGACACCGCCGTCGTGATCGGCAGCGGTCCCTACGAGCTGATCCTGGAAGCGGCCGAGGCCTGCCCAGCGGTCGCGATCTCGATCGTCGACGAGGCGACCGGCGAAACCGTGTTCCCGTAGCGGCGGGCGGGCGGGCGCGACCGGTCGTCGTCGGCAACGGCGCGCGTGCCCAGCCGGCGCAGCAGGAGGACGAGCGCCGGGCCCGCGGGCACGGCGAGCAGGACGAGGAACCAGAGCTGCCCGGCATCGGTGCCGCTGCCCAGCGAGTGGGCGATCCCCAGCAGCCAGAAGAGCGCCGTGAAGCGGTGCAGGGTGCGCCAGCGCGCCTGCCCGATCGAGGCGCGGAAGTAGTAGGAGAGGCCGAGCGCCGCCAGCGACCAGCCGGCGAGGACCCCGATCCCGGTCCAGAAGGGCCGGTAGCCGCCGGTGAAGGGGATCGAGATGTCGAGGATCGTCGGGTGCATGTAGTGGTCCCCGAGCAGCGCCACGCCGTGCACGGCGACGGCGATCAGCGTGCCGAGCGAGAGCGCCTCGTGCAGCGCTTTGACGTCGCCGCCGAGCCCCTTGAGCACGCCTCCCCGCGATCCGATCAGCAGCCCCGCGCCGACCGCGAGGCTGGAGAGGACGAGGGCGACCGTGCCGGCGGCGCGGCTGGTGATCCAGAAGATGTGCGGCCCCGCCGAGACCGCGCCCACGGCGATCACGAGGCGGAGGTTACGAGCGGTTCGGGTTCGGGTTCAGGCACGAATTCCGGTTCGGCTTCCGGTTCGGGCGCGAATTCTTCGAATTCTTCGGCTTCCGGTTCGGGCGCGAATTCTTCGACGGCTTCCGGTTCGGCTTCGGGCGCGAATTCTTCTTCCGGGGACGGCTTCGGCGCGACGGCCTGGCGGTTGGCGGCCGCAGCCCGGCTCAGCGCCGGGTCGTTGCCGCTCACCAGCTGGCCGAAGACGATCGCCCAGACCAGCGCGAAGAGGGCCAGCGAGCCGCGCAGTGTATAGCGGCGGATCGTCCCCACCCGACGGCGCCGCGCCCGGATCTTGGCGCGCGCCAGGCCCTTGGCCTCGAGTCGATTCGGGTCGTCCATCGGCCACATGCTTGGACGGCTTCCATAAGCCGAGCGAAAACCCGCCTGAGAAAGCTCTCATGCTCTTCGTCTATAGGGTGCCCGCCACTGATGGGAGTCGCCGACGAGCTGCTGGCCAACAACGAAGCCTTCGCGGCGGGGTTGCCGGCGCGCCACCTCGACGTGCGCCCGAGCCGGCGCCTGGCGATCGTCACCTGCATGGACTCCCGCCTCGACGTCTTCGCCGCGCTCGGTCTGGGCGACGGCGAGGCCCACGTCCTGCGCAACGCCGGCGGCGTCATCACCGACGACGTGATCCGCTCCCTTGCCGTATCGCAGCGGCGACTCGGCACCCGCGAGACGATGCTGATCCACCACACCGACTGCGGCATGCAGAAGCTCACCGACGACGGCTTCCGCGCCGAGCTGCAGGAGGCGACCGGGGTCGCTCCGGCCTTCGCGATCGAGTCGTTCGCCGACGTCGAGGCCGACGTGCGGCAATCGATCCTCCGGGTCAGGCAATCGCCCTTCCTGCTCCACCGCGACGAGGTGCGGGGCTTCGTCTACGACGTCGACACCCACCGGCTGCGCGAGGTGCGCGCCGAGCAGCCCGCCTGAGCGGCCTGGCGAACGCCGTCAGCCGCCGAGCTTGTAGGCGACGATCTGGGCCTGCTGGCCGGCGGCAACGGCGAGGCCGGCCGGGGCGATCAGATATTCGCCGTTGGCCATGACCCCCGAGTTGGTCCCGGCGGGCAGCGTTTCGCGCCACAGAGGCTTGCCCGTCTTGATGTCGAGGGCGGTGACCACGCCTTCGTAGTTGGTGGCGAAGACCAGGTCGTTGACGACCGTCGTCGCGCCGTAGGCGGGCGTCGCCGTGCTTTCCGAGGTCCACTTCACCTTGCCGGTGGCGGCGTCGAGCGCCACGACTTCGCCGCTCGCTTCCCCCCCTTCCCCGAGCTGGCTGCCCGATTCGACTTTGCCGGGGTAGTTGACGATCGGGGCGAAGACGGTCTTGCCGTCGGTCGACATCGGCGCGATCACACCGCCGAGGGTGCCCGGGTAGAGCGTCCCGACTTGGATCTTCGACTCTTCGCCGCGCATCGCCAGCAGGCCGTCTTTGTCATGGCCGTTGTGTTTGCCGACCGGCGTCTGCCAGAGCACCTTGCCGGTTTCGCGGTCGGCGGCGAGGACGATCCCCGACTTGCCGGCGGCGACGACGACCTGCCGGCCGCCTGCCTGCATCAGGATCGGCGGACCCTGGAAGTCCCAGTCGTAGAGGTCGTGCGGCGTGACCTGGTGATACCAGACGAGCTTGCCGGTCCTGGCGTTCATCTTGATCAGCGAGTCGGTGTAGAGGTTGGGGCCGGGGCGGCTGGTGCCCGAGGGAAATTCGGGCGTGCCCGGGTACGGCGCCGGGTTGCCGGTGCCGAAGTACATGAACCCCTTTTCGTCGAATGCCGGCGGGTACCAGACCCCACCGCCGGCATTCACCTTCGGGTTGCCCCAGAGGCTGTTCGGCACCGTGTTGAAGTGCCACGCTTTCTTGCCCGTCTTCGCATTGAGCGCCCAGAGGATTCCGACGCCGCCGCCTTCGTACTGCTCGCTCGTGTTCAGCGGCACGGTCGAGACGTAGACGAGACCGTCGTGGTAGCCGGGCGCCATGTCGATGCCCTCGTGTTCGTTGCGTGACAGCGTCGTGGCCCAGAGCTGTTTGCCCGTCTTCTGGTCGAGCGCGAAGGCTTCCGTCGGCGTCGCGCCGAAGACCCGGCCGCCGGCGACGACGACGCCGTTCGGCCCCTCGTCGGGCTGGCTGTACATGTGCGACCAGAGGACTTTGCCCGAGTCCAGGCTGAGCGCCTGCACGTTGGAGGCGAGGTCCTGCGAGTAGATCACGCCCTTGTCGATCACCGGCGTAGACGCATAGCTGCCGAAGTTGCTCGTCCCGGGGATGTTGGCCTTCCAGGCGACGCTCAGACTGGAGACGTTGGAGCTGTCGATTTCGCTCTTCGGCTTGCGCGTGTTGGCAGCGTCGACGCCGGGGAAGCCGGAGCCGGTGAAGTTGGCGCTTTCGCCGCCGGAGGAGGAGCCGCAGCCGGCGAGCGCGGCCAGCGCGAAGATCCCAACCGCGACGAACCACCCTGCCCGCGCCCCCTGCGGCGCCCTGCTCAGACAAGCCATTGCGCGACCCTATGCGATCGATTTGCTCTTGTCAAGTACTTGGGATTCATTAAGCACTTTGCTCGTGGGCTCGGGCAGAAACGGCTGCAGCACACGGTTGGAGAGCAGACCGAGAGCGCCGAGGTTGGCGAAGCCGGGACCCTGACTGAGCCCGGCCAGGCCAGGGATCTGCAGCCGGGGTGTCAGTCCCCTCAGCTCGAGGTTGCGGCCGATCGGCACCTCCGTGCCCGCCGGCTGGTCCCAGATCGGGCCCGCCTGCCGTTCGATCTCTTCCCGCGCTTTCGCCGGGAACAACGTCCGCAGCTGAGCTAGCAGGTCGAAGCCGGTGCAGTTGGCGACGAAGTCGTGCTCGACGCCCCCCTCGCCCTCCGGCGACTCGTAGATAACCCGCACCCGCTCGCCACCGGCCGCCGAGCCGACGTCGATCACCCGCCCGAGGGCGAACTCGACCCGGTCGTCATAGGCGATCTTCGCCAGGCTCGGCGGGTCGAAGACGCCGCGGTCGGAGTGCTTGACGAAGTCCCGTCGCGTCTGCTGGTCGAGCGCCTCCCACTCGATCACGTCCGGGTTGGAGAAGACGCGGTTCTCGAGGAAGCTCTCGCCGCGGCTCATCGGCAACAGCGGCGTATAGATCGTGAACCTGCAGCGCGGCCGGAAGCCGCGCAGGAACATCGTCGCGCTGAGCGCGCTCTCGCCGCCGCCGACGATCGCGATGTCCCAGTCCCCGTCCTCGGGGATGCGGGCGAACTCGTCGCGCTTGCTGTCGCAGTGGAAGAGGCGCTCCGCGATGCCCGGCTCGTGGGGGAAGGCGCGGTGGATGCCCGGCCCGGTGAGGACGAGCGCCGCGCACGGGTGCGTCGTGCGCCCGGACTCCCCTTCGACCTCGACCAGCCAGCGCTCCGCGTCCTCGTCGAGGGTGACCTGCACCACCTGACCGCGAAGGTGCTCGACCCCCTTCGTCGCTCGCGACATCACCCAGGTCAGGTACTCGCCGTAGTCGCGGTGGCGCACGGGCGGCGAGCCCGCGTCGACCCAGCGCGCGTAGCGCCGCTTGCCGATCATGTACTGGTGCCAGGTGAACGCGGCGAGCTCCGCGTCGATCGCCTCGCCGGCCTCGCCGAACTCGACGAAGCTGCGGTAGGGGAAGCCGATGTCCTTGATCGGCGTCACCGCCAGCGGCTCCTCGCCCGAGGTCATCCCATTCAGCCCCAGCCATGAGGCCGCGACCTCGGTGCCCTCGATCACCTTCACCGAGAGGTCGGTCAGGCCGAGGCTGTTGAACACGTGAACCTTGGCCGTGATCCCGGCCGCCTTGGCGCCGGCACCGACTATGAGCAGGTCGCTCCCCTCCCCGGGTGCAACGTTTTTGCGGTCTATTTCGCGCACTATGCGTTACACCGCCTGGGGGACGAGGGGGTTGGCGACGACGAGGCCGTGCTGGGCGGGGCTGAAGGCGATCGCGGCCCTCGCGATCCGCTCGCCGCCCGACTCGACCGGTTCGAGCTCGACCTCCTCGAGCACGACGCGCAGCACGCGCTTCATCTCCTGTTCGGCGTAACTGGCGGCGAGGCAGCGCCGCGAGCCGCCGCCGAAGGGAATCCAGGTCGGCACCGCGGCGCGCTGGCTGAGGAAGCGCTCGGGAATGAACTCGTTCGGCTTCTCGTAGACGTCCTCGCGGTGGTGGACGAGGTAGACGCTGGGCGCGATCAGCGTCCCGGCGGGCAGGTCGTAGCCGCCCAGCCTCGCCGGCTTGAGCAGCTTGCGCACGACGACCGAGACCGGCGGCCGGATCCGCAGCGTCTCCTTGACCACGGCGTCGAGGTACTCGTCGCCCTCGCCGGCGCGCACTTCCTCCTGCAGCCGCCGCAGCTTCTCGGGATGGCGCAGGAGCCGCTCGAAGACCCAGGCCAGCGAGCTCGACGTCGGGCCGTCGGTGAGCAGGGTGATCAGTTCGTCGCGCAGCTCTTTCTCGCTCAGCGGCGAGCCGTCCTCGCGGCGCGCGTCGACCAGGATCGAGACCGCGTCGCGGCGCCCGTTCTCGCCTTCGGCGCGGCGCCGACGCGCCTCGGCCAGGACCATCTCTTCGACCGGCGCCATCGCTTCCTGCCAGCTGCCGCTGCGTTCGAGCCAGCGCGGCCCGAAGAGCGCCAGCTTCCATAGCCGGTCGTCGTCGTTGATCGTCGCCGTCAGGTTTGTGAGCAGGGCGCGCAGCCGGTCGAGCTCGCCTTCGTCGTCGCCGAACACGGCCCGCATCACCACCTCCTGCGTCAGCCCCTGCATGCGGGGCCAGAGTTCGAAGGGCTCGCCGACCGGCCAGGAGCGCACCTCGCGGCGCGCCAGCTCGTCCATCGCCTCGGCGTCCTCGCGCATCCGCTCGCCGTGGAAGCGCGGCAGCATCAGCTTGCGCTGGACCATGTGCGCGGGCTCCTCGCTGAGCATCACCGAGTGCATGCCGAGGACCGGTCGCAGGGCCAGGTTCGGCACGCCGACGCCGAGGTCGTTGGTGTCGATCGAGAAGACCCGTTTGACGTCCTCGGGGTCGGAGAGGACGACCCAGGTGCCGAGGTGGCGCAGCCGCAGCGTGAAGGTGTCGCCGAAGCGCTCGCGGCACTCCTCCAGCATCGGCAGCGGCTCCCGCGCCCAGCGCATCGACTGGACCAGCTCGGCCTCGTCGGGGCCGGGCGGCAGCCCGCCGCCGGCACCGTCCCGGCTCGCCGCCGGCGTCTCGCCCATCAGCTCGTCCTCGAGCTTGCAGGTGGCGCCGATCAGGAGCTCGAAGAGCGCGGCGCTGAAGTCCTCGGGCAGGCCGGCCTCACCGCCGCGGGCGAGGTAGCGCTCGCGCACCTCGGCGACCCGCTCCGGCTGCATCATCGGGATCCCATGCTCGCTCTTGTACTCGGCGACTTCGCGGCAGATCTGGAAGCGCTCGCCGAGCAGGCGCGAGACCTGCTCGTCGATCGGGTCGAGCCGCTGGCGGAACCGGACGAGCCCGCTGTCGCTCATCCCGCGCCTCCGAGCAGGCCGGTGACGAAGGCCTCGCTGCACGCGGCCAGCGTCGCCAGCGCGTAGCCGCCCTCCTGGATCACGCAGATCGGCAGCTCCGAGCCGGCGAGCAGGCCGCCGATCTCGGCGAAGATCTCCGGCTCGAACGTCCACGAGCCGTGCGGGTCGCCGGCGACGATGTCGTAGCCGAGTGAGACGACGATCGCCCGCGAGGAGGAAGCCAGCGCCTCGATCGAGCCCGCCACCGCCTCCAGGTAGGCGCCGGGCGCCGGGCTGCCCTCGAACTCGACCACCTGTTCGCGCTCGCTGCGCGGCGTCACGGTCAGCTCGGCGACGTTCGTCACCGGCGAGGCGTGCAGCGAGTGCAGGCTGGCGTCGGGCATCGACTCGACGATCGCCGCCGTGCCGTTCGGGTAGTGCAGGTCGACGTCGAGGATGCCGACCGGGCGCAGGCCGCGGTCGCGCAGCACCTGGACCGCCGCGGCCGCCGTGTTCAGGTAGCAGTAGCCGGCGAACCAGGCCGGGCCGGCATGGTGGCCGGGGGGACGGCAGAGCGCGTAGGTGAAGCGCTCGCCGTCGGCGAGCCGCTCGGCCGCGGTGATCGCCGTCCGCACGCCCTCGCGCGCCGCTTCGACCAGGCCCGCGCAGACCGGGATGTCGGGCGGCAGGCCGGGCGGGGTCAGCTCAGGCATCACCACCGGCTCCTCGGTCACCTCGCCCAGCGCTTCGAGATAGGCCGGCTCGTGGAGGACGCTGAGGGTCTGCTCGACCTCTTCGCTGTCGGCGTCGGCGCCGGCGGTGCGGACGCCCTGGTGGCGGACGAGGCCGCGGCGCAGCTCCGACATGCGCCGGTTGTCGTCGACGCCGGGCAGGATGCGCCCGCCTTCGAGGATCCAGTGGGCGGAGTCGCCCGTCCCCTCGCGCTGCTCGACCATCAGCATCTCGGCCACGTCAGAGAACCCTCCGCATGCGCGGGCCGAGCGGGACGAAGCCGCTGGCGACGTAGAACGCTTCCGTCGCGCGCAGGTTGGGGAAGTCGTCGCGCGGCAGCCCGACCTCGACCCGCCTCGCCCCCTGACGGCGGGCGATGTCGAAGAACGCTTCCATCAGGTCGCGGCCGATCGCCCGGCTGCGCCACTCGGGGTTGACCCAGAGGTCCTGGATCGTCCCGTAGCGGCCGGGCACGTGGACCGCGAACTGCCAGCTGGCGGCGAGGACGCCGACCGGCCGCTCGTCGCCCTCGACCTCGGCGATCAGCAGCACGCCCGCCTCGGGGTCGTCGATCAGCTTCCTCGTCGCCTCCTCCAGCGCGTTCGTCGAGGGCCCCTCCCCGCCCAGCTCGACCAGCAGCTCGCCGATCGCCGCCGCCGCCCCGGCCGCGTCGGCCAGGGTCGCCTCGCGCACGCGCCAGTCCGGCGCCGTGCGCTCCGCGGTCTCCGCGCCTCCCGGGGCCGGATCCGTCACGCCGCCACCCTCGTCTCGACCGGCTCCAGCTCGACGCTCCAGGCCTCGGCCGAGTCGCTGCCGGTGACCGTGCGGGCGATCGCCGCCATCGGCGCCCGCGCCTTGAGCAGGATCTCGTCGAACTCGTCCTCCGGGTCGGACTGCATGACGATCGCCCCGCCGGCGCCGATCGTCGTCCGCCCGGGCCGCAGGACGATCGTGCGGATCACGATGCTCAGGTCCATCACGCCGTCGAGCCCGAAGTAGCCGATCGCGCCCGAGTAGACGCCGCGCGCCTCGGCCTCGATGTCGTCGATGATCTCCATCGTGCGCAGCTTCGGCGCGCCGGTCATCGAGCCGCCGGGGAAGCAGGCGCGCGCGCATTCGGCGGCGCTGCGGTCGGCGGGCAGCGTGCCCTCGATCGTCGAGATCAGCTGGTGGACCGTCGCGTAGTCCTCGACGATCATCAGCTCGGGGACGGCGACGCTGCCGACCTCGCAGACGATGCCGAGGTCGTTGCGCAGCAGGTCGACGATCATCAGGTGCTCGGCGTAGGTCTTTTCGTCGTTGGTCAGCGTCGCCTTCAGCGCCGCGTCCTGCTCGGGGTCCTCCGCGCGCGGCGTCGTGCCCTTGATCGGCCGCGCCTCGACGCGACGGTCGCGGTCGACCGAGAGGAAGCGCTCGGGCGAGGAGCTGACCACCGCCACCTCGCCGAGCTTCAGGTAGGCGGCGAAGGGCGCCGGGTTGCTGCGCCGCAGGTTGCGGTAGAGGTCGAAGGGGTCGGGTTCGGCAGCGGTCGAGATCTGGTCGGTGAGGCAGACCTCGTAGGACTCGCCGGCGGCCAGTTCGGCCTGGCTGCGGACGATGTCGGCGAGGTACTGGGCGCGGCCCCGGCCGCAGTCGAAGCAGACGTGGCTCGCGGTCGGCTCGCCGAAGGCCTGCGCCGGGTCGGGCTGCACCGCCTCGCTGTCGGCGAGCGCCTCGAGCACGGCGCCCTCCGCCTCGTCGAGCCAGCTCTCGGCGGCGCCCTCGTCCTCGCGGTAGAGGGCCATCAGGTGGGTGCGGTGGCGGACGTGGTCGACGGCGATCAGCCGGTTGGCGAAGAGCAGCACCGCGTCGGGCACGTCGGAGCGGTGGACGTTGGGCGAGCCGCAGTCGGCCTTCAGCTCGTAGCCGAGGTAGCCGACGAAGCCGCCGAGCAGGTTGGGCGCCTGCCCGGCCGGCGTCTCGATCGAGCGCTTGGCGACCTCGCGGTCTAGCACCTCGAAGATCGAGCCGCGTTCGAGCGTCGTCGCCTCGGGGCCGTGCATCTGGACGGCGCCGTCGTCGACGGTGTACTCGAGCACGCAGCGATCCTCGCCGGCGCTCGTCCCCAGGTAGGAGCTCTGCGCCAGCCGCGTCGGCGCGTCGGCGCTGTCGAGCCAGAAGGCGTGCTCCTCGGCGGCGAACAGCCTTTCGAAGAGGGCCTCGGTCGAGGGCTCGCCGGGGACCGTTCGCATCAGCAGCTTCGTGTCCGAGGCACCGGTGCGAGGGGCCTCGACGCGGCGCGAGGGCGCCGCCGGGCGCCGCGCCGGACGGGCGCTCGGCGCCCTGCGCCGCTCGGCCAGGGCGTAGAAGTTGCGCACGAGCGTCGCCCCGTGGGTGGTGGCGATCGACTCCGGGTGGAACTGGACGCCCCATAGCGGCCGGCGGCGGTGTTCGATCCCCATCACGACCCCGTCGTCCGCCCACGCGCAGACGTTGCCGTCGGTGCCCATGCCGGTGATCGCCAGCGAGTGGTAGCGGACGACGGGGAACCCCTGCGGAATGTCGGCGAAGAGGTTGGCCCCTTCGTGGAAGATCTTGCTGAGGCGGCCGTGCATCGCCTCCGGCGCGCTGCTCACGTGGCCGTCGAGCATCTTGCCCAGGCCCTGGTGACCGAGGCAGATGCCCAGCACCGGGATCTCGCTGTAGCGGAGGATGTCGTCGCAGACGCAGAAGTCGTGCCAGCGCCGCGGCGTCCCCGGGCCCGGCGAGAGGACGATCGCGTCGAAGTCCCAGCGCGAGAGCGCCCGCCAGGAGACGGCGTCGTTGTCGACGACGATCGGCTCCTCGCCGGAGACCCCGGCGAGCAGGTGGAAGACGTTGTAGGTGTAGGAGTCGTGGTTGTCGACGAGGAGCGTCCTCATCGTGCCGCCGCCTCCAGCCCGAGGCCGGTCGCGCCCTGGCCGAGCGCGGCCTGGATCGCCTCCTGCACCCGCGGGTTGCGGTCCTCCTCGACGTACCAGCGCGAGAGGTGCGCGACCCAGCGCGCCATCGGGCTGACGTCGAGCCGCTCGACCGCCTGCTGCAGGTGGCGCCGGTACATCTCCGACTGGACGACGGCGAAGCGGTACTCGGGGTCCGCGGCGGGCTCGCCCGCCGCCGGCACCCCGTCGCCGTTGTGGGCGCGGGCGCGGGCCAGGTCCCAACCGAGGCTCTGCTCCTCGCGCAGCAGCTTCGCCGGTTCGAAGTCGAGCGGTTTCGTGTTGGTGTGCATGAGGAAGTAGCCGAGCGCGACCTGGGGCACGATGTGTTCGGCCGAGGGGTGGCGGTCGCGCACGCCGACCCGCTCGGGCTCGGCCTCCATCGCCTCCTCGATCCACTCGGCCAGCTCGTCGATCAGCAGCGCGTTCTTCTTGCTCGAGGAGACCGACTCGCTCTGTTTGGAGACCATCCCGTGGAAGATGTCGTGCTTGGGATGGTTGATGTCGGCGCCGGCGCCCTTGGCCATCATCTCGTCCATCAGCTGGCGCCGGCAGGTGACGTGGGAGACCCACTCGAGGCCGCAGACCTGGATCGAGGTCGTGCCTTCGAGGCCCGGCGCCGCCATCCAGTAGGCGAGCGCGCGCATGTGCTGCGTCGGCAGCCCGTCGGCGCGCAGCAGCGGCATTTCCTCCAGCTCCTCGCGGTCGGTGAGGTAGATCACGGCGCCGTCGGGACGTCGCTGCAGCATGTTGTGCTCGAGGCCGAGGTTGGACAGCTCGGCCACCTCGGGCAGGAAGTCGGACTCGAAGAAGACCCGGTCGAAGGCGATGCCAAGCCGGGCCAGCGTCTTGCGCTGGCCGGAGATCACCCAGGCGCGGGTCTTCGACCAGAGCTCGATCGCCGCCTGGTCGCCGTCGAGGACCCGCTGTAGCAGCTCGTCGGCGCTGTCGTGGTGGACGTCGAGCTCGCGGGTCAGCGAGGTCGCCGGGTTGTCGTCGCCGTTGCCGTTCAGCAGCGGGCCCGCCTTGACGTACTCGGCGTAGCAGGCGCCGACGAAGTGGTCGCTCTTGACGCCGGCGTCGAGCGAGGACTGGGTGTCCTTGCCGCTGCTCACGACGCCGGCCATCGCCTCGCCCATGCTGCGGCCGATGTCGCAGATGATGCTGCGCCGCTCGACCTTGCCGCCGGCCTCGGTGAGCGCCGCGCCGAGGGCGTTGCCGAGCGCCAGGTTGCGCAGGTGGCCGATGTGCAGCGCCTTGGTCGAGTTGGCGTCCCAGAAGTTGAGCGCGAAGGTCCGCCCGGCGGCGAGGTCGCTGTGGTCGGCGGTCTCGCCGGCGAGCAGCGCCTCCCCGGTGCGCTCGACCCACTCGTCGGCGAGGCGGACCCAGACCTGCCTGCCCTCGCGGTCGAGCCGGGCGACGATCGGGTCGGCCTCGATCCGCTCCAGGGCAGCGAGCGCGTCCGCGTCCTCCTGCCACTCGCGCACCCGCGGCACGAGCATCAGGTCGTAGCGCTCGTCGGGCTGGTAAGGAGCGCGCGCGGCCCAGAGCGGCCGGCCCTCGGGTCCGGCGGCGATCTCGTCGAAGAAGTCGAAGAGATTGGCAGCCATAGCTATTTGCCGTTGCGGGTTTGCATAGCTATGCACCAGCCGGGGCTCGAACCCGGATCTCCGGCTTTTAAGGCCGGCCCTTTGACCGATTAAGGCACTGGTGCGAAGGGTGCCACTCTGTCTCGGGTCCTCCCTCGGACCCCGGGGATTCTCCCAATCCCTCTGACTGATCTGAAATTCCTGGGCATCCTAACATCTCGGGCCGTACCGTGACAAGTTCTTGTTAGTACACGAGTCCGGCTAGGCAGCGGAGACGGGAGACTCGCTCCAGACCTCGGCGAGGAAGGCCGCCAGCTCGGCATCGAGGCGCCCCGGCCGCAGGCGCCACTCGAGGATCGAGCGAGCCTCGACGAGGCGGGCGTTGGGCAGCTCTTCGGCCAGCATCCCCGAGTCGCTGAACGGGTGCAGGGGGTCGCGCGGGTGGCCGACGATCAGCGCCGGCTGGCGGATCTCGCGCCGCTCTTCGCGGTGCGGGGCGGTCTCGCCGAGGAGCAGGCCCTCGAGCACGGCGCCGGACGGTCCCGGGCGCTGGCGCACCCAGTCGAGGCCCATGTCGGCGATGTGGTGAGTGCGCGGAATCGCCGACGTGAGCAGCGCGGTGAGCTCGAACGCGGGCCGCGCCAGGCGCAGGCCGAGCAGCAGCGGCGCGAAGGCGGCGGCGACCGCGGGCAGGGCGTTGTCGAGCACCGGCATCTCGATGAAGAGGCCGCGGACCCGCTCCGGGCTGTGCGTGGCGAGCTCGAGCACGACGTTGGCGCCGAGCGAGGTGCCGCCGACGACCGCCTGCGGCTGCTCGAGGTGGTCGAGCAGCGCCGCGACCTGGCGGGCGAAGAGCGGCATCGAGTAGAGGCGCAGGTCCTCGGGCCGGTCGGAGCGGCCGTGGCCGAGCAGGTCGACGCAGACGACGCGGTTGCCGTGCTCGGCGAGGGCGGGGGCGAGCCGCTCGAACATGCGGCCGTTCATCAGCAGCCCGTGGACGAGGACGAGCAGCCGCTCGCCCTCGCCGTACTCGTCGTAGCGGATCGTCCGCGTTTCGTAGATGAGCTCGCCCATCGCCTCTAACCTGCCGCACAGGCTAGGGCGACGGGCGGGCGGGCGTCCCCCCGGGCTAATCCCCCGCCTTCTCCCCGTTCGGGTGCAGCGGGTACCAGGAGGCGCCGTAGGACTTCAGGTCGGTGCCGTTGTCTTCGCCGGGCGCCTTGTCGCCGACGTAGGTGTAGAGCGGCCAGCCGGCGTAGGTCACCTGCGAAGCGCCGTCGCTGCGCCGGGTCGTGCCCAGCTTCGCCGCCAGCACGCCACCGGTCCCCTGCGGCGCGCCTTCCGTCGTCAGCGGCGGCCAGGCGCTCGCGCAGGCCCCGGAGCAGGCCGACTTGCCGCCTTTGTCCTTCTCGAAGTAGTAGAGCGTGAGGCCTTCCGCGTCGACCAGCACGCTGCCGACGTCGCCGCCGAGGTTCTTGACCGCGAGCGTCGCGGCCCCCGCCCCGCTCGCGTTCGCTTCGCTCGCCGTCTTGCTCGCGGCGGTGCTTTCTTCGCTCGAGCCGTAGCTGTAGCCGCTTTCCCCGCTGGAGCCCGAGCTGCCGCCGCAGCCCGCGACCGCGAGGGCGAGGCCGAGCGCCAGCGTGGCGGCGGCCAGATAGATCCTGTTCACGAGTCCTCCTCGAATCGTCGGTGGCCGGCACTCGGCCGTCTGTCGCCCGGTTTACGGGCGTAACCCGGCCTCTGGTTCAGGTCGTAACGCGTTTTCCATGCAATGCATTGGAAATGCGTTACGACCGGCGATTGAGGCGAAGGTCGCGTCTGCGCTAGTCGACGCGGCGGATGCCGGCCTCGGCGGCGCCCTGCTCGAGGGCGTCGAGGCCGAAGCCGTCGACCGGGCCGAGGGCACCTGTGCCCTGCAGCCCGCCGGCGGCGGCCTGCTCGGCGGCCCAGGCGATCATCGCGCCGGTGAAGGTGTAGCCGTTTACCCCCTCGACCCGGACCGTGGCGAGCACCCGGCCGGATGCGTCGAGCGCTTCGGCGACGATCTCCGAGCCCCTGCCCTCTCGCTGCTCGGGGCTGGGGCCGCCGGTCGAGCCCTTGACGAAGCGGTTGACCGCGGCGTGGGCCGCGGACCGCGCTCCCGGGATGCGAAGCAGCGCCGACGTCCCCCGCGAGGCGAAGGCCATCGCCTTGGTCGCGCCGCCGAACCAGCCGACGTAGACGTCGACCTCGCGCAGGCCGGGATGGAACCGCGGCAGGGCGAACGCCTCGCTGCTCCCCGAAGCGACCGCGGGCCTGGACCGCCCGCCGAGCTCAAAGCTGTGCACGCGGTGTGAGCTGCGCTCGTCGACGATGCGGCCGTCGTGCCAGCGGTACTGGGGATCGAGGAAGACGCCCATCGCCGATGCCTTCGTGCCGCCGCTGGCGCTGTCGGAGCCGGCCCGGCCGCGGAAGAAGTAGCCGATGCGCACGGCGGCGGCCGCGTCGCCCGCATCGCGCAGGGCGAGGGCGCCGGCAAGGTTGCCGGGGACCCAGTCGTAGCCCATCGCGGTGAGCAGCCCGCAGCCCGCCTGCTCGGCCCGCGGCCCCTCGCGCTCGAAGACGCGCCGGATGAACGAAGGCTCGCCGGTCGAGTCGATGTAGTGGGCGCCGGCGCCGATCGCCGCGTCGAGGGCGGGTCCGCCCCAGCGGGCGAAGGGCCCGACCGTGCTGGCAAGGACGTCGCCGCGCTCGACCAGGGCGGCGACGGTCTCGGGACGCGCCACGTCGGCGACGGCGGTCTCGAGACCGCCGAGCTCGCCGGCCAAAGACCGCAGGCGGCCGGCGTCGCGGCCGGCCAGTGTCGGCTTCTGCCCGCGGGCGACGAGCGCTTCCGAGACGAGGCGGCCGGTGTACCCGGTGGCGCCGAAGACGACTATGCGGCCGGCCATCGCACCCGCCTCCGTCTATGTCCAGTGGCTGCTTGTGGTGGAAGCATCAAAGGGGAGACCCCCGAGAGGATCGGCGACGAACGGTAACGAGCCGAACGAGATGAGGCCGATCGACTACATCCTGGTCGATTGAAGCGCGGCGCCTCAGCCCTCCTCGAGCAGATCGTCGAGGGTGCCGCCGCCGAGCACCGACTCCGGCCGCTCGGCGACCACGTCGGAGCCGGGGCGCGCCTCCTCGTCGCGGCGCTTGATCAGCAGCCAGCGCGCCTTCTCGCCGGCGGGGCCGGTGCGCTGCAGGGCGAAGCCGCCGCGCAGCTTCTCGCCGCGGAGGACGAAGACGGCGTGGCCGCGCTCGAGCGCCTCGGGCCAGGCGACCCGTCCGCCCTGCTCGTAGCTCCCCCGGTCCCAGACGATCACGGCGCCACCCTCGGTGCGACCCTCGAAGGAGTTGTGCTCCCGCGAGTGGTCCTCGACCTGGACGGCGAGCCGTTTGACCGCCGGGTCCAGCGACGGGCCTTTGGGCACGGCCCACGACCGCATCGCTCCCCCGACCTCGAGGCGCAGGTCGAAGTGACGGGCGGTCGCCGCGTGCTCCTGGACGACGAAGACCCCGGCGGCGACGCCGCGGACCGCGAACTGCTCGTGCCCCTCGGGCTTGACGCTCTCGACCTCGACGCTCTCGACCCGCGCGGTCCGGGGTCCCTGGTGGAGGAAACCGAGGAGCCCCTCAACCGCCGCCTTGGACCCCTCGGCGTGGACGAGCACGCTGCCGTCCTCGGCGTTGCGCACCCAACCGGCGACGCCGAGCTCGCGCGCCCGCCGCACCGTCGTATCGCGGAAGAAGACGCCCTGGACGCGGCCGCGCACGATTACCCGTACCGCGATCTCCTCCGACCTCGTCACCGCGGCCACGCTACCGCCACAGCGGACGGCGGACAGTCTCGTCCTTAAACCTGAATCCACCGATTCACCCGCACCTGATCCGTCCGCTCCCGTCACGAGAATGACCTCCTGAGCAGGCAAAAAGCGGCTGAATGGAGCAGCCGCGGCCTGACGTCAGGAGGTCACCCA
>JBLMYD010000135.1:0-42781 GCA_050258095.1 Chloroflexota bacterium
GGGGCGGTGGCCGGGGCGGCGTCCCCCCGAGAGCCGCGCTATCACCGCGCCCGGGGCGCCCCGCCGCGACTCGGGCCGTGAGGCGCGGCCGGAGTCGGCGACGACGACCCGCACCCTCCCCTTGTATGGACGGGCGTCGATCGAGATGCGCGGCCCGCCGTGCTCGATCGCATTGACGATCAGGTTGTCGAGCGCCTGGGAGAGCTCGACCCGATGGCCGTGGACGACCGCGTCCCCCGCTCGCCAGCGCAGCCGCAGCGAGCCGCCGCCGAGGCTCGCCCGCGAGCGCCAGCGCCGCGCCGCCGAGTCGAGCAGCGCCCGCAGCTCGATCGGCTCGGCCGGCAACCGCAGCGCCGTTCCGCCGTTGACCTCGCGGTCGAGCCGCTCCAGCGCCGCCGCGGCGAGCCGCACCGAGCTCTCCAGCACGGGTTGCGCGCCGCCGCCCGCGGCGCCGGCGCCGGCGAGGGCGATCGTCTGGAGCGGCCGGCGCAGCTCGTGCAGCGCCTCGTTGAGCGAGCTGCGCCGGCGGCCGGCGCGCAGCCCCTGCGCGGCGACGAGGGCGGCCATCGTCGCCGCCAGCGGCCAGCCCGCGAACGTTCCGGCCGGCTCGATCATCCATCCAGGAGCCGGTAGCCGACTCCCCAGCAGTTGACGACGAAGCGCGCACGCTCGGGGTCGAGCTTGCGCCGCAGGCGGCTCGCGTGCGAGTCCAGGGTGCGAGTCTTGGTCGGCGCCTGCTGCCCCCACACCTGCGCCAGCAGCTCGTGCTTGGCGAAGACGCGGTGCGGGTCGGAGGCCAGGACGCGCAGCAGCGCGAACTCCTTCTTCGAGAGCCGCACCTCGCGCGCTCCGACCCAGGCCCGGTGGCGCGCCGGGTCGACGACGACCTCGCCCACCCGGATCGGCCCGCCACGGGCCTGGCCGGCGCGCCGCAGGACCGCCTTCATCCGCGCCCGCAGCTCCCCGTACACGTAGGGCTTCACCACGTAGTCGTCGGCGCCGAGCTCGAGCCCGCGCACGCGCTCCTCGTCGGCGCCGCGCCCGCTCAGCACGATCACCGGCAGGCGCGGGTCGAAGCGCGAGACGACGCCGTCGGCATCGCGGATCTCACGCAGCACGTCGAGCCCGGAGGCGTCGGGCAGGGCGACGTCCAGCAGCATCAGGTCCGGCTGCTTGAAGCGGCAGAGCCGCAGCGCATCGGCGGCGCTCGGCGCCGGCAGCACGCCGAAGCAATCGGCCGTCAGGCTCTCGCAGAGCAGCTCCAGGGTCGGCGCGTCGTCCTCGCAGACGACGACGCTGGCGATCTCTCGGCGTTGCGGAAGCACGGGCTCCCAAGGGCGCGGCGGCGGGAACTCTCCCCCCTGGCTGGACGAACGTTCCGCAAAGTGCGGGAATCCGGGCGGGACGTCCCGAGCTAGAGCGCCGCCTGCGCGGCGGCGACGCGGGCGATCGGCACGCGGAAGGGCGAACAGCTGACGTAGTCGAGGCCGGCGCGGTGGAAGAAGGCGATGCTGTCGGGGTCGCCGCCGTGCTCGCCGCAGATCCCGAGGTCGAGCTCGGGGCGGGCGCCGCGGCCGAGCTCGACCGCCGTCTCCACGAGACGGCCGACCCCCTCGGCGTCGACCGTCTCGAAAGGGCTGCGAGTGACGATCTTGCGCCGCAGGTACTCGCTCAGGAAGCGGCCCTCGGAGTCGTCGCGGGAGAAGCCGAGCGTCGTCTGGGTGAGGTCGTTGGTGCCGAAGCTGAAGAACTCGGCGTGCGCGGCGAGGCGGTCGGCGATCAGGCAGGCGCGGGGCAGCTCGATCATCGTCCCGACGCGGAACGGCACCGGCTCTCCCTCGGCCGCCTCGCTCGACGCCGCCGCGGCGCGCTCGACCAGCTCGCGCATCTCGACCAGCTCGCGCTCGTAGCCGACCAGCGGGATCATGATCTCCAGCTCCGGCGCGCTCCCCTGGCGCCCGCGCACCGCCGCGGCCGCGCTGACGATCGCCCGCACCTGCGTCTCGTAGATCTCCGGGAACTCGAGCCCGAGCCGGCAGCCGCGCGTGCCCAGCATCGGGTTGACCTCCTCCAGCTGCCTGACCCGCCGGAGGAGGGGCTCGTCCGCCACCACGTCTTCGGCGCGGGGCAGGAACTCGTGCAGCGGCGGGTCGAGCAGGCGGATCGTCACCGGCAGGCCGGCCATCTCGGCGAACAGGCCTTCGAAGTCGGCCCGCTGGAGCGGCTCCAGCTCGGCCAGCGCGGCGCGGCGCTCCTCCTCGCCCTCGGCCAGGATCACCCGCTGCATCAGCGCCTGGCGCTCACCGAGGAACATGTGCTCGGTGCGGCAGAGGCCGATCCCGCCGGCGCCGAAGCGGCGCGCGACGGCGGCGTCCTCGGGCCGGTCGGCGTTGGCGCGCACACCCAGCCGGCGCAGCTCGTCCGACCACTCGAGCACGGTGCGGAAATGCTCGTCGACCTCGGCGGGGACGAGCGGAACGTCCTGCGCGGTGACGGCGCCGCTGCCGCCGTCGATCGCGATCTCCTCGCCCTCGCCGAGCTCCGTGTCGCCGACCCGCATCCGCCGCGCCTCCAGATCGATCTCCAGCGCCGAGGCGCCGACGACGCAGGGCCGCCCCATGCCGCGCGCGACCAGCGCCGCGTGCGAGGCCTTGCCGCCCTCGGAGGTGAGGATGCCGCGCGCGGCGTGGAAGCCGGCGACGTCGTCGGCCTCAGTGAAGGGGCGGACGAGGATCGTCGCCTCTCCCCGCTCGGCCAGCTCGACCGCGCGCTCGGCGGCGAAGACGATCGCGCCCTTGGCGGCGCCCGGCGAGGCCGGCACGCCGGTGGCCAGCGGCTCCAGCTCGAACTCGGGGTCGAAGGAGGGGTGCAGCAGCGCCTCCAGCTTCGCCGCGTCGAGCTTGGCGATCGCCTTGGCGCGGCTGAGGATCCCCTCGTTCGCCATGTCGACGGCGACCCGAACGGCGGCGTGCGGCGGCCGCTTCGCGGCGCGCGTCTGGAGCATGTAGAGGGTCCCCTCCTCGACCGTGAACTCGACGTCCTGCATGTCGCCGAAGTGGCGCTCCAGCGCCGCGACGATCTCGATCAGCTGCGCGTGCGCCTCGGGCAGCAGGCGCGCCATCTCGTCCAGGTCGGCGGTGTCGCGGGTGCCGGAGACGACGTCCTCGCCCTGCGCGTTCAAGAGGAAGTCGCCGGAGGGGCGCGGCGCGCCGGTGATCTCGTCGCGACTGAAGGCGACGCCGGAGCCCGAGTCATCGCCCTTGTTGCCGAAGACCATCTGCTGCACGTTGACCGCAGTGCCCCACTCGTCGGGGATGCGGTTGAGGCGCCGGTACTCGACCGCCCGCGCGCCGTTCCAGGAGCCGAACACCGCGGCGACCGCCTCGCGCAGCTGGTCGCGCGGGGCCCGCGGGAACTCGCGCCCGGTCCGCTCGGCGAAGATCCGCTCGAAGTCGCCGACCAGGCGGCGCAGGTCGGCGGCGTCGAGCTCGGTGTCGAGGGCGACGCCGCGCTCTGCCTTGACCGCGCGGATCGCCCGCTCGAAGAGCATCCCGTCGATCCCGGCGACGACGTTGCCGAACATCTGCACGAAGCGCCGGTAGGAGTCCCAGGCGAAGCGCTCGTTGGCGGTGCGCGCGGCGAGGCCCTCAACCGCCGAGTCGCCGAGGCCGAGGTTGAGCACCGTGTCCATCATCCCGGGCATCGACTCGCGCGCCCCCGAGCGCACCGAGACGAGCAGCGGGTCGGCGGGGTCGCCGAGGCGCCTTCCCGCCTTCTCCTCCAGCAGCGCCAGCGCCTCGTCGAGCTGGCGCTCGAGCCCGGGCGGGAAGGCGTCGCCGGCGGCGAGGTAGGCGACGCAGGCCTCGGTGCTGACGGTGAAGCCGGCCGGGACCCTGACCGGCGGGCCGAGCCGCGCCATCTCGGCCAGGTTGGCGCCCTTGCCGCCGAGCAGCTCTCGCATCTCCCGGGTTCCCTCCTCGAAGGCGTAGACGTACTTCATCCCAGCAGTCGCTCCATCAGCTCGACGTACTGGAGCGTGTGGCGATCCTCGAGGAAGTGGGCGCGGACCCGCTCACGCGCCGCTTCGCCGATCGCGCGGGCGCGCTCGGGCGACTCGAGCAGGCGGCCGATCGCGGCGGCGAACGCCGTCTGGTCGAGCGGGTTCTTCAGCAGCACGCCGTCGACCCCGTCTTCGATCTGGTCGACGATGCCGCCGGTCGCCGTGGCGACGACCGGCCGCGCCTTCCACATCGCCTCGGTCACGGTCAGCCCGAAGCCCTCCTTGAGGCTCTTCTGCGCGACGATCGCCGCCTGGCGCTGGAGCGCGTTGACGATCGCCGCGTTCTCGTCGAGGTCGTCCATCGGCAGGCAGGCGAGCAGCACGCGGCGCCGGACCCCCGCGGGCAGCCGGCGCCGCTCGGCCTCGACTTCGGCGAGCACCGTGGCGCCGTCGGGGTCGTCGGTGACCGAGCCGAGGCTGGGTCCGGCGAGGATCAGGTGGGCGCCGTGGCCGTCGCTCTCGACCTCGGCGAAGCCGCGCAGCACCCCGACCGGGTCCTTGAGCCGGTCCCAGCGGGAGACCTGGACGACGAGCGGCGCGCCGGCGTCGGGAAGCCCGCCGTCGCCGAGCGCCTCGCAACGGCGCTCGACCCGCGCCGCGCCGCCGTCGGGGCGCTGGAAGGTCGGCTCGGCGCCGTCGTCGCCGTCGGGCGCGAGCAACCCGGTCAGCCGCAGGATCGACCGCACCTGCGCCGGCGCCATCTCCTGGTTCTTGGGCGAGAAGGCGTCGATCGAAGGCGGGACGATCGCCGCCGTCATCCCCTCGCAGAAGTCGGGGACGTAGGTGCGGCGCGAGAAAACCACCGCGTCGGCCTCGCGCACGTAGGGCTCGAGGAAGCCCCAGCCGGCGGCGGTCAGCTCGTTGCGCTCGTCGGCGCCGATGTGGCAGCGCCAGACGACGGTGCGCCCGGCGGCGGCGAGGTGGGGGACGAGGCCGGCGGTCTGCGGGTCGTGGAGGAAGACGACATCGTCGGGGCCGATCTGCTCGAGCACCTCGGCGGCGTTCTCCTCGCTCACGCGCTCGAAGAGGGCGCGCTCCTCGGCCCCGAGGGGGCCGCCGTCGCCGAGCTCGCCGTGCAGGTAGTTGTGGAGGCGCTTGGTCAGGGCGAAGAACCCGGCGTCGCCGCCGATCGTCAGCCAGCGCATGCCGATGCCGAGGCCGTGCGCCAGCCCGACCCAGGACCAGAGCATCTCGGCAACGCCGCCGCCGGAGGAGGTCGAGTTGACGTTCCAGACCTGGCGGCCCTCGAGCAGGACGGCGGCGCGCTGGAGGCCCGCTTCGAGGCGCTGCCACGCCTGCGGCTCGATCACGCCGCGCAGGCGCTCCAGTGAGAGCGAAGGGACGTGTACTTCGCGTACGGTCATCCTCGACGGACGGCCCCCCAGCCCGCGGCGACCGATTCTCCGTGGGATGAGGGTAGCTCAAGCACGGCGCGCGCCCGGCGATCGTAGGCGAGGCGGCGCGGCGGCAGCGCGAGCCGCGCAGAGAGCGGCGCGCCGTCGCGATCGAGGAAGACGAGGTCGAGCGGGAAGCGCATGCCGAAGGTGTGGACGCCGGCGCAGCGCGGGATCAGCAGGCCCGGTCCGGCTTCCTCGAGGTCGAGGTGGGCGAGGCCGAGCAGGCGGGCGCGCCGCGTGGCGGCGACCGGGACCCCGTGCCCGAGGACGTCGGCGGTGGGCAGATCGCGGAGCCGGCGCGGCGTCACGTCCCATACAAGGGCGCAGCCTCCGACTCTCTCCCCCTCTACCCTGCGCCCATGCCTGGGAAAGTCGCGGTCTTCGGCCCGAACCCGATGCTCTCGGTGACGATCGAGGCGCTGACGGCCGACGGTGGCGACGACATCCACGTGCACGCGGCCGGACAGGGCGTCTGGGTGGCGCGGATGGCGGCCGAGCTCGGCGCCGCGACGACGCTCTGCGGCTTCATCGGCGGCGAGTGCGGGACGGCGCTGCGGCCGCTTCTGGAGCAGCTGCCGATCGAGCTGCGGCTGATCGAGACCGGCGTCGCCAGCGGCGCCTACATCCACGACCGCCGCGGCGGCGAGCGGGTCCCGGTCGCCCAGAGCGCCGGCATGCCGCCCTCGCGCCACGAGGTCGACAGCCTCTTCTCGGCCACCTGCGCGGCGGCGCTCGACGCCGACGTGCTCGCCCTCTGCGGGCCCTATCCCGGCGAGGCGCTGCCGCTGGAGATCTACGGCGACCTGGTCGCCGACGTGAAGGCGAACGGCACGCCGGTCCTCGTCGACCTCTCGCCGCCGCGGCTCGAGAGCGCCCTGGAGGGCGGCCCCGACCTGGTCAAGATCAACGACTGGGAGATCGCCAAGTACGTCGAGGGCCCGGTCGACGGCGAGGCGCGGATGCGGGCGGCGATGGAGAGACTGCTCGCGGCGGGCGCCGGGGCGGCGATAGTCACCCGCGCCGAGGAGCCGGCGATGGTGCTGCGCGGGGACGAGGCCTGGGAGCTGATCCCGCCGCGCTTCGAGCGCGGCGCCCGCGAGGGCTGCGGGGACTCGATGATGGGCGGCCTCGCCGCCTGCATGGCCGCCGGTCTGGAGTGGGGGGAGACGCTGCGGATCGGCGCCGCCGCCGGCGCCGCCAACTTCCTCCGCCACGGCCTCGGCAGCGCCGAACGCGCCGTGGTCGAGGATCTCGCCCGTCGGGTCGAGCTGCGCTCTCTTGAGACAGGTTCTTAGAAGGGACGTCGCAGATCCTCGCCCTCGACGATCGCGCGGGGGGCGGTGTCGCGCATCCACTCGAGGTGGGAGGCGGCGGGCTCGACCGTGGCGAGGCGCTCGAAGGCGGCGGCCAGCTTCGCCGGGCGGCCGCCGTGCGAGGAGTGGGCGTCGCTGGCGAGCACGTGGACGAGGCCGGCCTCGGCGAGCGCCAGCATCCCCGCCGCCATCTCCTCGCGCAGGAAGAAGTCGGCGGTTGCCTGGACCAGGGCGCCCAGCTCGACCAGCCGCGCGATCCGCTCGAACATGTCGGCGGAGAGGTGGCGCTCGGGGTGGGCGATCAGCGCCCGGCGCCCGCGCTCCGCGAGCTGCTCGACGCGGCGTTCGAGGCTCTCGCCGAGCGGTCCCGGCGCCGGCTCGAGCAGGACCCAGCGACCGCCCCCGAGCGCGACCCGTCCCAGCTCCTCCTCGCTCAACGCCTCGACCGCGGTCTCCGCCACCTCCCCCCCGCTCAGCACCTCGACCGGGATGCCCTCGCCGCGCAGGTGGCGGTTGACCGCCGCCACCCGCTCGGCGACCTCGTCGATGCGCACGTCGTGGTCGTGGCGGATGTGCGGCGTCGCGCAGATCGTCTCGATCCCGTCGTTGACCGCCTGGCGCGCCATCGCGACGCTGTCCGCCAGGTCGAGCGCCCCGTCGTCGACCCCGGGAAGGATGTGGCAGTGCAGGTCGATCATCGCCGTTCGATCGATTGTGCACACTCCAGTGTGCTCGATGCATCGAGCGGCGCGATATGCGGGGGAGTGCAAACGGCGTTTCAGGCACGGGGCGCAGCGACATCGGACTACGATGATCGGCATGATCCAGCACCTGCTCCCGCTGGGCTTGCGGGGGCGGGATGGGCTTCAACCGTGAATAAGAAAACGACCCGCAGAGGGAACTACGAGTCTGGCTCCGACTACGTGCTCGAGTACGGCGAGCTGCGCTTCGCCTTCAACGAGGGGGACTTCGGGCAGCGGGTCGAGCAGGCCGCGGTGAAGCTCGGCTTCGTCGACCAGGGCCTCAGCCCGGAGGAGCTCGACGACCTGCTCGACCTCGCCGTCAGCGGCGAGATCGCCGAGCCCAGCTCGCGCCTCGGCGAGCACATCAACGAGAACTGGGACGACCTCGTCGGCCCCGCCAACCGCAGCCTCGTGCACTGGCTGCGCCGTCTCGTCTTCCGCGGCGCCTGGCTCGACCAGCGGGTCAAGGAGGGCGAGCTGGACGTCGTCTTCGACGAGCGCACGCAGACCTTCGGCTACGTCCAGCCCGAGCGCAGCTCGGAGCTGATCGAGCTCTCCAAAGAGCCTTCCTGGCGGCGGATCGCGTATAGGCGGTAGCGGCGGTCCCGGCAGGGGCTCCGCTTAACTTTTTCGACGGCGGCTAGAGCCGTCCGAGGAGGGAACCCGCGAAAAAAGCACAAGACGCTTCGCCCCTACCGGGACCGCCGCTTCAGGCGGGACGCTCTAGCGCCGCCACGACGGTGAGGGAACCGGTAGCTGAGAGGCCCTGGCCGCCGTCGAAGATCTCCTGGGCGGCGCCGGCGTCTTCGAGGCGGCTCAGCGAGTCGATCAGGAAGATCACGTCTTCGCCGCCCTCGGCGCGCCGCACCGCCTGGGCCAGCGCGTCGCTGGCGTGCCGAGCCTTGCCGGCGGCGACGATCTCGGCACCCGGCGCCTCGCGCCGCCAGTCGGCCAGCTCCTCGGGGCTGGGATCGACCAGCAGGGCGATCGGGTCGGGGCCCTTGCCGCCCGACAGCTCGGCGGCGATCTCGCGCAGCAGCGCCGTGCAGGACTCGCGGCTCTCGCCGTAGACGAGGGTCTGGCGGCCGGCCGGCGGCAGCAGCAGGTCGGCGGGACCGACGCCCTTGCGGCGGCGCCCGAAGCGACGGCGCCTGCGCCGTGGCCGCGCCGCCGGGGCAGGCGCGGACTCGGGACGGGCTGGCTCCTGCTTTGCCTTGGGCTCCGGCTTGGGAGCCTTCCGCTCCTCCCCCTTGGGCTCCGGCTTGGCGGGCTGGCGCGGTTTCCGCTCCCGGCGACGGCGCTGCGGGCGCTCGCCCCGCTCGCGCTGCCGCCCCTCGGAGGGCCGCGCCGGCTTCTCGTCGGCGAGCTTCTCGATCAGCTCCTCGCGACGCATCATCCGGTAGCCGGACAGGCCGGCCTCGGCGGCGAGCGTGTGCAACTCGGCGATGTGCTTGGACTCCAGCTCTGCTTTCGTCATCGAAGCGGCAGGTTATTGGAGGGGACGGGCGAGTGAGCGAGCGGGGTCGATCCCCGCCTCCGCCGCGGCCGCCGGCCAGGCCTCGGCGGCACGCTTGACCTCGCGTCGGGACCAGCCCAGCTCCTCGCCCATCGCGGCGGCGACGGCCCGCACCGAGTCGACGTCGCGCAGCTGCGGGGCGGCGAGCAGGCCGAGCCGCGTGCGCCGCAGGAGCACGTCGGCGACGTTGCGCGCCTGCTCGTGGCGGGCGGCGACCACGACCTCGGCGAGGAGGTCGGGGCGGCCGGGCACGATCGGCTCCGCCAGGCGCGGGTCCTCGCGGGCGAGGGCGAGGACTTTGCGGGCCGCGTGCCCGTAGCGGAAGGCGAGCTGGTCGATCGCCTCCTCCCCCACCCCGTCCGGCGCGACCAGGTCCTCCTCGCGCGCCTCCATCCCGAGCGGGATCTCGGCCGTGTGACAGGGCGCGTCGCGGCCCTCGCGCTCGACCAGCCGGTCGACGGTCTGCTTCGCCATCCGCCGCCAGGTGGTCAGCTTGCCGCCGGTGATCGTCAGCATCCCCGACGAGGTCTCGTAAAGCTCCGCCTTGCGCGAGATGTCGACCGACTTCTTCGGGTCCCCGGTCGAGATCAGCGGCCGCACCCCGGCGTAGGCGCCGACCAGGTCGCACTCGCCGAGCGAGACGCCGAAGAACTCGTTGACGGCGTCGAGCAGGTAGGCGACTTCCTCGGCGCCCGGCCGCGGGTGGTCGATGTCGCCGTCGAAGTCGTTGTCGGTGGTGCCGACCAGCGTCCGCCCGAGCCAGGGCAGGGCGAAGATCGCCCGCCCCTCCCCGGCCGGCACGATGCAGGCGGCCTCGCCGGTGGAGAGGACCTCGCGGTCGATCAGCAGGTGGGTGCCGCGGCTGGGCGCGATCCGCGGCACGTCCTCCTCCTCGACCACCTCCTCGGGCCGGATGCGGTCGGCCCAGACGCCGGTCGCGTTGACGACGTTGCCGGCGCCGACCTCGATCCGCTCGCCGGACTCGGCCTCGACGAAGGCGACCCCGGTGGCGCGCCCGCTCGCGTCCAGCGTCACCTCCGTCACCTCGGCCCCGTTCAGCATCGTCGCCCCGAAGCGCTCCGCCTCGCCGAGCACGGTCAACACCATGCGCACGTCGTCGGTCTGGCAGTCGTAGAAGAGGTAGGCGTTCTTCGGGTCGCGCGGCCCGAGCGACGGCACCAGCTCGAGCACCTCGTCGCGGTCGACCGTCCGGTGGCGGTCGGGCGACCAGTAGAAGTCCTCGTCGGCCTCCTTGGCGGAGCGCATCTCGCCGCGGCCGCGGCCGACGCGCGTCGTCGCCATCACGTCGTACATGTTGAGCGCGATGCCGACGCGGCGGTCGCGGCGCTGGTCGGGGAAGTCGGGGACGAGGAAGGGCGTCGGGTAGACCAGGTGGGGGGCGAGCTGGACGAGCAGCTGGCGCTCGAGCAGCGCCTCGCGGACGAGGCCGAGGTCGAGGTTCTGCAGGTAGCGCAGGCCGCCGTGGACCATCTTCGAGGAGCGGCTCGACGTGCCTTCGGCGTAGTCGCCGCGCTCGAGCAGCGCCACCGAGTAGCCGCGCGAGGCGGCGTCGAGGGCGACGCCGGCGCCGGTGATGCCGCCGCCGATCACGACGACCTCGAAGTGCCCGCCGGCGACCTCCTCGATTGCCGCGGCGCGGGCGATCATCAGTCGAGGAACTCGGTCGCCTGCTCTACCGGGGGACGCTCGGGCGGCTGCTTGTCCTGGCGCAGCGGGCCGAGGTGGAGGAGGCCGACGAAGCGCTCGGAGTCCGGCAGCCCGACCGCGGCGCGACCGGCCGGGGTGCGCAGCACCGCCGGGGTGCGCCAGTAGCCGGCGAGCCCGCGCGCGTGGGCGCCGAGCAGGACGATGTAGGAGGCGACGGCGGTCGCGTGCAGGTCCTCCTCGTTCTGCACGGGGTCCTCGCCGAGCGCACAGGAGACGACGACGAGGGTCGGCGCGCGGTCGAGCTTGGCGGCGCCCTCCTCCCCCGCCGCCTGCTTGAGCCGTTCGAGCGCCGCCGGGCCGACGACGCGGAAGCGCCAGGGCGCGGTCAGGTGGTGGTTGGGCGCCCAGCGCGCCAGCTCGAGCAGCGCCAGCAGCTCCTCGCGCGCCAGCGGCTCCGGCCCGAAGGCCTTGTGCGTGCGGCGCGTCCTGATCGCGGTCTCGACATCCACGCCTGCAACATAGCCCGCGCTACCAGTCGAAGCGCCGGCCGAGCAGCCAGGGCAGGGCGATGGCGAGCCCGGTGCAGGCAAGGCCGATGCCGATCGGGATCAGCGGGGAGCCGCCGCCGGGTTCGGAGTCGGTGAAGGCGGCCGTGGTTCCCTGGGTCTCGCCGGCAGGCGGGAGCTCGCCCCCTTCGGTCCCCGACCCGCCCGGCGCCGGCACGGTCCCTTTCGGCAGCGGGACGCTGGGGCTGGGGGCGCTGCCGCCGCTCGCGCCGCCCGGCGAGACCGAGGAGCTGGGCGGTAGGTTGAGCCCCCCGGAGGAGGAACTGCCGCCGGTTTTCGAAGACGACTGTTCACCCTTGCTCTGGGCGGGTTCCTTCCTTTCCCGCGGCGAGGACCAGATCGGCAGCGATTCGCGCGCGGCGCCGACGAGCGCCTCGCTGGTCACCCAGACCGGGGTCTGATCGCTCGCCTCCGAGTAGCGGAAGTGGCCGTCGTCCGCCTGCATGGCGGCGAGGTAGTCGAGCGCGCTGTGGCCGCCGGAGACGATCCGCCCCGGCGCCGCGCCGACGGCGACCATCGCCTGCACCGCCCAGCCGGTCGACTGCGAGTTGACCGCGCCGCCGCCCGAGCCGAGGGCGAAGCCGCCGTTCGAGTGCTGGTGCCGGCGCAGGTACTCGAGCCCCTTTTCGGCGGCGCTCGTTTCCGGGATCGCCTGCATCACGGCGGCGGTCACGTCCACGTTGCTCGCCGACGTCGCCGTGTCGCCCCAGCCCCCGTCGCCGTTCTGGACCTTGTTCAGCCACGAGAGCGTCTGGTCGAGGCCGCCGGTCGCGCCGGCGGTGCGCAGAGCGACGACGCTGTAGGCCGTCGTCGCCGGCCAGCCCTGGAAGGAGCCGTTCTTGCCGCGACGGTCGCGCAGCGCCGCGATCAGGTTCTCGTGCCCGAAGGAGCGCGGGTCGACGCCGGACGCCTCGAGGGCGACGATCGTGCGCGCCAGGTCGCCGGCGCTGGTCGCTTCGTCGAGGTGGGAGCGCAGGAAGTCGATCGGCGAGTGGCCGTTGCGAACGACGTCGTGGGGGTTGTGGCCGGCCGCCGCGAGGCCGAGCATCGCCCAGCCGGTCACGGCGGTGCTCGAGGGATCGCCGACGGAGGCGCCGAAGCCGCCGTCGGAATTCTGCTCGGAGCGCAGCCAGGTGACGGCGCTTTCGACGCCTTCGGCCCTGGCCGGCGCCGGCAGCAGGGCCGGCAGCAGCAGGGCGAGGAGCATCGCCGTGGCGACGGCCGGCGTGCGCCACTGGAACCGCCGGCGGAAGCGGACCAGCATCCGCACCATCGCCGGCCCCGCGATCAGGGCGAAGGCGACGTTGCCGATCGCGTGGGCGGCGTCGAACGGGATCGCGCGCGCCTCGAGCGCCGCGAACCGCTGCAGGGAAAGCTCTCCGCCGTAGGTAGCCATGAGCGAGAAGTTCAACAGCAAACCGTAGGCGATCCCGGCAAATCCGCAAAGTGCGGCGAGGCTGATGCGGCCTGCCTTGCGGGTACCGAGCGCGAGCAGGGCACCGAGGACGCCGCAGAGTCCCCAGCCCACCATCTGCCACGGCGTCCAGGGGCCCTGGCCGAACCAGAAGTTGGAGACGAGGCCGGTGAGGGCGCCGACCGCGAACCCGGGCGCCGGCCCGAGCGCGTAGCCGGCGAAGACGACGATGTCGGTCGTCGGCTTGACGTTGGGGAAGGCGGCGAAGGCGATGCGGCCGGCGATCGCCATCGCCGCCAGCGCGGCGACCAGCGCCACCACCTGCGAGGGCGGCCGCGAGCGCTCGTACCAGGCGAAGCCGCCGATAAGGACCGCGCCGAGAACGAGAAAGCTGGCGAGCTGCCAGGACATCAACCGTCCCCACCCCCTCCCCCCTCCTCCCGCTGACTTCGTCTTTCTTCGCCGTATGGGCGAAGAAAGACGAAGTCAGCGGTGGGGTTTTTGAGAGCGACGGCGCCCTGCTCGGGGGTGACTACGCCCGGCAGGTCGAGGACGCGGGCGACCTCGGTGGCGAAGTACCAGCCGCCGGAGAGGATCTCGGCCGCCGGGCCGTCGGCGATGACGACGCCCTCGCCGAGCAGCGCCACCCGCTCGGCGAAGGCGGCGGCGAACTCGACGTCGTGGGTGGCGACGAGGACGCCGGCACCGCGGGCGGCCAGGCCCTCGATCAGCGCGACGAGGTCGTCCTTGCGCGCCCGGTCCATGCCCCGCGTCGGCTCGTCGAGGGCGACGACGCCCGGCAGCTCGTCGCCCCCGATCCGCCCCGCCAGGGCAATCGCCAGCGCCAAGCGCTGCCGCTCCCCCCCCGAGAGATCGCGCGGATCGGCGTCGAGAGCATGCTCCAACCCGACCGTCCGCAGAGCCGCCAGGCCAACCTCCCCAGGCAGCTCGTCCCCCACCCGCTCGCGCACGAGGTAGTCACCCGGGTTCTGCGTCAGCAAAGCCATCCCAGCCGACGCCCCGACCCTGCCGCGAACCGGATCGATCAGCCCGGCAGCGGTCTTCAGCAGCGTGCTCTTCCCCGCCCCGTTGCGACCCATCAGCGCCACCCGCTCGCCCCGGTGGATCGCCAGGTCGATCCCACGCAGCACGTCTCGCGGTCCGTCCCCAGCATCCAGCTCGACCCAGAGATCGCGCACCAGAAGCGCCTCGTCGGAGGGGAGGCGGGGCCCCTCCGAACGGCTTGTACTTTTTCGTCGATCCGACGGCGGCAGACTCTCCCCGCCCCTTCGAAAAAGTTGAGAGAGGAGGGGCCCCGCCTCCCCTCCACCAACCAGCGCTTGTCGAGCGTCGCGAACGCCTACTGGCAGGGGTTCGATATCGCAGAGGGAGAACAGGCGCGCCGCGGGGGTCTCCAAGGCCGCGTCCGCCTCCTGTGCCCACGCGAGAAAGTCCCGCGGGAGGCCGTCGAACGCGACCGAGCCGGTGTCCATCGCAACGACGCGGTCGGCGGCGGCGAGGCAGCGCTCCAGCCGGTGCTCGGCCAGGAGGATGGTCACCCCCCACTCCTCGTTGAGGCGACGCAGCAGCCAGATCAGCTCGTCGCCGGCGACGGGGTCGAGCTGCGAGGCGGGCTCGTCAAGGAGGACGAGCTTCGGGCGGGTGACGAGGGCGGCGGCGAGGGCGACCCGTTGCAGCTCGCCGCCAGAGAGCGTGTCGACGGCGCGGCCGAGCAGGTGCGGAACGGCGAGGGCGAGGGCGACCTCCTCGACTGCGCGGGCGCGGGTGCTTGGGGAGTCGCCCCGCATCTCCAGGGGAAGCTCGATCTCGGCGGCGACGGTGGTCGAGACGACCTGGGTCTCGGGGTCCTGGGCGACGTAGCCGACGGCGGCGGCGAGCTCGCCCGGGCCGCTGGCGAGGGCGTCGATCCCGGCGACCTCGATGGACCCCTCGACCTCGCCGCCGTGGAAGTGCGGGACGAGCCCGCAGGCCGCGCGCAGCAGGGTCGACTTGCCGCAGGCGGAGCGGCCGGCGAGGAGGACGAGCTCGCCGGACGCCAGCTCCAGTGAGATGTCGCGCAGGGCCGGCGCGGTGGCCGACGGGTAGGCGTAGGTCAGCGACTCGATCGCCAGCGCCGGCGCGATCCGGGCGGAATTGGCGAAGTCCGTCCCGAAGTGCATCAAATTCCACCCCTGGCAGGTAGGGAATTTGATGCAGTTCGGGTGCGGGGCATTGGATGAGGGGTTCGTGGGGCGAGGCCGGCGAGGACGAGCACGGCCGCGAGCGCAAGCGTCGTCGGTCCCGCGCCCATCTCGACCGTCGGATATTCGACAAATGCGTCGGCACCGAGGGCCTTGCCGGCGATCGCCGCAATCAACACGACAGCGGCGACCAAGTAAAAGCGCCTGTCGTAGCGCGACCTTGAGCGATGTACGCCCCGGGTGAAACGCGTTTGACGTCTATATCGCGTCAAACGCGTTGCACCCGGGGGCGGGCTAGGGAGAGCGAGGGAGTAGCCACGGAGCTCGAGGGTCGCCGCCACGTCGACTGCGCGGTCGAGGGAGCCGGCGAGCAGGCGGCGGGCCAGGGGGCCACGGCCGACCGGCGCCGCGGCGGGGCCGCGCAGGCGGGCGGCGTCGCGCAGGCGGGCGGCGTCGGCGGCGGCGACGGGGACGAGGCGCGAGACGAGCGTCGCGGTCAGCGCCGAGCGCCGGGCCAGCGGACGCAACGCCCGCAGCACGCGATCGGGATCAACGCAGGCCGAGTAGACGGCGAAGGCGAGCATCACGACGGCCGCCCGCAGGCCGATAACGGCGCCCGCCGCGGCGGCCTCGGCGGTGACGTCGACCCGGCCGAGCAGCGGCCACTCGCCGAGCCGCATCAGCACGGTCGCGCCGCGGTCGACGACGAGGACGTTGACGACGACGATCAGCAGCGCCAGGGTGACGCCCATCCGCAGCGCCGCCCGCACGGCCCGCCGGGCGCCGGCGAGGCGGCCGGCCAGGACCAGCCCGGCGCCGCAGGCGGCGAGCACGATCGGGCTCGAGTAGACGAAGGCGACCGCGGCGAGCGAGCCGAGGTAGGCGACGGCGGCTCCCGGCGAGGCCGACTGCAGCGGCCCGGGGCGCGGCGTGTAGGCGAAGGGCGACCTCATCGGACCGGCAGCGCCGTCTCCTCCCCACCTTCGATGACCACCGCGTAGCGATCGCGCAGGTGGGCCGCGTCGAGCGCCGCGGCCGCCGCGCTCACCCCCGCGGGACCCGCCCCGGTCACCAGCCACACCGGCGGCGCTTCGCCGCGGCGCGTCGCGGCGACGAGGCCCGCCCGCGGACCGAACGTCCGCGCGACGCTCCCGTCTTCGCCCAGGCCCTGCATCGCGTAGCCGCCCGCGCCGCGCCGGAGCCCGACGAAGACGCCGCTGCGCCGCGGCCCGCCTTCGAGCTGCGCCGCGGCGGGGTCCCCGCGCAGCCGCGCCCAGGGCCCGACCAGGACCCGGATCGCGTCCGGCGGCGAACCGGCGGCGAGCCGCGCACCGGCCGCCGCCAGCCGCGACCGCACCGCGACGCAGGCTGCGCCCCCGCCCCGGCACTCGACCGCGACCGGGCGACGGCGGCCGTCGTAGCCGCCGGCCAGCGGCTGCGGCCAGGAGCCGACCACCGCCGGCACGTCGATCGCCGCGCTCCAGTCGCGGTAGTCCCACCAGACCGACTCGCCGCCGCGCAGCGAGTAGTCGGCGGCGCCGACCGTCGACTCGACGCCGTCGACGTAGAAGAACCAGTCGCGCGAGCGACCGAGGCGCTCTTCGCCGGCGAGCCCGTCGATCGACTGCACGAAGCCGCCGCCATAGCGGGTCGAGATCTCCGCGTTGCGTTCCAGCACCCGCATCACGGTGTCCGATTCGGTCACGTCGCCGACCTCGCGGTCGAGCATCGCGGTGGCGCCGTAGTCGCGCGTCACCCGCAGCTTCACGCTGCCCAGGTCGGCGCCGGCCCCGAAACCGCAGCCGGTGGTCGCGACCGTCGCCACGCAGGCGAAGATCGCGACCACCGCCCTGGCGGCTGCTCGCCGGATCCCTACTTGCGCGGACACCTGCCTCCCACGCAGACCGGCTCGCGGTTGGAGGGGATGTCGCCGCCGTGCCTGGCGATCAGGCGCGCCGGCCGGGAGAGCGTCACCCGCGCTCGGCCCGACGAGTCGGTCGGACCGGAGGCGCCGGTGACCGTCACCCCGGCGGCCGGCGTGCGCTTGCCCTTTTCGTCATAGGCGAAGACGCGCACGCCGAAGGACCGGCCCGCCCTGACCCGGTCGGGCGCCTGCAGCGCGAGCTCGTCCGGGTACGGGTAGGACGGCGCCAGGTCCCAGAGCACCTCGTCGCCGCCCCCCAGCTTGACCAGTTCGCCGCCGACCGAGGGCGCCCTGTGGTTCACCTTCAGGTACCAGGACGAGGTGCCCTTCGCCACCGAGCCGCCGACCCCGCAGAGCGCCAGGCCGAAGGAGAAGTGGTCGGAGATCAGCAGCGGTCGCAGCGCCGACGTGAGCTGAGCCCCGCGCATCAGGATGCCCAGCGCGGTCGCCGCCTTCAGCGTCGCCTTCTTGCCGCTGCCGCCGCTGCCGGCGCCGAAGCAGGTCGCCTTGCGGCTGGTCCTGACCGACGCCTTGCCGCCGAGGCCGAAGGAGCCTTCGTGGAGCACCTTGCCGCCCTTGCCGATCACGCGCAGCTCGGCGCGCGGCCGAGCGGCCGTCGCCGTCGCCGAGAACAGCAGCAGGAGGGCCAGCGCACACGCAGTCGCCGGCCGGAATGAAACGAGTCTTGGCATTCGAGCCACCCTTTCCTCGAGGGTCGTCATGGCTGGCCGGGGACAGGTCTCCTGGCTTCCGGGGTTGGCTCGCCGCACCTTCCCGGGGAATCGGTGTCATCCCCAGTGGCCGGCGCAAAGCTGCGCCAGCGACGTGCTCGACCCGGTCACAGTGGCGGGACCGCGTCGGCTTCGCACCGAACTTCCCTTGACCACCGGCCGTATTTACGCGAGCGAGTCTACCTCGCCGCCGGTCGCGAGGAGCTCACGGCCGGCGGATGTACGCTTGCGGAGCCGGGGTCCGGGGGGAGAATGGCCAACGACACGCCCAGCAAAAGAGAGCCGACGGTCAACATGGAGGCAATCGTGCTCCGGGTCCTGCAGCAGCCCGACCTCCTTCCCGAGGAGTGGGAAAAGCTGCGCGGCGCGGACGAGCCGCCGCCGAGCGAGCTGGAGCTCTTCATCGAGAACACCCTCGACCGGGTCGAGCGCCAGGGGGCGATGCTGGCCCAGCTCGCCGTCCGGCCGGCCACCCGCAACCGCCTGCAGGAGAGCGCCAACAGCGCCCTCGAACGGGTCCCGGCCTGGATGGAGGCGGCCATCTTCGGGCCGCCGCGGATGACCCCGCGCCTCTTCGTGCGCGGCCTCGCGCAGGTCCTCGCCGAGCAGCGACAGGGGGTGGAGCTGCTGCTGCGCGAGCAGGTCGCCGACCCGGAGCCGCTCGACGCGATGCTCGCCGCAGCCCCGGTGCCGGAGGGCGGCGAGGAGGAAACCGAGGCCGAGCTCGCGCGCGGGGTCGGCGCAGCGATGACCGCCCACGTCCAGACGATGCTCGGCATCGCCCGCGACCTCGACGAGCGCTTCCGCCGCCTGCTCGAAAACGAGGCGAACGACCCGCCCGCCGGCGGCTGAACGTTCGTCCAAGCGCCTTTGCACCGCCGCGAGTCCTGTCTAGGCTCGCGCCCCGACAGCAGTCCGAAATCGAGGGGGAGAGATGAGAGGACAGGGGATGCGACTACCGTCGCCGGCATTCGTCGTCGCGCTGCTGGCGCTGTTCGTGGCGCTCGGCGGCACCGTCTACGCCGCCCACCGGGCGAAGATCAACGGGCGCGCGATCCGCGTCAAGTCGCTGCCCGGCAACCGGCTGAAGCCGCGGTCGGTCGCCGCCAACCGCCTCACCCCGGCGGCGCTGGCGACGCTGCGCGCGGGGTCGTCGGCGCCGATCACCGGCGCCGAGATCGACGAGCTCAGCCTCGCCCAGGTGCCGGAGGCGGCACACGCCGAAAGCGCCGACGAGGCATTGCACGCGACCGCGGCAGACACCGCGCTGAGCGCCGACCAGGCGCTGGAAGCGACCAAGGTCAACGGCCACGAAGCCGGCTGCCTGCCCGGCACCCAGGCCTTTGCCGGCGCCTGCTGGCAGCTGACGGCGAACGCGACGGCGCTCGGCGCGCCGGCCGCCGCCGCCTCCTGCGCGGCGCAGGGCGGGGCGCTGCCCGAGGCGCTGCAGCTCGCCGCCTTCGCCGTCGAACCGGGGGTGACGCTCGACAAAGGCGACGAGTGGTCGAGCGACATCACGAACATGAGTGAAGTTGATGTTTTTGCGGTGGTGACCGTTTCAGCCGGCAGCAACATCAACTTCGTCTCGTCGACGAAAGCTCACAAGTTCCGCTGCGTGATGCCGCTGCTGCGCTGACGCCGCCCGGCGCCGCACCCCGCTCAGGTTTCGATCAGGCCGCGGTCGAGCGCGTAGCGGACCAGCTCGGCGCGGCTCGAGAGCCGCAGCTTCTGCTGGATGTGGGCGCGGTGGCTCTCCACCGTGCGGATGCTGATGTAGAGCTGCTCGGCGACCTCGGCGTTGGTATGGCCGAGGGCGATCAGCCGCAGCACGTCGCGCTCGCGCTCGCTCAGCTCGTCGGCTTCGCGGCCGCCGTCCCCCGCCGCCAGCCGCGCCCCGAGCGCCGGCTGCAGGTAGGTGTCGCCGGCGGCGGCGCTGCGCACCGCCTGGACCAGCTCGGAGTCGGCCGCCTCCTTCAGCACGTAGCCGCGCACCCCCGCCTGCAGCGCGCGCCGCGCGAAGGCGGGCTCGTTCTGCATCGTCAGGATCACGATCTCGGTCTCGGGCGAGGCCTCGCGGACCTCGGGGATCGCGTCGAGGCTGGCGCGACCGGGCATGTTCAGGTCGAGGATCAGCACCGCCGGCTTGTGGCCGCGCACGTAGCGGACCGCGGCGTCGGCGTCGCCGGCCTCGGCGACCACCTCGAAGCCCGGCTCGGCGTCGAGCAGCATGCGCAGCGCGTTGCGCATCACCGTGTGATCGTCGGCGAGGACGATCGTAGTCATCGTCAACTCTCCCCCATCTGTGTCCGCCGCGCCGTCCACAGCGGCGAGGTTACCCGCGGCGGCTGCCTGTCGGGCGGATGCCATGCAGGCATATAAGCGCCGCGCCGCGGGGCCGACATCGGTGTTTTCCCGTACGCGGGGTGCGTACTCCCACCGCAGCCGCCTTCGAGCGTGCCGGTGCGAGCGGGCCGCTAGCATGACCGTGCTGTGTGCTCGCGATGACCCTGGGGAGAGCAGGCATGGCAAAGGCGACTGACAGTGGCGCGCTCGACGAGCTCCGCCTGCGCGAGCTGATCGACGTTGGCCGCACCCTCGTCACCGAGCTCGACCCCGAGGTCGTCTTCCGCCGCCTGCTCGAGGTCGCCTGCGAGCTGACCGGCGCCCGCTACGCGGCGCTCGGCGTTCTCGACCGAGACCGCCACGAGCTCGAGCGCTTCATCGCCCACGGCATCGACGAGGAGGCGCGGCGGGCGATCGGCAGCCTGCCCCGCGGCCGCGGCGTGCTCGGCGTGTTGATCGAGGAGCCGCGGGTCCTGCGCCTCGCCGACGTCGGCCGCCACCCCCGCTCCTACGGGTTCCCGCCGGGACATCCGCAGATGACCACCTTCCTCGGCGTGCCGCTGATGATCCGCGGCCGCGCCTGGGGCAACCTCTACATGGCCGAGAAGGACGCGGGCGAGTTCGACGAGGCCGACGAGCAGTCGGCGCTGATCCTCGCCGAGTGGGCGGCGATCGCGGTCGAGAACGCCCGCCTCTACCAGAGCGTCGAGGGCCAACGCGACGAGATGCGCCGGGCCGTGCACCGGCTGGAAGCGACGACCGAGGTCGCCCGCGCCCTCGGCGGCGAGACCGACCTCGACCGCATCCTCGAGATCGTCGTCAAGCGCGGCCGCGCCCTGATCGAGGCGCGCTCGCTACTGATCCTGCTGCGCGAGGAGGACGAGCTGATCCCGGCCTCGATCGCCGGCGAGCAGGCCGGCAGCCTGGCGGGCGTGCGGATCCCGATCGCCGGCTCGGTCCCGGGCCAGGTGCTGGAGACGCGGGCGCCGCGCCGGGTGAGGGACCTCGACCCGAGCCTCCTCGCCCGCCCCGGCAACCCGGAGACGGGCGTGACGGCGCTGCTGGCGCCACTCGTCTACCGCGGCGAGGCGCTCGGCGCGCTCGTCGCGCTCGGCCCGCTCGGGCGCAGCAGCGGCTTCAGCGACGAGGACGAGCAGGTGATCGTCTCCTTCGCGGCCAGCGCCGCGACCGCCGTCGCCACCGCGCAGTCGGTGGCCGAAGACCGCACCCGCGACAGCGTCGCCGCGGCCGAGCGCGAGCGCGGGCGCTGGGCGCGCGAGCTGCACGACGAGTCGCTGCAGAGCCTTGCCGGCCTGCGCGTCCTGCTCTCCGCCGCGCGGCGCAGCGACCCCGAGGGAGCCGAGCGCCTGCTCTCGCAGGGGATCGAGCAGGTCGACGAGGCGATCGCCGAGATGCGCCGCCTGATCGCCGACCTGCGGCCGAAGACGCTCGACGAGCTCGGGCTCGGCGCCGCGGTCGAAGCGCTGGTCGAACGGCTCGAGACGGGCGGCGCGATCGAGGTCGAGATGAGCCTCGACCTCGACTTCCACGCGGGGCGCACCGACCGCCGGCTGGTGGCCGACGTCGAGGACACCGCCTACCGCCTCGTGCAGGAGGCGCTCAACAACGCGGCGCAGCACTCCGGCGCCGGCTGCGTCAGGGTCGAGGTCAGCGAGAACGACCACACGCTGCGGGTCTGCATCGCCGACGAGGGCAGGGGCTTCGACCCGGAGGCCGCCACCGAAGGCTTCGGCCTGGCCGGGATGCGCGAACGGCTCGGCCTGGTCGGCGGGACGCTGAAGCTGGAGAGCGCGCCGGGGCGCGGCACGACGATCCTCGCCTACCTACCCGCCGAGCACCGCGAGCAAGCCGCGGCCTGAGCCGGCTCAGAGCATCGCTCGGTAGAAGCTGTAGTCGCGCCGGTCCGGGCGCAGGTTGGAGGCGAGCGCCAGGTGGTGGCGGGCGCGCTCGGTCTCGCCCGTCTTGGCGAGCGCCCGGCCGAGGCAGAAGTGGGCGTAGTCGTCGACCTGGTGGCGCTCGACGACGGCGCCGAACTCGACCGCGGCGGCGGCGAAGCGCCCGGAGCGGAAGTAGGCGCGGCCGAGCGCCTCGCGCACCGAGGTCTTCTCCGGCGCCCGGCGCGCCGCCTCGGCGAGCGGCGCCGCGGCCTCCTCGAAGTGCGCCTCCTCGAGCAGCTCGATGCCGCGGCGGTAGAGGGTGAAGACCGAGTCGGCCTGCTGGTCGGTGGGCATCGCACCAGTGTAGGAGGCGGCCGGGGCGCGCTCGACCGCGCTCCGACATTTCTCGATAGGGTCAGGCACCGAGTTGGGGGCAGCAGGGTGAAACTCGTGATCGGGATCGTCCGCCCGGAGAAGGCGAACGACGTCCTCGAGGCGCTCTTCCGCGCCGAGGTGCGCGGCATCTCGATGAGCCGCGTGCAGGGCCACGGCGGCGAGCTGGAGCGGGTCGAGACCTACCGCGGCACGACCGTGCAGATGGGCCTCTCCGAGAAGGTGCGCTTCGAGATCGCCGTCTCCGACGAGTTCGTGCAGCCGACCGTCGAGGCGCTCTGCGAAGGGGCGCGAACCGGCGAAGTCGGCGACGGCAAGATCTTCGTCGTCCCGCTCGAGCAGGCGGTGCGCATCCGCACCGGCGAGACCGACCACGGCGCCGTGACGCCGGTGGACGGGTGAGCGCGATGGCGCCGATCGCCGCCGTGACGGGCGTCAACGCCGGCGACACCGCCTGGATGCTGGTGGCGACGGCGCTGGTGCTGATGATGACCCCGGCCCTGGGCCTCTTCTACGCCGGCCTGGTGCGCTCGAAGAACACCCTCAACACCTTCATGATGTGCGTCGCCGCGATCGCGGTGGCGATGGTCACCTGGGCGCTGGTCGGCTACTCGCTCGCCTTCGACGGCACCGCTTCGCTGATCGGCGGCCTCGGCTACGCCGGCCTGCACGGCGTCGACTTCGCGCCGCGCGCAGGGACGGCCATCCCCCACCTCGTCTTCATGGCCTTCCAGGCGACCTTCTGCATCATCACCGTCGCCCTCGTCTCCGGCGCGGTGGTCGAGCGGATGCGCTTCGGCGCCTTCCTCGTCTTCGCCGCGCTCTGGTCGGTCCTCGTCTACGCCGTGCTCGCCCACTGGGGCTTCGGCGGCGGCTGGCTGGCGCAGCAGGGAACCCTCGACTTCGCCGGCGGCGTCCCGGTCGAGATGGCCTCGGGCTTCTCGGCCCTGGCCGCGGCGCTCGTCGTCGGCACCCGCAAGGACTACGGCCGCCAGGCGCTGCTGCCCCACAACGCCGTCTACGTCCTGCTCGGCGCCGGCCTGCTCTGGTTCGGCTGGTTCGGCTTCAACGGCGGCAGCGGCTTCTCGACCGGCAACGCCAGCGTGCTCGCCTTCGTCAACACGCTGCTGACCCCGGCCTGCGCGCTGGTCACCTGGTTCGTCCTCGACCTGATCCGCGGCCGCAAGGTGACGGCGATCGGCGCCGCGACCGCGATCATCGTCGGCTGCGTGCTGATCACCCCGGCCGGCGGCTACGTCAGCCCCGGCTGGGCGATGGCGCTCGGCTTCCTCGGCGCCCTGCCCTGCTACGCGATGATCGTCTGGCGCCCGCGCACCCGCGTCGACGAGACGCTCGACGTGCTCGCCGCCCACGGCATCGCCGGCTTCACCGGCATCCTCTTCGTCGGCCTCGTCGCCCAGATCGGCTGGAACGGCGTCTCCGACGGCCTCTTCTACGGCAACGCGGCGCAGCTCGGCGACCAGGCGCTGGCGGCGCTCGCCGGGCCGGCCTACGCCTTCGTCATGACCTTCGCCCTGCTCAAGCTGATCGGCCTCCTCATGCCGCTGCGCGCCAGCGAACACGAGGAGGCGCTCGGCATGGACGTCACCTACCACGGCGAGGAGGCCTACGTCACCGGCGAGGGCGCGATCCTCGTCGTCCCCGAGGACGGCGCCCCGGTGCCGATCCCGGTCGCCGACCCGGGTTAAACGTCGTCGCGCCGGACCTCGCCGCGGCGGTCGAAGGACCCGGTGGGCAGGCCGTTCGGCCACATCGCCAGCGTCGCCAGCAGGCCGACGACGATCAGGACGGTCGCCACGTAGGCGCCGAGCTTCAGCGTGTATTCGTCGTCGAGGCCGGCGAGGTGGTCGATCAGCGAGATCAGGCCCGCCAGCCAGAGCACGAGGGCGGCGCCGAGCCGGGCGCGGTAGTAGCGGAGGTAGGCGACGCGCGGCTCGCGACGCTGGACCAGCGGCAGCGCGAAGAGGATGAAGACCGGGCCGAAGAGGTAGCCCAGCTCGGGCTTGGAGATGCCGTGGGGGCTGTCGGCGAGGTCGAAGAGCGCCGAGGAGTGGCCCCAGGTGACGATCGAGCCGAGGACGCCGACCGTCAGCCCGGCGGCGCAGACCTGGGCGACGACGCTCGCCCAGTAGACCCGCGGCGTCGCGATGTAGACCGAGGACGCGTGCGCCTGCGGCGCCTCCCGCTGCGGCTCGGCGTTCGCCTCCATCAGGCCTCCGCCTCGCCCGCGCCGGCGGCGACGGCCTTGCCGTGGCGGATCAGGTCGGCGGCGCGCTCGGCGATCGCGATCGTCGGCGCGTTGGTGTTGCCGCGCGGCACGGTTGGCATCACCGAGGCGTCGACGACGCGCAGCGCCTCGAGGCCCTCGACGCGCAGCTCGGCGTCGACGACCGAGCCGATCGCGCAGGTGCCGACCGGGTGGTAGATCTCGAAGGTGGTGGCGGCGACGTGGGCGCGCAGCGCCTCGTCGGAGTCGCCGGCCGGGACCGTGTAGGGCTCGGCGGCGTAGGGGCCGAAGGCCGGCTGGGCGCAGATCTCCTGCGTGAGGCGGAAGGCGGCGACCATCCGCTCCATGTCGTCCTGCTCGGCGTAGAAGGCGTTGCGCACGACCGGCTTCGCCGTCGGGTCGCTGGAGGCCAGTCGCACCGAGCCGCGGCTGCGCGCCGTCAGCAGGCAGGGCGAGACCCAGACGCCGTGCGCCTCGGGGTCGCCCATCCCCTCTTCGACGATGTGGACCGGGGCGACGTGGAACTGCACGTCGGGCGCCTCGGCTCCGGCGCCGACGCGGGCGAAGCCGCCGGCCTCGGCCAGGTTGGAGGCGAAGGGGCCGGTCTGCGTCGCCTCGAACTCGGCCAGGGCCTCGGGCTCGAGCGCCGCCAGCAGGCTGGCCGGCTCGGGCGTCGTCCAGACGCCGTAGGTCGCCGGGTGGTCGCCGAGGTTCTCGCCGACCGCCGGCTGGTCGAGCAGGACCTCGACTTCGCGCATCGTCAGGTGCTCGGCCGGGCCGACGCCGGAGAGCATCAGCAGCTGCGGCGAGTTGTAGGAGCCGCCGCAGAGGATGACCTCGCGCTCGGCGCGCAGCTCCTGCGGCTCGCCGAGCCGGCTCGCCTCGACCCCGACCGCGCGCGTTCCCTCGAAGAGGACGCGGTTGACGTGCATATAGGGCATCACGTCCAGGTTGGGCCGGTCGAGCGCCGGGTGCAGGTAGGCGACGGCGGCGCTCGCCCGCATCCCGCCACGCTGGGTCACCTGGTACATGCCGACGCCGTCCTGCTCGGCGCCGTTGAAGTCCTCGTTGCGGGCGAGACCCGCTTCGACGCCGGCCTCGACGAAGGCGGGCGAGATGGGGATGCCCGAGCGCTGGTCGGAGACCGCCAGCGGCCCGCCGGTCGCGTGCCACTCGGAGGCGCCGCGCTCGTTGTCCTCGGACTTGAGGAAGTAGGGGAAGAGGTCGTCCCAGCCCCAGCCGGGCCGGCCCCACTCGTCGTAGTCGCGAGGGTTGCCGCGGATGTAGACCATCGCGTTGACCGAGGAGGAGCCGCCGAGCACCTTGCCGCGCGGCAGCGAGATGCGCCGCCCGTTGCAGTTCGGCTCGGGCGCCGAAGCGTAGTCCCAGTCGACATCGGTGCGGGCCAGCTTCAGATAGCCGAGCGGCACGTGGATGTTCTCCTTCGCGTCCGGCGGCCCCGCCTCGAGCAGGAGGACGCTGACGTCGGGGTCCTCGCTCAGCCGCGCCGCCAGCACGCACCCGGCCGAACCCGCTCCCACGATCACGTAGTCGTGCATCCCACTCCCTTTCCTCGTCGCCGCTGCCGGTACCCGCTCCGGCAGGGTGGAGTCTACGCCGCGGGTCAATTCCAAGACTGTGCAGCGAAAACGATTCGGTTGCGACCACTCAAGCAAACCGGTCCGTGCGTCGATAGATCCCCGTTGGGGGCAAGGAAATGACATCCGTCCCGCCGCCCGGAGGCGAAGACCTCACCACCACCACCGCGCAGGCGTTGGAGCCGCTCTCCCGGCGCCTGCTTCAGATCGCCGGAGGACTCTCGGTCCTGCTCATCGTCCTCGTCGTCTTCGCCTGGATGCACGGCGGCAGCAGCGAAAGCTCGCTGAACCCGATCGCCGAAGCCGCCGCGCGTACGCAACAGGCGAGCGGCGCCCGGTTGGCGGTGCATTACGAGTACACGTACCAGAGCCCGCTCCGGACGATCTCGGCGACCGGGGAAGGTGTGTACAACGGCAAGACCGGCCGCAGCCGGCTGTCGGTGAGCGTGCCGATCCCCAATGGCAACCTCGAGCTCGAAGGGGTCGGCGACTCGCGCACCGCCTACCTCCGGAGCGACGCCTTCAAGGCTGGGTTGCCGCCCGGGGACGAGTGGATGGGAATCGAGGTGGGGCTCGCCAACTCAGCCGAAACCTCGGCCGCCGGCAGCTCGGACCTGAAGGCGCAGCTCGACCAGCTGCGCGCCGTGAGCGGCGGCGTCGAGACCCTCGGCCAGGAGGAAGTCAGGGGGGTCGAGACGACGCGGTACCGCTCCTCGTTCGACCTCGCCGACTACGCCTCCTACCTGCGCAGGCAGGGATCGCGCGTTGCCGCGCAACAGTACGAACGCGTCGCGAAGGCGGTGCCGACGCATAACGAGGTGGAAGTCTGGGTCGACGCCAACGACCTCGTCCGGCGCGTCAAGATCAGGACCATCTACCTGAAGCCCAAGCCGGCTCAGCCGCGGATCGCGGACATGACGATCGAGTACTTCGATTTCGGCATCACCCCCGCGGTGCGGCTGCCCGGCCCCGGCACGGTCTTCGACATGACGCCGGTGGCCCGCGCGGAACTGGGGCTCCTCGACGGGTCGAGCGAGATGCCCCCGCTTTCCTCCCCACATCCACTCTCCAGCCGCGCCTTCCACAGCCGCGCGCGAGCGCTCTGCGCCAGCACCGAAAAGCAGCTCGCCCGAATGAAGAAACGGGGACAGCCGGCGATAGAGAGGATGAAGCGGACCGTCAGGCGCGACGGATTGAAAGCGCGCGCGACGCTCGAAGCGTTCCGCGCCGCCACCAGCGCGTACTACGAGCCCGCGCTCCGCAAGGCACGTCGCGCGTTGCGACGCCTCGCTCGCCTCGCGCCGCCACCTTCAGCGGCGCCGCAGTACAAACGTCTCGTGCGGATCTCCGCCCGCTCCCTGGAAATCGACCTGGCCGAGACGCGTGCGGCCGAGATCGGCCAGTTCGCCCTCGCCCACCGGCTTTCGACCCGCCTCCGCCGACTCGAGAAGCGCAGCAAGCGGCTCGCCAGGCAGATCGGCCTGCAAGCCTGCGAAGACGGCGAAGCGACCACCTCGCCCTAGCCGTCTCCGAATCGTCGGCCGGAACCCCCGCCGCTCGGTCCCGGCGGCGACCTCAGACAGTGGGTTTTACAAAGAAGCATTAGCCTGTTTCCCAAATTCCGGACAAATTTTTTAGGACCGATCTCGACGGATGTCGGGGGAGGCACCGGCTTCAACCACAGCTCTCATCAAATTCCGGGGAGGAATCTGAGATGAATCGATCACCAGCTCGGCGCAGGCGCGGCCTCATCGCGACCGGTCTCGCCCTCGCCCTCGCCTGCCTGGTCGGCGGCGTCGTGGCCTTTGCCGCGCAGCCGATCAGCGGCGCAATCTTCACGACCGACGAAGCCTGCGAAGGCACCGACCTCAACATCTACAGCAGCAAGGACGCCGTCTACCTCGACGGCGGCCCGGCCAAAGAAGGCGCCGCGGGCCTGCCCGACGGCTCCTACTACGTCCAGGTCACCGAGCCGGACGGGACGCTGCTCGGCACCAGCGTCGGCACCGAAAACGAAACGCCGGTGCACGTGACCGGCGGCGAGTTCGACAGCTGCTACCAGCTCTCCGCGATCCTGCACAAGGCGAGCGACGCCGGCAGCCCGCCCTTCCCGATCGACGGCTACGACACCACCTCGAACGAAGGCGGCGAGTACAAGGTCTGGGTCAGCCCCAACGGGGAATTCCCCAACGACGAAACCAAGACCGACAACTTCAAGGTGAAAGAAGGGGAAGGGGGCAAAGAAGAAGAACCGCCGCAGGCGACGCTAACCGTGCGCAAGTTCTACGACGCGAACGCCAACGGGGTCAACGACGGAGACATCGAAATCAAAGGTTGGGAGTTCAACGTCCACGACGGCATCGACTGGAACAGGTTCACGCCGCACAGCATGGTGCTCGACCCCGACGAATACGTCGTCACCGAGTTCGACCCGGTGCAGTCGAACTGGTTCCACACGACCGAAAACCCCGTCTACGTGACGCTGGAAGACGGCGACAACAAGACGGTCGAATTCGGCAACGTCTGCGTCGGCGCCGGCGGCGGCTTGACGCTCGGCTTCTGGTCCAACAAGAACGGCAAGCGGATCTTCGAAGCCAAAGACAAAGGCAAAGGAAGCCTGGCCTTGCTGAGCGGCCTCAACCTACGGGACGAAGAAGGCAACAACTTCGACCCGGCGAGCTACACGGAATTCCGCGAATGGCTGCTGGCAGCGACCGCGAAAAACATGGCCTACATGCTCTCCGCACAGCTGGCGGCGATGGAGCTGAACGTCGCCAACGGCAAGGTGGACGGCAGCTCGCTGATCTATGCGCCGGGCACCGAAAGCGCCAACGCGCTCGGCTTCGCCACGGTCAACGCAGTGATGGCCGAGGCGAACACCGAGCTCGGCCTGCATGGCACCGCGTTCAGCGGCGACGCCTGGCGCGAATACCAGGAGGCGCTGAAGAACGCCCTCGACAACGCGAACAACAACCTCACGTTCGTGCAGGAAGAACCCTGCGAATTCACCTTCGCCGAAGAAGAAATCTGACGCAAAGGGACACGTCCCCGGAGGGGTCCATGCGGATCTCTCCGGGGGCTACGGCCCGGCGTAGGAGACTTCGAGCGAGAACGACGCCGACCCCTTCTTGACGGCGCCGCTGACTTCGTAGGTGTAGGTCCCCGCCGCCAGGTCCCTGACGAGCTGCACTCCGCTGGCGCCGCTCACGGTAGCCACGGTGGCACCGTCCGGCGCGAGCAGAGTCACAGTCAGCGAGGAGGCCTTACTGAAGGTGAGGGTCGCATCCGATTCGCCCGCGCCGACCGCGAGGCTGAATTCCTTGGAGGGATGACGTGAGTTGAGCGAGCCGCTGAAGGTGGTCGTGAGCTCAACCGGTTCCAGTGGCGAAGTTTCTTCCGGCGGAGAGGTTTCTTCGGGGGGCGGAGGCGAAGTTTCTTCGGGTGAAGGAGTGGTCGTGGAGCCGCCGACGACCGCGGTCGGGGCCGAGACGGCGCTCGCCGAGCCGAGCGAGTTGGTCGCCGTCACCCGCGTGCGCAGCGTGTAACCGCTGTCGGATTCGCTCGGCGTGTAGGTGCGCCAGATTGCGCCCGAGATCGGGGTGCAACTCCCGCCGGTCGAGTCGCAGCGCAGCCACTGGACGGCGACGCCGATCGCCCGCGCCCCGCTCCAACCGCCACCGCTGGTCCAGAGCATCTCCCCCGGCTGCGGCGCTTCGGTCAGCGGGCCCGTCGCCGAACCGACGACGATCGGCGCGCCCTCGTTCAGCGGAGGGGTGGAGTCGGGCGCACTCGCACCCAGGCTGGCGAGCGTCCCCCAAGCATCGACACGCCCGTAGCGGACGAAGCTGCCGACCGGCACCGCGCTCGACTCGAGCGCGGCTTCAACCTCGACGCCGCTTGCCGTCGGGTCATAGGAGAAGGCGAGGGCAGCGATGCCGGCGGCGGCGGGCGCGGCCGAGGATGTGCCGCAGAAGTAACCGAAGAGCGAGCTTGAGCTCGTGCGCCCGGTCCCGTAGTTGCATCCCGGCGCCGCGACCTGCACCCAGCTCCCGTAGTTCGAGTAGCTCTCCAGCGCGTCTTCGCGAGTCGTAGCGGCGACGGCGAGCGCCCCCGGATACGCGCCCGGGTAGGTCGGCGAGCTGCTGCTGTAGTTGCCGGCCGACACGGCGACGATCACGCCGCGTTCATGGGCATAGGCGATCGCCTTGGCGACGGTTGTGTTGCTGGAGCCGCCGGCGAAGCTGATGTTGATCACGCGGGCGCCCTTGTCGGTCGCCCAGGTGATTCCGGAGGCCATCGCCGACGAGGTTGCATAGCCGTTCGAGCCGGTGATCTTGACCGGCAGGATCGCGCAGCGGCCGCAGTAGCCGGCGACGCCGATCCCGTTGCCCGAGCGCCCCGCCGCGACGCCGGCGACCTGGGTGCCGTGGCCGTAGTCGTCGCTCGGGTCGGAGTCGTTGTTGTAGAAGTCCCAGCCGGGCAGCAGGTTCCCAGCCAGGTCGGGCTGCAGGGGGTCGACGCCGCTGTCGAGGATCGCCACCTTGACCGCGGAGGAGCCGACGGTGCGGCTCCACGCCCTGTCCGTGCGGGTCAGTGGCTGCGACCACTGGTTGACCCAGAGGGCGTCGTTGGGCACGACCTCGGCCGGCGGCGTCAGGCCGTCCGGCTCCGCGTAGGCGACCGCCCCGGAGGCGTTGAGCCCGCGCAGCGCGCTGCGCCGCTCGCCGGCGGCGACGCGAACGATGCGCACGCCGAGGTCGGGAACGCGCCCGACCTGCCGAGCGCCGAAACCGGCGAGCGCCCGGCCGAACGCCCGCCCCGAGACGCCCGCGCGCGGCTTGACCAGGATCTGGTCACGCGCCGGACCGCCGCTACCGCCGGTCCGCGCGAACGCGCCGAGCGGCATGGTCAGGCAGGCGACGAGAACGAGGGTCGCGGCCAGTCCCGGCAGGCGGAGACGGGGGCGGCGCTTGAGAGCGGTCATCTCGGCCGCTATCGACGCGGCGGCAAGCGGCTTAAGCCAGGGTCTCGACCGTCATGGACGAATTGGCATGCGCCACTCCGCTAAACCGGCGCATCCGACATCGACCCCCCTCTGGTGTGGTCAACGTCGGATGGGCGCGACGCGGAAGCGCCAGGTCGCCGGGGTGCGGTCGACGAGGCCGTCGGAGGCGCGGGCCTTGACCCGGAAGACGTGGCGGCCGCGGCGCAGGCGGCGGGCGACAAAGGGCGAGTAGCAGCGCCTGAAGCGCGAGCGGTCGAGCTTGCAGAGGAAGGTCGAGCCGGGCCGGCTGGAGACGAAGCGGAAGACGGCGCGCCGGCCGTGCAGCACCCGCCCGGGCTTGCGGCGAAAGCTGGTCTGGGGTCGCACCCCCGTGGAGCCGCCCCCCGGCCCCCCACCCGCGCTGCAGGCGCTCTCCGTCGGCGGCGCCGAGCTCGGCCGCGGCGCCGGGAAGACGTCGCGGAAGTCGGTGGCGCTGTCGTTGCTGTCGTCGCTCGCCTCGAGCAGCGTCGCGCAGCCGGGGGAGATCCTGCGCCGCAGGGCCATGCCGTCGGGGATGCCGAGCGGATCGGCCGGGGAGCCGGCCGGCGAGAGGAGCGAGCCGTGGAAGCTGCCCCAGGAGACGCAGTCGAGCGCTTCCCAGCAGACCGCCCCACCCGCGGGGTCGAGGCTGCCCGCCGGCATCGCGGTGTCGGCGAGGACGCCGAACTGCGACTCCGCCGCCGGGGTCGCCGCCAGCAGGGTCATCTGGTTGCTTGCCGAGGCCGCGTCGGCGGTGAATTCGGCGCTGCCGACTTTGGCCCCGCCCGGTCCGAACAGCGAGATCGTGTGCCCGGCGACGAGGTTCTGCCCGGAGGAGTAGGCCTGCAGCTCGACGTACTCGGCTTGCGGGTTGGCGACCGACCCTGGGTAGACCTCGCGGACCTTGACCAGGTGGAAGGTGGCGCCGGCGGTCGCGGGGACGACCGCCGGCGCTGTCGCGCACATCGCGGCCAAACCGGCCAGGAGAGGGAAGCGGCTCACCTGCGATGCCTCGCGTGCTTGCGCCTGGAGCCGCCGACGACCTTGAAGGCGACCCTCGCCGGCGTCGGGTCGAACGCGCCGAGGAAGACCGCGCGCACGCGGATGACGTGGCGGCCGGGACTCAGCGGACTCGTCGTGTACGGCGAGCGGCAGCCCCAGAACCGCTTGCGGTCGAGGCTGCACTGGAAGCTCGCGGCGCCGACGCTGGCGCGGAAGCGCAGCGTCGGCGTGCGGTCGCGGGTCCGGTGTCGCGGCCCGGCGACGATCCGGGTATTCGGCGGCGCCGGTGCGGCTTCCGGCTCTTCCGGCGCGGGCGGAGGCGGAGCGGGCAGCGCGAGCACCACCTCGAAGCTGTAGCCGGCCGGAGTCGGATCGACGTTTTCGCTCGCGTCGATCGCCCGGACCTCGAAGGTGTGGGCTCCTTCGAGGAGCCCCGTGTACTCGATCCCGCTCGCCGCACAGGGAGCGAAGACGGTGCCGTCGAGCTTGCATTCGAAGCTCGATTCGGGCTCGGTCGAGTGGTAGGCGAAGTCGGCGACCGAGCTGGTGCTGGGGTCGGGCGGGGCGCTGTCGATCGCCGTGTCCGGCGGCGTCGTGTCCGGCACCGTGTTTTCCACCGTCCATTCGAAGCTGGTCGGCGAACCCAGGTTGCCGGCGGCGTCTTTGGCCCGGACCTTGAAGGTGTAGACGCCGTCCGCCAGGCCGGTATAGGTCTTGCCCGACGAGGAGCAGGAGGAGAAGCTGTCGGACGCCGCGCCGAGCGCGAGGCTGCATTCGAAGCTCGACCCGGTCTCGCTCGCGTGGTAGGTGAAGCCGGCGGCGGCGCCCGCGCTCGGGTCTTCAGGGTGGGTGTCGATGGTGACGGTCGGCGCGACCGTGTCGACTTTCCAGCTGTAGCTCGCCGCCGTGCCGGTCCCTCCTTCTTCGCTCTTCGCCCTGACCTGGAAGGTGTGGCTGCCGTCGGCCAGCGGGCCCGGGTAGGCGATCCCTTCTTCGGCGCAGGCGGCGTAGGCGGCCAGGTCCAGCTTGCATTCGAATTCGGCGCCCGCCGGAGTCGAGTGGTAGGTGAAGCCGGCGCTGGTGCTCTTGGTCGGGTTGGCGGGCTTGCTGTCGATCGTCGCCGTCGGCGCCGCGCAGGCGTGCTCGACGATCGCGCTGGCGTTGTTGCGCGGCTGCGGCGTCACGTCGGAGAAGTCGCCGGCGCTGTCGTTGCTGTCGTCGGCGCCTTCCAGCAGCGTCGGACAGCCGGGGGCGATCGTGCGCCGCAGCGCCTTGCCGTCGGGGATGCCGAGCGGATCGGCCGGCGAGCCCGAGGCCGACGGGGTCGAGCCGGCGAACCCGCCCCAGGCGACGCAGTCGAGCGTTCCCGCCCAGCAGGCGGCGCCCCCCGCGGCGCCGAGCGCGAAGCCGGAATCGACCAGGTCGGGGGCGACGCCGAAGGCGCTCTGCACGCCCGAGTCGCCGACCAGGATCGTCTGCTGGTTCGCCCCGTTGGCGACGGCGGACGGAAAGGTGAAGGTGCCGGTCAGCGAGCCTTCGGCGTCGTAGACGGTGACCGCGTGACCGCCGACGAGCTCCTGTCCCGAGGAGTACATCTGCAGCTCGACGTAGCCCGAGTCGGGAGCGGCCACCGAACCCGGGTAGACCTCGCGGATCTTGATCAGGTGGAACGTCGCCTGCGCCGGCGCGGCCAGAAACGCCGCGGCGAGCAGCACCGCGCCCAAGACGAGGAGAGTCCGCCTCCCACCCATTGCCCGGAGTACGGTTGGGTCGTGGCAGAGGTTCAAGCCCATTTGAACCGCGGCCGGCTCCGCTCCGTATGCCGGGCGATGCAACGGCTCCACAGCCCCGGCAGGTCCCTGGCGACCGCAACCGCGCTGCTCGTCCTGGCGCTTGCCGGGGCACTGCTCCTCGCCTCGATCGCGCCCGCCACGGGCAGCGGCTCGCCCCAGCGGGTGCTGCGCTCGAAGAAAGTCAAGGTCGAGATCGACAACTTCGCCTACCACCCGCCCACGCTGCGGATCCGGCGCGGGACGCGGGTCGTCTTCGCCAATCGCGACAAGGCGTCGCACACGGCGACCCGCAGGGGGAGCTTCGACACCGGCACGATCCGCCCCGGGCACTCGGCGACGGTCCGCTTCAACCGCCGCGGCACGTTCAAGTACGTGTGCACGATCCATCCCTTCATGCACGGCAAGATCGTCGTGCGGTGAGCGGGTCGCGATGCCGGGAGCGCTGAGCGGCGAGCGCGACGTGCGCGAGGCCTACGCCGCGCACGCCGGCGAGCTGTACGGGTTCGCGGTGCGCTCGCTCGGCGACTCGGGCCTCGCCGAAGAGGCGGTGCAGGAGACGTTCCTGCGCGCCTGGCGGGCCGGCGAGCGCTTCGACCCGCAGCTCGGCTCGCTGCGCACCTGGCTCTTCGCCATCCTGCGCAACGTGGTGATCGACCTGAGCCGGGCCCGGGCGGCGCGTCCCCGGGTGGCCGAGGGCGGCGAGGAGCCGGCGGTCGAGCCGCTCGACGAGGCGCTGCTCGGCTGGCAGGTGGAGGAGGCGATGCGCAGGATCGGCGAGCAGCACCGCCGCGTCCTGGTCGAGACCTACTACCGCGGCCGGCCCTACGCCGAGGTCGCCGAGGAGCTCGGCGTGCCGGAGGGAACGGTGAAGAGCCGCGTCTACTACGGCCTGCGGGCGCTGCGCGTGGCGCTGGAGGAGATCGGCTATGACGGCTGAGCGCTGCCGCGAGTGGCGGGAGTCGTTGGGCGCCTACGCGCTCGGGCAGCTGCCGGAGGGCGAGCGGGCCGGGCTCGAGGCGCACCTCGAGGGCTGCCCGGACTGCCGCGGCGAGCTGGAGTCGCTGGCCGGGGTGGCGCGGGTGATGCCGCTGGCCGACCCCGAGCATCTCGAGTCCGCGCCGAGCCCGCCTCCCGCGCTCGCGGACCGGGTCCTCGCCGCGGTCGAGGCCGAGCAGCGAGCGGGCGAAGGCCATACCCGCAAGCGTCGGCACCGGCGCTTCGGCCTGGCGCTGAGCGGAGTCGCCGCGGCAGCGGCAGCGGCCGTGCTGGCGATCTTCGTCCTCGGCGGCGGGAGCGGCGAGAGCGCGCCCGAACGCGAGATCGCCTTCGGCTCGCTGCCCACCGGGATGGAGATCGACACGACGCTCATCCCCCACTCCTTCGGCACCGAAATCCACGTCTACGTCAGCGGCGTGCGCTCCGGCACCCTCTGCCGCGTCTTCCTCCGCGACGCGGCCGGCCGGCGCGTCTCCGCCGGCTCCTTCCGCTACCGCTGGGGCGAGGACTCCGAGGCCATGCTCACCTCCGCCCTCGACCTCTCCAACACCGCCGCGGTCGGCATCAGGGTGGGCGAACGCACCTTCGAAGCGAAGGTTTGAGCAGGACAACCCGGCGGTATGCCCCGGGTGCAACGCGTTAGGCGCGTTATGGACCCCAAACGCGTTGCACCCGGGGCTCGGCCGATGCTCAAACCGCGGCGAGGACCGCGAGAGCGCCCTGGGCGGCGGCGGCGAGGCGCTCGACGTCGGGCGGGTCGGCGGGGTCGAGCGCCCAGCGGACGAGGAGGCCGTCGAAGAGGGCGATGATCAGGGTGGCGAGGGCGTCGGCGTCTACCTCGCTCGCCCCGGTCTCGGCGAAGGCGTCGCGCACGGTCGCCGCGATCGCCCGGTGGAAGTCCTCGTAGCCGGCTTTCATCGTCGCGCGCAGGTGCTCGGAGCGGGGCAGCTGCGCCCAGGCCTCCAGCGCCGCCGCGACCAGCTCGCGGTTCTCCTCGAGGCTGTCGGCGACCCCGGCCATGCCGCGCTGCAGGCGCTCCAGCGGGGTCGCCGGGCCGGGCTCGGCGGCGAGCGCGACGAGCGGCTTCAGCCAGCGCTGGAAGGCCTCGGCAACCGCGACGTTGAGCAGGCCCTCCTTGGAGCCGAAGTGGTAGCCGATCGAGGCGAGGTTGGTGCCCGAGGCGGCGACCAGGTCGCGCGCGGTCGTGCGCGCGTAGCCCTGCTCCTGCAGGCACTGGATCGCCGCCTCCAGCAGGCGCTCTCTGTGACCCGACTCACGTTCGGCAGCCATCTTCCGGGGCTATTATACATTCGTATAGATCTATACGTGCGTATATCCAACGGGAGCTTCGGATGGACCGCGATCCGCACAAAGCAACCGGGCGTCGCAGGGCGACCGGCGGCATGAGTCCCAGGTCCCGGGCCTGGCTGACGCTCGGCGCCTGGGCGGCGATCGTCGCGGCGCTGGCCCTGCTCGGCGCCGGAATCGCCTCCCACCTCACCCCCAGCACCCTGCTGGTGCCGGGCACTCCCTCGGCCCGCGCCCAGAAGATGATCGACCGCGAGTTCGGCAACGCGGTGACGGTCACCGTGCTCCTGCGCGGACCGGCAGGGGCGATCGACCGCCAGGGCCCGCGCCTGGTCGCGGCCCTGCGCCGCCAGGGTCGGGTGCAGGTGATGTCGCCCTGGGTGTCGGGGGCGCCGCCGGCCAGCCTCCGACCCCGGCCCGGCGCGGCTCTCGTCGTCGCCGGCTTCCAGCGCCCGGCGACGGCGGCGCTGACCGAAGTCGTGCCCGACGCGCAGCGGGTCGTCGACGCCACCGTGCGTCCGCCGGTGCGCGCCGACGTCGGCGGCATGGCGGCGGTCGGCCTGGCGCTGCAGCGCGACGCGCTCGACGCCACCCACCGCGCCGAGCTGCTGGTGGCGCCGATCCTCATCCTCGTCCTGCTGCTCGTCTTCCGCAGCCCGGTGGCGGCGGCGATCCCGCTGTTGATGGGGGCGTCGACCGTGCTCGCCGGCCGCGGGCTGCTGCTGCTCTGCGCCGGCGCGATGCCGATCAACGCGCTCGCCGTCTCGGTCGCCTCGATGATGGGCCTGGCGCTGGGGGTCGACTACGCGCTGCTGATGGTCTCCCGCTTCCGCCAGGAGCGCGACGGCGGCGCCGGCGCCGGCGCGGCGCTGAGGATCGCCTCGCAGGCCGCCGGGCGGACGATCGTCTTCGCCGGCGGCATCCTGGCGCTGGCGATGCTGACCGCGACGCTGATCGCCCCCGGCAACCTGCTCAGCTCGGTCGCCGCCGGGGTGATGGTCTCGGCGCTGCTCAGCGTGCTGCTGGCGATCTCGATGCTGCCGGCGCTGATCCGGGTGGCGGCGCCGCATCTGGAGCGCTGGCGCCTGCCGAGCTTCGGCCGCGGCGGCCGCCTGCTCGACCTCGCCGCCGGCCTGGTGGCGCGGCCCTGGGTCTCGATCCCGCTGATCGTCGGCGCGATGCTGGCGATCGCGGCGCCGGCCGGGGCGCTCGGCATCGGGCCGCCCGACCCGCGCCAGCTGCCGCCCTCGGACCCGACCCGGCAGGCGTTCGGGGCGCTGCGGCGGGAAATAGGGCCCGGCTGGTCGGCGCCGATCGCGGTCGTCGCCACGGCGCGCGACGGGGTGATCTCCGACCCCGGCCGGCTGGCGGCGATCTCGCGCTGGCAGGACCGCGTCGCCCGCGACCCGGCGGTCGCGGCGGTGATCGGCCCGGCCTCGCTGAGCGAAGCCGAAGAGGCCCTGACGGGGGCGCGCCACGCCTACCGGACGGCGCCCGAGAAGCTGACGCGGGCGCAGCGCGGCATCGCCTCGCTGCGCACCGGGCTGCGCGAAGCGGACGACGGCGTCGCCCAGCTGCGGGAAGGGCTCGGCTCCGCCGCCGACGGCGCCGGGACGATCGCCTCGCGGACCCGCGAAGCGGAAGTGGGCGCCAGGCAGCTCGAGCGCGGCCTCGGCCGCGCCGGCGCCGGCGCCGGGCGGCTCTCGGCCGGGCTCGACCGCGCCCTGCGCGGCGCCGAAGACGTGCTCGCAGGCCAGCGCCGGCTCAGCGGCGGCGCCGCGCGGCTGGCCCAGGGCGCGCGCCGGCTCGACCGGTCGCTGCAGGCCTCGCTCGGCGAGGTGCGCGCCGTCGGCGAAAGGCTGCGCGAGTGGTCGGCCTGGCTGCAGGCGCTGCGCGCCCCAACCGAAATGGCGGCGGCGCGCCTCGAGCAGGCCCTGCAGGAGCTGGAAGCGATGACGGTCGGCCAGGAAGACCCGCGCTACGAACAGCTGCTCGAGGCGATCCGCGAAGCGGCCGCCCTGATCGGCCTCCCCGAAGGGGCCGTCCCGGCCGCGGGCGAACCGCTGCTGCCGCCCGGCGCCGGCGCCTCCCTGACGGCGGCGATCCTCGGCGTCGAGGAACAGCTCGCCCACTCCGTCGAATCGCTGGCCGAGATGCCCGCCCAGATCGAACGGCTCGCCGAAGGCGTCGACCAGCTCAGCATCGGCGCCGACGAAGTCGCGGCAGGGGCGCGGCGTTCCGAACGCGGGGGGCGCTCGCTGCGCGGCGCGCTGCGGCGGCTGGCCCGCGGCGGCCGGCGCCTGGACAGCGGCCTCGAAGACGCCAGCGGCGGTGGCGCCCGCCTCGCCAACGGCCTCGCCGCCATCTCCGCCGGCGCCAACGGCCTCGCCGGCGGGCTGAGCGAAGGCGAGGAACGCAGCGGCGCCCTCGCCGCCGGGCTCGCCGGCGCGCAGCAGCCGCTCGGCCACTACGCGACCGTCCTGCGCGGCTACCGGGGCGACCTCAGCGCGCTGCGCTCCGCAACGCCGGGGGCGATCGACTCCGGCTACCTGATGCTGACCGGGCTCGACGGGACGGTGCCGGCGGTGCGCGAACAGATCGACCAGATGGTCAACCTCGACAGCGGCGGCGAGGCGGTCCGCATGCTGGTCGTGCCGGCCTCCGGCCCGAACTCGACCCAAACGCAGCGCCTCGAGCGGCGGCTGCGCGGAGCGCTGCCGGCGCTCGCCCGCGCCAGCGGCACCCGCGTCGGGATCGGCGAGGGCGCGCAGGTGCTCGCCGACTACACCGGCGCCACCATGGCCCGCCTCCCCCTGCTCGTCGGCGCGCTCTGCCTGGTCTCGATCCTGATGCTGATCATGGTGCTGCGCTCGCTGGCGCTGCCGCTCGTCGCCGTCGGGCTAAACCTGCTGACGATCGCGGCCGCCTTCGGCGCCCTCCAGCTCTTCTTCGGCCTCGACCTGCTCGTCGGCCCGCACTACGTCGACGCGATCTCGGCGGCCGGGGTGCTGACGATCATGTTCGTCCTCTCGGTCGACTACGAGGTCTTCCTGCTGACGCGGATGCGGGAGGCCTGGCTGGCGCGCGGCGACCACCTGTACGCGATCGAACACGGCCTGCGCAGCACGGCCGGGGTGATCACCGGCGCGGCGGCGATCATGAGCTCGGTCTTCCTCGCCTTCGCCACGGCTCAGATCGCCTCGCTGCAGCAGTTCGGCGCCGGGCTCACCTTCGCGATCCTGCTCGACGCGACGGTGATCCGGCTGGTGCTGCTGCCGGCGATCATGCGCGCCCTCGGCCCCCGCGCCTGGTGGCTGCCCGGCTGGCTCGACCGCGCCCTGCCCACGATCGACGCAGAGGGTTCCGTCGCGGCTGCGCCCGGCGCGCCCCGGAGGCGCGCGGCTAGTCCCGCCGCAGGTGGCCGAGCAGGGTCCTGGCGGGCGTCGACAGTCCCTCCTCGCCGGTATGGACGACGACGAAGTGCCGCTCCAACTGGAGCCCGGCGACGCGCCGCGGCAAGAGTCTCTCGCCTCCGGGCGCCTTGAGCGCCAGCGAGGAGAGCAGGGCCGGCGCCTCCTCCGCGAGCGCCATCTCGACCGCCGCCGCGGTGCTGCCGATCTCCGCCAGCGGCGGCGCCAGCGCGAGCCCCAGCGGTTCGAGCGCCTCGCTGACGATCCCCCGGCTGCTCGCGCCGGGGTCGCGCATCACCATCCGCGTCGTCGCCAGCTCGGCCAGCTCGACCTCCTCGAGCGCCGCCCAGGGGTGTCCCACGGGGACGGCGACCACGATCTCGTCGTCGTAGAAGGGCGCTTCGCAGAGGCCCTTGGTCGCCTCGCCCTCGCCCGCCGCAGCGATCACGCCGAGCTCGGCCCTGCCTTCGCGCACGAGCGCCCGCGCCGCCGCCGAGTTGGTGACCGAGAGCTCGACCGAGAGGTGACGTTCGTGCCTGCCCTCGAGCTCGACCAGCAACGGCGGCAGGACGACCTCGGCCATCGTCGGGCTCGCGGCCAGGCGCACCGGGGCCTGGTCGGCTCCCAGCCCCTCCATCAGCGCCTCCACCTTGTCGGCCTCGGCGAGCAGGCCGCGGGCGGCCTCGTACAGCTGCCGGCCCGCCTCGGTCGGCACCACGCCGCGCGAGGAGCGCTCGAGCAGGCGCGAGCCGCTCAGCCCCTCCAGCGCTCGCAGCCGCTTCGAGAGCGCCGGCTGGCTCACCTGCAGGAGGCGCGCCGCCTTGCTCAGGCTGCCGAGGTCGACCGCGACGCAGAAGGCGCGCAGCTCGGCCAGCTCCGGTGTCCGCACGAGCTTCTTGCTCACTCCCTCATTGTGAACACGCGATCGGCCGCCGAAGCGGCCGATCGCGTCTCTTGGAGGTGCCTTACAGGCCCAACTAGGCGACCGTCACGTGGCCTCGCATGAAGCCGTCGTGCGTCATCGCCCACGGATCGCAGGGCAGCGCGCAGAACCATTCGTAGCTGCCCGCCTTCTGCGGTGCGTGGAAGGTGAACGTCGTAACGCCCGCCTTGTCTTCGGACCCTGCCTTGATCGTCACATTTGTGCCCAGCTCGGTGGAGGTGAAGCTGTGCGGCATGTCGTCGTAGTTGTAGACCGTGACCCGAACCGTGGCGCCGGCGGCGACCGTGAAATCGGCCGGCAGGAACGCGTCGTGCCAGTTGCCGTCCGAGCCCTTCTTCCCTTCCTCCTCGTCGGACTTGACCACCAGCTTCAGGGTTTCCACGCCGGATTCTTCGCCGGCCGGTGCGTTCGACGCCGCCGTGGCGACCCGTTCGCCGCCGTTGTCGTTCAGCTTGAAGACGACCGCGAGCAGCGCGGCCATCGAGAGCAGAACGGCGATGACCGCGGCCAGCTGCGTAAATCCCTGGCCTGCTTGCCTGTCGTTTGGAGCCTGCATGACGACCTCCTTGTGGACTTGAATAAGAATCGGGGGGGAAAGTCGATTCCGGTAGACCCGAATCGGTTGCAGGAGCGATAACCGGTGGTTATGGCTAGAAGAAGTCGGTTTCGTCCGATTGCGGCCGGGTAGTCGGCAGGAAGATCGTGATCTCAGCCGGGACGACAGCGAGGAAGCCGAAGAGCGCGCACCTGCCCTGCGCGGTCGCGGGGATCGTCGCCGTCGCCCTGCTGCTCGCTTTCGCGGCGCCGGCCTCGGCTGCGCGGGATCCGCTGGCCGGCGGCAACACCGACATGCACATGAAGCGCGGCTTCCTGGTCAAGCTCGGGAACAACGCCATCGGCATGCGCGGGCTCGGCTCCGCCGTCGTCGAAGAGCGCAAGGCGAGCATGAAGGTGAAGGGCGGCAAGCTGGACCCGACGAACGCCGAGGGCTTCGTCGAACAGGGCGGCGGCATCAAGCTCGAGCGCGGCACGCGCGGCGTCCCGATCACGAAGATCGTCGTCAACACCTTCAAGAGCGCCGTCTACGCGACGGTGGCGAAGGCGCGGATGCAGATCGGCGCCCTGAACGAGACGACGAGCGCCCGCGAAGGGTTCGGCGCGAACTTCAAGGCGACCAAGGTGACGCTCACGGACAAAGCGGCGCGACGGATCAGCAACCGGCTCGGCCTCAGCGGCGGGCACCGCATCGAGGGCGGCCGGGTGATGAGCAACGTCTACAGCGCCGTGCAGCCGAGCACGGTGACCGTGCTCCCACAGGGCTCGGCGACGCTCGTGGGCGACCTTGGCACACTGAAAAAGTTCGGCGAAAAGGGCGTGGCGCTGCCGGAAGGGATCTCGGCGATCTCACCGGCCACCAAGCCGACGCCGGTGTCCTTCCAGTTCCCGATCGTCGGCGGCACGCTCGCACCCGACGCGAAAGCGGGCGTCGTGCAGACCTCGGGTGGGGTGCAGATCGCCAAGGAAACCGGCGCGACGATGGCCCTAACCGACATCTACGTCGACATGTCGGCGAATACGGCGACGGTCGAAATCGCCATCACGCCGTCACCGCCCTTCCCGGGGCCGGTCGGCCGCTCCTCGATCGCCGACCTGACGCTGACGGGCGCGACGGTCGTCGCCGATCCGGTGGCGAGGACGATCGAAGTGAAAGACGCGGAAGCGAAGCTGCAGGCGGTCGCCGCCGCGACGCTGAACGACGTCTTCAACCAGCCGGCTCCCGAACCGCCACCGTCGAGCAACTTCGTCGTCGGCGACCCACTCGGCAAGTTCTCGCTGAAGGTTCAGGGTCAGTAGCGCACGACTTCAGTCGCCGTGAAAGTGCCCACGAATCGGACCAGGTCCACCTGTTTTATATAGGAACGTATACGGTATTGTCGTTGTGCCCTTGCCAGGGGTGGCTGGGACATGGGTTGCCGCATCGACAACCGGACTCGCAGGGAAGGGGCGGGCATGAGACGACACGAGACCGATCGACGCACAGCAATGAGGGCGCTGGGCGCCCTGCCGGCGACCGTGCTCTTCCTCCTCCTCCTAACCCCCTCCGCCCAGGCCACCCCCTTCCACCCTCGCAACGAAGCCCTCGACGTCACCGGCCTCAACCACGCCTGCGGCGCCGCCACCGACTCCCAGGGAGACCTCTACCTCTCCTCGGCGGGCACGAGCGAAATACGGGTCTATGACCCTGAACACAACCTGCTGACGCAGGTCGAAGACGCCAACGCCCCCTGCGCCC
>JBLMYD010000136.1:0-7813 GCA_050258095.1 Chloroflexota bacterium
CCCCGGCCCCCCCCCCGTCAACGCGCGTTGTTCTTGCTCTGCTGCCCAAGGGCACTGGGGTGAGGGAGCTTGCGAGAGACGGGATGGCCGTTGGTCTTCTCAGTGCGGGGTTGGGGAGCGTGCCGGGGGAGCAGACTTATCTCGACATTTCTCAGGGGAACCGGGTCTTCGACTCGCTCTATGACGAGGAGCTGCCCGAAACGAGCCGGCGCTGCTCGCCCGCATGGTGGAGAGCTGTAGAAAAGAGAGCCGACTCCGCACCCGCCGACATCGTCCCCGGCCTGCTCGCCTCGACCCTCGAATCCGCCGGCGTCGGCGTGCGGGTAGGGGGTGGAGCGTCTTGTACTTTTTCGCGGCCCCCCTCCGAGGCGCAAGCAATCCAGCGATCCTCGAAAAAGTTAAGCGAAACCCCCTACCCGCACGCCGACGCCACCTTCGAAGCAAGGCGAGCAACTCTGAGACAGCTGTCGTCCCTGGTGCGGAGTCTGCGCGACAACGATCTGCTCGTCGCAATCGAGCGAGCACCGCCGGCGAAGAACGGGGCTCTGGCGATCGGCATTGCTGGAAATAATTCCAGCGATCGTGAGCTGACCTCGGACAGCACCCGCACCGACGGCTACGTGCTCTCGACCGACGTCGCGCCGACGATCCTCGATCGGCTTGGCATCGATGTGCCCGCGGCGATGTCGGGGCAGCCGATCCGGGCGACGGGAAGCGCCGACGTGGCGAGCATCGAATCGCTCGCTGCTCGCATGGCCTCGATCTCGGAACGGCGCGGTCCGGTGATCGGCGTCAGCCTGCTCGTCTGGCTCCTTGCGGTGGCGCTCGCGGTCCTGCTCACGCGGGGACGCGCAGCTCGCCGGGCCGTCGAGCTCGCCGGTCTCAGCGTCGTCCTCCTGCCCCTGCTGCTCCTCCTCGGCGCCGCGCTGGAACCGAGCCAGGGGGTCGAACGGATTCTCGTCCTCGCCGGCGCCCCGGCGCTGGCGGCGCTCATCCTGCTCGCGGCGAGCGACCCGTTCCGGGGTCTCGCGATCGGGTCGGGCCTCGTCGTCCTCGCCTACGCGATCGACGTCGTCGCCGGCTCGCCGCTGAGCCGGCTCTCGCTGCTCGGTCCCAATCCGGGGCTCGGCGTCCGCTTCTACGGGATCGGCAACGAGCTCGAGGCGCTGCTTGCCGTCCTCGTCGTCGCCGGCGCCGGCGCGGCGATCGAGGGATTCGTCCCCCGCGTTCCGCCGCGGACGGCCTCTGCCGCGTTCCTGGCCGCCGGCTTTGCCTCCGCCTTCGTCTTCGCGGCCGGCCGGTTCGGCGCTGACGTGGGCGCGGCGATCGTGCTGCCAATAGGGGCCGCCGCCGCCGCTTCCAAGGTCGCGACCCCGCGGCGACGGACGACCCTGTTGACAATTATTACCGCATCTTTGGCATTTGTGGGAATTATTTCTCTAATCGACCTGATTTCAGGCGCAAACGCGCACTTGACGCGGTCGGTTCTCGACGCCGGCGGGCTGGGCGACCTCGCCCGGGTCGCCCAGCGCCGCTTGCAGCTCTCGGCCCACAGCTTCGCCCGCCCGGTCGTCCTCGTCTTCCTGCCGCTGCTCGCCGCCGTCGCCGCCCTTGCCCTCGCCCGCCGGCAAGCGGTGCGCCGCTGGCTCGCCCCGATTCCCTTCCTTGCTGCCGGGCTGCTCGGTGCCGCGATCGCCGTCGTCGTCGGCACGCTCGCCAACGACTCGGGCGCCCTCGTGCTCGAGATCGGCACCGCCTACCTGCTCGTCTTCGGCGGCTTCGCCTGGGCCGAGGCGCCCCGTCGCGCTCGGCGGGCCGGCACCGGCTGAGCGCTGGTCGATCCACTACCCTTGAAGGCTCGTGCGGATCGCCCTCGTCTCGCCATATTCCTGGACTTACCAGGGCGGCGTGAACCGGCATGTGGAGGCCCTCGCCGAGGAGTTCCTCGGCCGCGGCCACGACGTGCGCGTGCTCGCCCCCTTCGACCCGCCGGGTCGATTGAGCAAGGCGCTGCACCGGGCCTCGCCCGCGCCGCGCGAGGCGCCCGACTACCTGGTCCCGCTCGGCCGCACGGTCGGGATCCCGGCCAACGGCGCCGTCTCCAACCTCTCCCCGTTCCCGGCTGGCGGCGTTCGCGCGCCGCGCCGCGAGCTGCGGCGGGAGCGCTACGACGTCGTCCACGTCCACGAGCCGCTCGTGCCGCTCGTCGGCTGGAACGCGGCGCTGGGCAGCGAGGTGCCTGCGGTCGGCACCTTCCACGCCTACTCGACCAAGCCGATCCCCAATCACATCGCGACCGCGTTCGGCGCACGCCGCATGCTCAACCGCCTGGCGGCGCGGATCGCCGTCTCCGAGGCGGCCGCCTGGACCGGCCGGCGCTGGTTCGGCGGCCATTACGAGGTGATCCCCAACGGGGTCGACCTGACTGCCGCGCCGCGCTCGCCGAAACCTGCCGCGGAGGAGCTGCGCGTGCTCTTCGTCGGTCGCCCGGAGGAGCGCAAGGGCCTGCCGATCCTGCTCTCGGCCTTCGGCGCGCTGGTCGAGCACGTGCCCAGTCGCCTGACCGTGATCGGCGCCGAGCGCGAGGACGTGCTGCGCTACCTGGCCGATCCGGCGACGATGCGCTGGATCGACGTGCGCGGCCGGGTCTCCGGCGATGCGCTCTGGAGCGCCCTGCACGAGGCCGACCTGCTCTGCGCCCCGTCGCTCTCCGGCGAGAGCTTCGGCATGGTGCTGACCGAGGCCTTCGCCGCCGGCACGCCGGCGATCGCCTCGCAGATCGCCGGCTACAGCGACGTCGTCAGCGACGGCGTCGACGGCGTCCTCGTGCCGCCCGGCGACCCGCAGCGGCTCGCCGAGGAGCTGCAGCGAGCTCATCACGACCGCGAGCGCCTGCGGCAGATGGGGGAGGCGGCGCGGCGCAGCGCCGCGCGCTATGCCTGGCCGCACGTCGCCGATCGCGTCACCGACGTCTACGAGCGGGCGATCGAGGCGCCCCGGCCGCAGGGCGTCGCCGAGCGCGCTGCGCACTGGGCCGGGTTGCGGCCGGCAGACGCGATGCCGCCGCAGCCGCCGCGCCGCCTGCCCTCGCTCGATCCCGCCCCGGCCGTCGCCGGCAACCGGCCGCGCCGGGTTGCGCGTCGTCTCGGCCTCGGCGCGGCGGGCGCGATCGGCGTCGGCCTCACCGCTCTCGCGGCGCAGAAGATCGGCGTCGACAACGTCGTCGAAAGCATCGTCCGCTCCAACCTGAGCTGGGTGCTCGTCGCCTGCGGGCTGATGGCGCTCTCGCTCTTCTTCCGCGCAGCGTCCTGGTACTGGATCGTGCGCGCGGCCCTGCCGCAGCGGCCGCTGCGGCGCCGCGACGTCACCGCGGCGACGATGATCGGCGTGCTGATGTCGGCGACGCTGCCCGCCCGCCTGGGCGAGCCGGCGCGGGCGCTCTCGCTGGCGCGCCGCGTCGGGCGCATGCGCGAGACCTTTCCGGTCCTGCTCGGCACGCTCGTCTCCCAGACGGTGATCAACATCGTCGCCCTGGCGCTGCTCGGCGTGATCATCGTCTCGACCACCGACCTCTTCCACTCGAGCACGCAGAAGCTCTTCGTCTTCAGCTTCGTGCCGCTGGCGCTGCTGCTCGTCGTTCTGGCAGCCCCGCCGCTGATGCGGCGCAACGGCAACGGGCGGTTGGCGCGGCTGGGCGCGGCGCTCCACAAGGCGCTCGTCCAGGTCCGCGCCGGCCTCAGCGTCTTCCGCCAGCCCCGCCGCGGAGCGCTCGCAGCCGTCGCGCAGCTCAGCGCCTGGGCGATCCAGCTCTCCGCCTGCTGGGCCCTGCTCGCCGCGCTCGGGCTCAACGGGCAGGCGGGCATCGGCGCCGCCGCCGCCGTCCTCTTCGCGGTCAACGTCACCGCGGTCGTGCCGGCGACGCCGTCGAACATCGGCGTCTTCCAGCTCGCCGTGATCAGCGTCCTCCACACCGGCTTCGGCGTCGGCACCGCCGACGCGCTCGCCTACGGAGTGATCCTGCAGGCGGTCGAGATCGCGACCGCCGTCGCCCTCGGCCTGCCCGCCCTCGTCCGCGAGGGCCTCACCTGGAGCGACCTTCGCGTCCAGGCGCTGTCCACCGCTCCTGTGCGCCTCAAGCCACAGCCTGCGCGTTTCGAATAGGGTTTGGACCGCTGACGGCGGTTACCAATACTCAACCGTATTCGTACCGAAATGGAAAAGGCAGCGATGGACGTCGACAGCAGCTCGTCCAGGGCGCAGGTCCGGGCGGGAGGGACGGTCCTCTCCCTGCTCGCCGGCTCACTTTGCGTACCGATCCTGCGGGCCCACCTCGAGGGGCCGCTTCGCATGCCAGACCTGCGCAACCGGCTGGGTGGCACCGCGCAGACCACGCTGCGGGGCCAGGTCGCCAACCTGCGCACGATCGGCGCCCTGGAGCGGCGCGTGTTCAGCGGTATGCCCTACACGGTGGAGAACGAGCTGACCGGCGCCGGGCAAGACATCCTCGCCGTGGCCGATGCGGCGGAGTCTTGGCTTTCGCGGGCGCCGCACGGGCCGCTTGCCATCGGCAGCGAGCCCGCCAAGGGCGCGATCAGGGCCCTCGTGGCTGGTTGGGAATCGAGCATCATCGGCACCTTGGTCGCGCGACCCCGGTCGCTGACCGCGCTCGACGGTGCCATCGCCGAGATCAGCTACCCATCGCTTGAGCGCCGCCTCTCGGCGTTGCGCGCCGCTCGTCAGGTGGAGATGGCTCCCGGCGGAGCCGGCGCGGCGAAGCCCTATTCGGTGACGGAATGGACGCGACTGGCGGTCACTTCCCTCGTGGCCGCCAGTCGCTGCGAGGGCGAGCACGAGCGTCTGGCGAGCGCGTCCGAGCCGCTCACGCCGGATGACATCAAAGTTTTCTTCCTGCTTGCAGCACCCCTCGCCGTCCTTCCTCCGAGCGCCAGTGGATCGTGCTGCCTGGCGGTTGGTGAGACGAATGGGGAGGAGAGCAGCGAGCCTTGGACCGGCGTCGGGATAGAGATCGAGCGGGGCGAGGTGGTCTCGTGCGCTTCCGCCTCGGGGCCGCCGTCGGCAGCGTGGGCAACGGGCCGCGTCGAGTCGTGGGCCGCCGCGATCTTGGACGGGTGTGCTGGGACCGCCCTCGAGTTCGGCGGTGACGATCCTGGGCTTGCCGAAGCGCTCGTTCAGGGCATGTGCCTGGCTCTGCGCTGATCCCGCCGCTCGTCCGCCGTGCCGGAACGATCTCGATCTCTATCGAAAATTCAGTATTGCATTTTTAGGAACATCTGCGGTACGCTATGGCGGTCGTGTCCCGGAAGGGGCACGCGTGGGACAAATCGACAGGGATAAATCGAGTCGTTCAGAGGGGCAGTGGGATGAAGCAGCCCGGTATGGCTCGCGCAACAAAGGAGAGAGTTAAGTGAGACGCTACGCAAGGGCAACGGTCGCGAGGTCGAAGTCGCGCAAAGCCAGCGGGAGAGGCCTGCCATCGGGTCGTTTCCGCTTGACGATCCTCGCCATGGCCATAGCGGCCTTCTTCCTGGTCCCCGTCGCGCAGGCCGCGGCGGAAGGGACCCTCAAGGTCAACATCGCCGGCTCGGGCACGGGCGAAGTCAAGGACCTGACGATCTTCAACCACACCGAACCCGAAATCGAATGCCCCGGCGTCTGCGAAGGCGTGATCAGCGAAGAAAACCCCTACGACGACATCGGCGCCTACGCCGGCGAAGGCTCTGAATTCGCCGGCTGGACGATCGCCTCGGGGACCTCCGTCGCCGGCTGCAACAACGACGCAGAAGAAAAAGAATTCCTCAGAGAAATCGGAGACCCCGAACTCGACGGCTTCTGCACGATCGAACCGTCCGAAGGCGTGGCCGAAATCACGGCGACCTTCGAACCCGAACCGGTCCCGCCGCCGGTCCTCAAGGTCAACATCGCCGGCTCGGGCAGCGGCGAAGTCAAGGACCTGCCGATCTTCAACCACACCGAACCCGAAATCGAATGCCCCGGCGTCTGCGAAGGCGTGATCAACGAATCCAACCCCTACGACGACATCGGCGCCTACGCCGGCGAAGGCTCCGAATTCGCCGGCTGGACGATCGCCTCGGGGACCGCAGTTGCCGGCTGCAACAACGACGAAGAAGAAAAAGGATTCATCAAAGAAATCGGAGACCCGGAACTCGACGGCTTCTGCACGATCGAACCGAAAAGCGGCGTGGCCGAAATCACGGCCACCTTCGAACCCGAAGAAGTAGAACCACCTAAACCCACCAACCGCCGCACGCTGACCGTGACCAAGTCGCCCAACCCGGCAAGCGGGGAAGGCACCGGCACGGTCCTCTCCAAGCCGAAGGGGATCAAGTGCGGCTCCTACTGCACCGAAGCGGTCGCCTCGATGTACGTGGGCACTCCGGTGCTGCTCAAGGCCAAGCCCTCCAAGGAAAACCTCTTCGTCAAATGGACGGGAGCCTGCGAAGGCTTCGGCTCGACGCCCGAATGCACGATCCCGATGGAAGCCGACGAATCGGTGGGAGCGGTCTTCTCCGGTCCCTCCAAGCCGGTCCTCAACCCGACGCCGCTGACCGTCGACAAGGGCGCCGGCTCCGGCGAAGGCACGGTCAAGGGCGCAGGGCTGAAGTGCGAAGCGGCCTGCACCGAAACGACCGTCCTCTACCAGGGTCCGCTGAGCGAACCGAAGGTGAAGCCGGGCAAGACCGTGGTCCTCAAACAGGCCCCGGCCTTCGGCTCTGCATTCACCGGCTGGGTCGGTTGTGACGAAGAAGTCGAAGGCAACTGCGTCGTCGAAATGAGCGAAGCCAAGACGGTCTCCGCCGAATACGCGACGCTGCCCAACCTCGACCTGACGGTCGAAAAGGGTCCCTACGAAAGCGGTGCCGGCACGGTCTCCTCCAAGCCGAAGGGGATCAAGTGCGGTTCCTACTGCACGCAGGCGATCGCCTCGATGCCCGAAGGGGCGGCGGTCGAACTGAAGGAGAAGCCGGCCAAGGAAAACCTCTTCGTCAAATGGGAAGGCGGCGACTGCGAAGGCCAGACGTCCGAAGTCTGCATCGTGACGATGGACACGGCCGAAACGATCACCGCCGTCTTCGCCGGTCCGACGAAGACGATCGTCAACCCGCAGACGCTGACCGTGACCAAGGGCGCAAGCACCGGCTACGGCACCGTCAAGGGCGCCGGGCTGAAGTGCGAAGCGCTCTGCACCTCGACCAGCGTCTTCTACACCGGCCCGATCACCGAACCGAAAGAAAAGCCGGGCAAGACCGTCGTGCTCAAATCGCTCGCGGCGCCGGGCTCGGCAGCGGTCCTGTGGGGCGGTTGCGACGAAGTAGACGTGGAAGGCAACTGCGTCGTCCACATGGAAGCGAGCAGAGAAGTCACCGGCACCTTCGAAGAACTGGAATAGGAGCCGTAACGCAGCACGAGTAACAAAGAAAACGCAAGGCCAAAGGCCGCGGGGGCCCGGAGGGTCCCCGCGGCTGTTGGCATAGGGAGGAGAGAGGGCAGATGAGACACGAGACCGATCGACGCACAGCGGTGGGGGCGCTGGGCGCCCTGCCGGCGACCGTGCTCTTCCTCTTCCTCTTCCTCTTCTTCCTCCTCCTAACCCCCTCCGCCCAAGCCTCCCCCTTCCATCCCCGCCGCGAAGCCCTCGACGTCACCGGCCTCAACCACGCCTGCGGCGCCGCCACCGACTCCCAGGGAGACCTCTACCTCTCCTCGGCGGGCACCTCGGAAATCAAGGTCTATGACCCTGAACACAACCTGCTCACGCAGATCGAAGACACAA
>JBLMYD010000137.1:0-3114 GCA_050258095.1 Chloroflexota bacterium
GCTTGCCCGCGCATCCCTCGATGCAGCGCAGGTCGACGGGACGTGGGGAGGGGCCGGCGGCGTGAGCCGCGGTGACGAGTGCGTCGGCGCCGACCGCGAGCGCCGCGACTGCGAGCGCGAGGCGAAGGCGATCGAGATTTCCGGGGCGGCCGCCGGAGTCGCCGCGTGGACCGCCGGTCAGCTCCAGGAATCCCACTTCTCGAGGTGCCGCGTGACCGCCTTCATGAAGTGACCGCCCTCGTACCAGCCGGGCGCGGACCATTCCTCGAAGTGCAGATGGCATGCGGTGGCGTCGCCCGTCGACCCGACGACGCCGATGTCCTCGCCCGTCTTCACCTTCTCGCCCTGATGCAGCGGCGAGGGCTTCTTGAGGTGCATGTAGACGTAGTCGTGGCCGGTGCCCTTGCCGTCGATGACGAGGTAGTTGCCGGCCGCGGATTGGTAGGCCCGGTACTGCACCCGACCGCCGCGCGCGGCCTGGAGCGTCGTCCCACACGCGGCCATGACGTCCTGGCCCTCATGGGTGTGACCGGCCCGCGGTGCGCCGACGCCGTCGCCGTAGGAGTGTGGACCGCGGACGGGGAACTTGTAGGGCCGGAACTGGAAGCCGGCGGTGTCCGACGACGCGAGCTTGCCGCTGACGGGCCCGACCCGGAACTTGTACTCGCCGCTCGAGGCCGAGCGCTTGGAGCCGTCGACCTTCCCGTTCCAGCTGGCCGAGTGGTCGACGTTCGGCTCCTGGGCGACCTTGGTGATGGAGTCGACCACCTCGTCGGTCTTGCGGTCGATGACGTCGATCCGAACGTCGGTGGGCGCCGTGTCGGTGAACATGTACTGGACCTTCGGCTTCTTCTTCCCGTCGTAGTACGCGGTGCGCGGCTTGGCCGAGATCTCCTTGAGCTTGAATGCGCCGGTGTCGGGAATGTCACCCGGCGGGACGATCTTGATCGACGCGGGGGAGGTCGCCTTGTTGTCGTACGGGTCGGTGACCTTGGGCTTCCCGGTCGAGGCGCCGGCGGGGACGTTCGCGGTTACGGTGCGGCTCTCCGCCGAGGAGGGCTTGACCTTGAGCTTGCCGCCGTCCTTTGCCTTGAACAGCACCGTGCTGACGCCGCTCAGGTGACGGCCGGTCAGCTGGACCGTCGAGTCCGTCGTGGCCTTGTGCGTGCCGCCGCAGGTCTCGATGCAGACGGCGTCGCTGAGCTCGGGAGGATCGCCGGGGCTGACGCCGCCACCGGCAGCCGACGCGATGCCCGCGCCGACGGAGAGGCACGCAAGGGCGATCGCCGCGGGAACAGCCGCCACGGATCCGGGTCCTCGCCGTCTCGGCGTGCTGATACGGGCCCTCAAATCGCTCTCCTTGTCGGGCCTACGGGGTTAGCTGTCGGGCTCGCGCCGAAGAGCGGCGCTACGAACGCGTGTGTTCGATTCGCCCCCGGGGCGGTTTTCGACGCCGCCCCTCCGGTTCCCCCGCTCCGATGCGGCATGGCCGCCCCGGACTCGGCAGGTCATTTGGGCGACCGCAGTATAGCCTCGGCCGCGGTCGCCGGCATGGGTTCGGGGCCCGCTCTCCCCGCCCCCACTATCATCCTGCGGGCCGCGCCCGTACGCTCGGGGGCGGCTTTTCATGGTCGTCGTCGACGACCCTCGATCCGGATGAAGACCTACGTAGCCACACCCGCCAACCGCCAGCGCGACTGGTACGTCGTCGACGCCGAGGGCCAGACCCTGGGCCGCCTGGCGACTCAGATCGCCGAGGCGCTCCGCGGCAAGCGCAAGCCCGAGTACACGCCCCACTGCGACACCGGCGACTTCGTGGTGGTCGTGAACGCCGAGAAGATCCGCGTCACGGGCAACAAGGCGAACGACAAGCTCTACTATCGCCACAGCGGCTACCCGGGCGGGCTGCGGTCGCGCACGCTCTCCGAGATGCTCGAGCGCCGGCCCGAGGAGGTCATCCGCAAGGCCGTCAAGGGGATGCTTCCCAGGAACCGCCTGGCGCGCCAGCAGCTGCGAAAGCTGAAGGTGTATGCCGGCGCGGAGCACCCGCACGAGGCGCAGAAGCCCAAGCAGATGGAGGTCCAGTCGTAGTGACCGACGAAGAGCGCCGCGACGAGCAGGCGCAGCAGGAAGAGCAGGCTCCGGAGGAGCCCCAGACGGAGCAGCCGGCCGCCGACGAGGAGCAGCCCGCGTCAGAGGAGCCGCAGGCTGAGCAGCCCGCCGAGGAAGCTGCGGCCGAGGAGGTCTCGCAGGCGCAGGCCGCCGGGAAGCCCAAGGAGGCCGCGAAGGCGAAGGACGTGCCACCCGGCGCCGAGCTCGAGCCGATCAAGATCGAGCCCCAACGGGAGCTGAGCGCCGAGGAGCGCGCCCGCCTCGAGGCCGAGGAGGAGGAGCGGGCGCGCGCCGAGGCCGAGGCGACCGCCGACGCGGGCGAGGAGCCCGGACCAGCTCGGGAGGCGGTGGTCGACCTGGACGCCAATGCCCGGATCCAGGCCACCGGCAAGCGCAAGACGTCGATCGCGCGCGTGGTGCTGTGCGCCGGCAGTGGCGAGTTCCAGATCAACAAGCGCACGCTCGAGAACTACTTCCCTCGCCACCAGCACCAGACCTTCGTCCGCCAGCCGCTGCTGACGTCCGGCTACGAGGGCAAGGTCGACGTGAGGGTCCGCGTCCACGGCGGCGGGATCGCCGGCCAGGCTGGAGCGGTCCGCCACGGAATCGCCAGGGCGCTCACGGAGATCGACCCCGAGCTGCGGGGCGAGCTCAAGCGCCGCGGCCTGCTGACTCGCGACGCCCGCGCGAAGGAGCGCCGCAAGGCCGGACTGAAGAAGGCCAGGAAGCGCCCGCAGTTCTCCAAGCGCTGAGGCCGCTGCAAACCTTCGCCTGGCGGCGTCCTCGGTCGGGCGCCTCGCTCACGTGGGTTTCGACTACGCTCGCTTCGGCGGCCTTGCCAGGCTCGGTTTTCACGGCCTCAGCACCGTTCGAATGACACCCTCGACCAAGCTCTTCGGCACGGATGGGGTTCGCGGGATCGCCGGGACGGAGCTGACCGCGGAGTTGGCGCTGTCGCTCGGGCGGGCCGCGGCCATGCACGCGCCGGTCGATCGGCCGCAG
>JBLMYD010000138.1:0-20013 GCA_050258095.1 Chloroflexota bacterium
CCGCCAGCACCGGCAGCGGCGCCGCCCGGTAGGCGTCGGGCATCCAGCCGTGCAGGAGGAAGGCCGGCATCTTGACCAGGAAGGCGGCGGCGAAGAACCAGAAGATCCAGCGCTGGCTGCCCTCGCCGATCGGGTGCTTGGCCAGCTCGGCGATCGAGAAGGTGACGTGGCCGCCGTGCTGCCCGGCGATGATCGCGGTCGCGACCGCCCCGACCAGCATCAGCAGCGAGCCGATCAGCGTGTAGACGATCATCTTCAGCGTCGCCGCCGAGGCCGTCGGCCCGTCCTCACGGTCGCTGCCCCAGACCCCGAAGAGGAAGTAGAACGGGACCAGCATCAGGTCGAAGAAGAGGACGAAGAGCAGCAGGTCCTGGGCGACGAAGGCGCCCAGGGTCGCGGTCTCGCCGAGCAGCATCATCAGGAAGAAGAGCTGCGGCCGCTCCTGCTCGCGGAAGGCGGCGAAGGCCGTGCCCGCCGTCCACAGCACCGCGGTGAGCAGGACGAGGAAGACGTTGAGCCCGTCGAGGCCGAGGCTGTAGTCGACGCCGAGGCCGGGGATCCAGCTGACGTCGACCGTGTCCTGCAGTCCGAGCGCGCCGGAGTCGAAGCCGGCGAGCAGGGCGATCGCGAGGCCGAGCGTCACCGCCGCGCCGGCGGTCGCCCACCAGCCGGTCCAGCGCCGCGGCAGGAAGAGGCCGACGAGGCCGAAGACGAGCGGTGTCCAGAGCAGCGAGTTGATCATGAGCTGGAGAGCAGGAAGTAGAGGGCGAGGCCGGCGAAGCCGACGACGAGGAGCAGGGCGTAGGCGCGCACGTAGCCGCTCTGCGCGAGGCGGACGAGGCGGCCGCCGCTTCCCACCACGTCCTCGGCGCCGATCACGAGGCCGTCGACGACGATGCGCTCGAAGGTCCGGTCGGCGAAGCGGCCGATGGCGAGCGCCGGGCGCACGACGAGGAGGTCGATCGCCTCGTCGAAGTACCACTTGTCGAGGCAGAGCAGGTAGACCGGGCGCAGCCGCTCGCGGAAGAGCGCCGGCAGCTCGGGCCGCGCCACCCAGAGGACGTAGGCGACGCCGATGCCGAGGATCGAGATCAGGCCGCCGATCGCCAGGCCGCGCCACTCGGCGCCGGTGCTCGGGTGGACTGCGCTGAGCGGCGAGCCGGCGAAGGCCGGGTCGAGGAACTTGAAGAGCACGTCGCTGACGCCCGGCACCTGGATCAGCCCCGCGAAGAGCGCCCCGAAGCCGAGCACCGTCATCGCCACCGCCATCGGCTTCGATTGCTCGGCGATGTGGTGGTGGGCGCCGGGGAAGCCGACCTCGGCGTCCTCTTCCTCTTCGGTCGCCGGGTTGATCGGCGGCCCGTGGTACAGCTCGCCGCTCTCGATCAGGTGCTGCGCCTCCGGGCAGGGATCGCCCGGCAGCACCCGGAAGACGAGCCGGAAGGTGTAGATCGCGGTGAGGAAGGCGCCGACGTAGCCGCCGATCGCCATCCACTCGTAGATCCCGCCGCGCGCCTCGGCGTAGGCGAGGATCGAGTCCTTCGAGAAGAAGCCCGAGGTGAGCGGGAAGGCGGCGAGCGCCAGGCTGCCGACCAGGAAGAGGACCGAGGTCAGCCGCATCGCCTTCCAGAAGCCGCTCATCCGGTCGATGTCCTGGCGGTTCGCCATCGCCGAGATGATCGAGCCGGCCGCCATGAAGAGCAGCGCCTTGAAGAAGGCGTGGGTCATCAGGTGGAAGAGGCCCTGGGCGTAGGCGCCGATCGCGACGCCCATCACCATGTAGCCGATCTGGCTCATCGTCGAGTAGGCGATCACCCGCTTCAGGTCGGTCTGCGCGATCGCGATCGTCCCGGCGACCAGCAGCGTCGCCAGGCCGACGAAGGCGGCGATGTCGGCCGCGGTCGGGGCGAGGACGAAGAGCACGTGGGCGCGGGCGATCAGGTAGACGCCCGCCGTCACCATCGTCGCCGCGTGGATCAGCGAGGAGACCGGGGTCGGGCCCTCCATCGCGTCGGGCAGCCAGGTGTGGAGCGGCAGCTGCGCCGACTTGGCGAAGGCGCCGACGAGCAGCAGCAGGCAGATCGCCGTCACCGTCCACTCGTTGGTCGAGAAGACGTGCGGCGCCTTGGCGAAGACCGCGCCGTATTCGAAGCTGCCGAGTTCGCGGAAGATGAGGAAGGCGGCGAGGACGAGGCCGATGTCGCCGACGACGTTGATCACGAAGGCCTTCATCCCGGCCCCGGTCGCCGTCGTGCGCCGGTACCAGAAGCTGATCAGCGCGTAGGAGGCGAAGCCGACGAAGGCCCAGCCGACGATCAGCAGGACGAAGTTGCCGGCGAGGACGAGCAGCAGCATCGAGAAGACGAAGAAGTTGAGGTAGCTGAAAAAGCGGTGGTAGCCCTCGTCGGACTGCATGTAGCCGAACGAGTAGAGGTGGATCAGGGTCGAGACGCCGGTGACGACGAGGACCATGAAGGTCGAGAGCTGGTCTACGTAGATGCCGAGCTTGATGTCGAGGCCGGCGACGCTCGCGTAGTCCCAGAGCGAGGAGGCGTGATGGCGCGCGTCGGGCGCCTGGCCGAGCAGGTTGACCAGCATCGCGACCCCGCAGGCGAAAGCGAGCCCGATCGACGCCGTGCCGACGATGCCCGCGACGCGGGCCGGAATCGCGCGGAAGCCGAGCGCGATGACGATCGAGCCGAGCAGCGGGAACAGCAGCACCAACCAAGCCCAGGCCGTCGCCGTCATCCCCTTAGCTCCTTAAGAGCATCCACGTCCAAGGGGAGCTTTCGCTTGAAGAGAGCCACGATCAGGCCCAGCCCGACGACGACCTCACAAGCAGCAACGACCATCACGACGATCGCGAACACCTGACCCTGCTGGTTGCCGACCATCCTGCTGAAGGCGACGAGAGCCAGATTCCCCGCATTGAGCATCAGCTCAAGGCAAAGCAGGATCACGATCGGGCTGCGCCGGATCAGGATCCCCGTTGCTCCTATTGCGAAGAGGAGAGAGGACAGCACCACGTACCACTCGACGTTCACGCGACACCGCCTCGGGTGAGGGAGGGGGACGAGGGGGGGTCCTCAGAACACTCAAGCGAGGCTCCTGCCGAGCGTTCTGAGGACCCCCCCTCGTCCCCCTTGCCAACTCCAAGCGTTGTCTGACGTGCCGCAAGCACCACGGCTCCCACAGCTGCGAGCAGCAGAAGGATCGAAGAGGCCTCGAACGGCAGCAGGAACTTTTCGAGCAGCAGCTTCCCTATCCCAGCTGGATCGCCGAACCCGGCGCTCACATCAGGCCCGTGCGTGCTGAGAGCTTGCAGCGACGAGCCGAGCACGGCGACCGAGAGCTCGACGAAGAGCGCCGCCCCCATCAGTGGCGCTAGGAAGCGCTGGCCCGGGATCGGGTCGAAGGTCGGTTCTTCTTCGCCGCCGACGTAGGCGACGACGAAGGCGTAGAGGACCATCACGGCACCGGCGTAGACGACGACCTGGGCGGCGGCGACGAAGGCCGCGGTGAGGAGCAGGAAGAGGACGGCGAGCGAGAAGAGGTGGACGACCAGGGCGAGGACGCCGTAGAAGGGGTTGCGCAGGGCGACGACGCCGATCGCGCCGGCGAGGGCGCCGATCGCCGCGACGAAGAAGAGGACCGCTTCCACTACTCGCCCTCCGCCCGCAGGGGAGTGCGCTCGATCGGCTCGGCGAGCAGCATCTCCTTGGTGAAGATCAGGTCGTCGCGGTCGTAGTCGGCCATCTCGTAGTCGTGGCCCATCGTGATCGCGTCGAAGGGGCAGGCGATCTCGCAGTAGCCGCAGAAGATGCAGCGCGAGAGGTTGATCTCGTAGACGGCGGCGTAGCGCTCGCCTGCCGAGACGCGTTCGCCGGGGATGTTCTCGGCGGCAACGACGCGGATGCAGTCGGCCGGGCAGGCGGCGGCGCAGAGCGAGCAGCCGACGCACTTCTCCAGGCCGGTGTCCTCGAAGCGGTGCAGCTTGTGGCGGCCGCGGAAGCGCGGGTAGACCGGGGTCTTCTCCTCGGGGTACTCGATCGTCAGCGGCCCCTCGATCAGCCGCGCCATCGTCGTCTTCAGCCCGCGCAGCGTCTCGCCGAAGGCGCGGTAGGCGCCGCCGACCCCCCCGGGCTCCGGCCCGCGCTGCACCTCGACCACGTCCTGGTCCTTCAGGTACGGGAACTCAGCCACGCCGCCCCCTCCCAAACCCCGCCCGGGTGCAACGTTTTTGGGGCCTATTTGGCGCCCAACGCGTTGCACCCATCAGGTGGTCACCACCAGGACGGCCGTGACGAGGACGTTGAGCGTGGCCAGGGGCAGCAGCACCTTCCAGCCGAGGCCCATCAGCTGGTCGTAGCGCAGGCGCGGCAGCGTCGCCCGCACCCAGATGAAGACGAGGACGAGGCCGAGCATCTTGGCCAGCATCCAGATCGGGTCGAGCCAGCCCGGGCCGGGCCCCATCCAGCCGCCGAGGAACATCGCCGCGGCGACGCCGGAGACGACCAGGATCTCCATGTATTCGACCAGCAGGAAGCTGCCGAAGCGCATGCCGCCGTACTCGGTCATGAAGCCCTGCACGAGTTCGGCGTCGGCCTCGGGCATGTCGAACGGCGTGCGGTTGGTCTCGGCGAAGCCGGCCAGCATGAAGATCAGGAAGCCGACGAACTGGGGGACGACGAACCAGAGGCTGCCCTGCGCTTCGACGATGTCGACCAGCGAGAGCGAGCCGCCCATCATGATCACGCCGAGCAGCGCCAGGCCCATCGCCACCTCGTAGGAGATCAGCTGCGCGGCGCCGCGCATCGCGCCGAGCAGGCTGTACTTCGAGCCCGAGGACCAGCCGCCGAGCAGCAGCCCGTAGAAGGCGATCGAGCCGACGGCGAAGAAGTAGAGGATGCCGATCGGCACGTCGATCCCGTAGAGGCCGACGCCCCCCTGCACGTTGCCCCAGGGGATGATCGCCAGCGCCAGCACCCCCGACAGCACCGGCAGCAGCGGGCCGAGGATGAACAGGGTCGGGATCGCGTTCGCCGGCCGGAACGCCTCCTTGGAGATCAGCTTCCCTACGTCGGCGAGCGGCTGCAGGATGCCGAACGGCCCGACCCGGTTCGGCCCGTAGCGGTGCTGGAAGCGGCCGATCAGCTTCCGCTCCAGGACCGTCATCAGCGGCAGGATCCCGAAGATCACGGCGAAGATGACCAGGCTCTTGACGACCATGACCCAGGTCGCTTCGACGAGCTGGGTGTCGGCGAGCGGCATCATCGGCGGTCGGCATCCTTCTCGATCCGGACGCTGACCGGCGCGCCGTTCAGCAGCGCGTTGGCGTTGCCCTCGGCGACGCCCTCGAGCAGGAAGCAAACCCCCTCCGGCACGCGCTCCTTGATTGCCGCCCGAGCGCCCAAGCTCGTCTCGTTCCGGGACACGCGCACCGGGTCGCCAGCTTTCAGTCCGAGCTGTTCGGCATCGGAGACCGAAAGCTCGACTCGTTGCTGCGGCTGCAGGAAGCGCAGGGGTGGGTTCAGCTCCGTGATCGGGCCGGTCCAGAGGTCGCGGTACGACCCGAGCGTTAGGGCGCCCGGTGCCGGGTCCCCCAAACGCTCGGCAGGAGCCTCGCTTGAGTGTTTTGGGGACCCGGCACCGGGCGCCTCACCGGGCTCGGGCGCGTTTGCGCGAGAAGGGGTGTCCTGCCAGCGGATTCCTCTACCTGCGATATCTGAGTCGGTGATACCGGAGTAGAAGGAGACGGCTGCTGTCAGCGCCGCGAAGGCCGAGGGCTGAGAGGACACACCAGTGTCATGTCCAAGCGCAAGAGCAAGCTCCGCCAGGACGCCCCATCCCGGCCGAATGTCCCCCGGTCTAGCGGCAGCCGACCTTACTCGCTGCAGGCGGCCGTCGGGGTGGGTGACCGTGCCGTCTTTCTCGGCGTGGGTCTCGAGCGGGAAGACGACGTCGGCCATCGCGGTGGTGGCGGTCTCGAAGGTCGAGAAGCAGATGACGTCGGCCTTGGCGAGGGCGTTCTTCCAGGCATCGGTGTCGGGGAAGTCGCGCAGCGGGTCGACGCCGAAGAGCAGCAGCGTCTTGAGCTCACCTGACTCGAGGGCGTTGCGGATGGCCTCGGTGTCCTTACCTGCTGCTGTTGCCGTCAGTCCCGGACCTACGTCCGGCAGGCAGCCCACCTCGCGCAGCCCACGGGCGTTGGTGTGTTCAGGAATCTCGAGCAGCCCGGAGCCGTCTTTACCACCCAGGTTGAGAGCAGCAGCAAGATCGAGCAGGGCGCCGACCACGGCGTCGCCCTCGCGTCCGATCCGGTCGCCCCAGATCACGATCACTTGCCCGGCGCCTTGGAGCACATCGGCGGCTGTCGGTACCCCCTCCGAACGTTTTGCGCGGGAGGAGACAGACGCTTCGGGCGCCAGCCCATCGACGTCACTTCGACGAGTTGCGAGTGAGGAGGGGGTACCGACAGCCGCCGCGAGCCCTGACAGAAAAACGCCGGCCTCCCCTGGTGCGTAACGGGCAACCGCCGCAGCCCCCCCGTCCAGTGCGGTCGGGCCCTCGGTCGCGACGACGAGCTTGGCGCCGTTGCGGCGGATCGCCTTGCGGATGCGCAGGTCGAGGATCGGGCTCGAGTGCAACGGGTCGGTGCCGACGACGAGGATCGCGTCGGCCGTGTCGATGTCGCGCACCCTGGCCGAGATCTCGGGGGCAGCGAGGCGCACCAGCGCCTCGCGCCCCGCTCCGCGCGCCGGCCGGGAGTCGACGTGCGGCGAGCCCAGCGCCTCGCGCACGATGCGCTGCACCAGGTATCCCTCCTCGTTGGAGGCGTCGCCCACAATCCCCGCAACCGCTGCCGACTGTGGAGTTGACCCACCCATACGGTGGTCAACTCCACAGTCGGCACCCTTGCGTAGGGTCGCTGCGGCCTTCCCGATCGCCTCCTCCCAGGAGACCTCCGCGCCGCCGCGCAGGCGCGGCCCCCGGATGCGCTCGGGCGCGTCGAACATCTCGAAGCCGTAGCGGCCGCGGTCGCAGAGCCAGCCGTCGTCGACGTCGGGGTTGTCGCGGGCGACGACGCGCTTCACCCGCTCGTCGCGGACGGTGAAGCTGACGTTGCACTGGCTCGGGCAGAGGGTGCAGACCGAGCCGCCCTGCTCGATGTCCCAGGGCCGGGCGCGGAAGCGGTAGGTGTAGCTGGTCAGCGCCCCGACCGGGCAGAGGTCGGTGATGTTGCCGTGGAAGGGCGCGACGTAGGGCCGGTCGTCGAAGGTGCCGACGAAGGTGCGGTCGCCGCGCTCGAGCAGCTGCAGCTGCTCGTCCTCGGCCACCTCCTGGCTGAAGCGCACGCAGCGGTAGCAGAGGATGCAGCGCTCGCGGTCGATCGCGACCAGCGGCGAGAGCTCGACCGGCTTCTCGAAGTGGCGCTTCTCGTCGATCATGCGGCTGCGGCCGGGACCCCAGCCCATCGAGATGTCCTGCAGCGGGCACTCGCCGCCCTTGTCGCAGACCGGACAATCGAGCGGGTGGTTGACGAGCAGGAACTCGACCACCGCGCTCTGCGCCTCCTTCACCTGGTCGGTGCGCGTGTTGACGACCATGCCGTCGCGCACCGGGGTCGAGCAGGAGGTCTGCAGCTTCGGGATCCCCTCGATCTCGACCAGGCACATGCGGCAGGCGCCGACCGGGTCGCCGAGCTTCGGCTCGTAGCAGAAGACCGGGATCTCGACGTCGCCCCGCTTGGCCGCGTCGTGCAGCATCTCGCCCTCGGTCGCGGCGACCTCGCGCCCGTCGATGATCAGCGTCACCTCGCGGCTCATGACCCCTCCTTCCGGTGCGCTTTATGCACCTGTGGGGTCCAAAAGGCGCACCGGAAGCTCACGCGGCCACCGCCTCGGCTGCGGCCGCGGTCGCGATGACCGCCTCGAACTCGTCGCGGAACTTGCGCACCATCGCGCCGACCGGCATCGCCATCGAGTCGCCGAGCACGCAGAGGCAGTGGCCGATGATGTTCTCCTGCACCGAGGCGACGATGTCGAGGTCCATCGGCGTCGCCTCGCCGCGCACCACCCGTTCCAGCATCTTCACCGTCCAGTTGGTCCCCTCGCGGCAGGGGGTGCACTTGCCGCAGGACTCGTGGTGGTAGAAGCGCGCCGTGCGCAGCGCCATGTGCGGGATCGAGACCGAGTCGTCGGCGACGATGATCGACCCGGAGCCGAGCATCGAGCCCGCCTCGGCCATCGCCTCGAACGAGTAGGGCAGGTCGAGCCCTTCCTCGGCCCGCAGCACCGGGGAGGAGGAGCCGCCGGGGTAGAAGGCCTTCACCTCGCGCCCCTCGGCGGGGCCGCCGGCCAGCCCCATGATCAGCTCGCGCGTGGGGATGCCCAGCTCGACCTCGTAGTTGCCCGGCCGCCGCACGCAGCCGGAGATCGAGACGACCTTCGTCCCCGGCGACTGCTCGGTGCCGAAGCCGCGGAACCACTCGGCCCCGTGGGCGACGATGTGCGGCACGTTGGAGAGGGTCTCGACGTTGTTGATCAGCGTCGGCCCGCCGTAGAGGCCCTGCACGGCGGGGAAGGGCGGCTTCAGCCGCGGGTTGCCGCGCTTGCCCTCGAGCGCGTCGAGCAGCGCCGTCTCCTCGCCGCAGATGTAGGCGCCGGCGCCGCGGTGGACGACCAGCTCGAGGTCGCGGCGCGTGCCGAGGATGTCCTTGCCGAGGTAGCCGGCCTCGTAGGCTTCGGCGACCGCGGCGTCGAGGACGTCGGCCTGCGAGTCGTACTCGCCGCGGATGAAGATGAAGGCGTGGCCGGCGCCGGCGGCCAGCGCCGCGATCGCGATCCCCTCGACCAGCTGGTGCGGGTTGCGCTGCATCAGCTCGCGGTCCTTGAAGGCGCCCGGCTCGGACTCGTCGGCGTTGCAGCAGAGGTACTTCTGCATCTCGCCGCGGGGCAGGAAGGAGGCCTTCTTGCCCATCGAGAAGCCGGCGCCGCCGCGCCCGCGCAGGCCGGAGTCTTCGAGCTCCTTCAGCACCTCGTCGGCCTCCATCTCGCGGTAGGCCTTCTCCAGCGTCGCGTAGCCGCCATAGCCCCTGTAGCCGGCGAGCGTGCGCAGGGCCGGGTCTTCGGCGTTGCGCAGCAGCATCCGCGTCTCAGACGCCATCGGGACCTCCCGGCAGCGGCCGCTTCTCCAATGCCTTCTCGGGCAGGACGTCGACGCCGGCGCGCAGCTGCTCGATCGCGGTCGCCGCTTCGCCGGGCGCCAGCGGCCCGAAGTAGCGCTCGTCGATCGAGGCCATCGGCGCGATGTCGCAGGCGCCCAGGCACTCGAAGCCGGTGACAAAGATGTTCTCCTGGGACTCAGCGGCGTTACGAAATGCGTCAAGCAGCTCGTCGCCACCGCGCATCCAGCAGCTGATGTTGGTGCAGACCGCCACCTTGTGGGTCCCGACCGGGTCGGTGTACAGCAGGTCGTAGAAGCTCGCCACCGACTCGAGGTAGGCGGGAGTCACCCGCATCACCGCCGCGGCCTGCCGGATCCCCTCCGGCGTGCACCACCCGTACAGCCTCTGCACCGCCCACAGCGCCGGAATCGAAGCCGACCTCCGATCCGGGTACTTCGCCATAAGCACCTCGATCTTGTCCTTCAGCTCCGGGGGGCAGTCCACTTCATGCAGCTCAGGAACCTCCTGCGGAGCCCGGTCCGGCACCCGTCCCTCGGTGAGGGCCTGGTCGACGGGAAGCTCAGCCACGAGCTCGCTCCCTGCTTGCACTCGATCCCGGAGAGCGCCTCGCGAGAGGGATGTGGGAACCCTCCCCGACGGGCGGATACTCAAATTGCCGGTCCAACTGGACCGGCAATTGGACGGCGGGGAGGGTTCCCACATCCCTCACCTATCCACCCCCCCCAGAATCGGGTCCAGCATCCCCAGCGAGCAGATCATGTCGGCGATATAGCTCCCCACCGACATGTCCCTGAACGCCTGCAGGTTGACGAACGAGGGGTCGCGGAAATGCACCCGCGCCGGCTTCGCCGACCCGTCGGCGAGCACGAAGCAGCCCAGCTCGCCCCGCGGCGACTCGATCGCGTAGTAGATCTCGCCCGGCCCGACCCGGTAGCCCTCCGTCACCAGCTTGAAGTGGTGGATCAGCGACTCCATCGAGGTCGACAGCTCCGAGCGCGGCGGCAGCACGTACTTGCGGTCGTCGGCGATGTGCGGCCCCTCAGGCAGCCCGTCGAGCGCCTGCTCGACGATCCGCGTCGACTCGACCATCTCCGCCACCCGCACCCGGTAGCGGTCGTAGTTGTCGCCGACCGTCCCGACCGGGACCTTGAAGTCGAGCTCCGGGTAGGCGAGGTAGTCGAAGGCCTTGCGCAGGTCCCAGGGCTCGCCGGCGGCGCGCAGCAGCGGCCCGGTCACGCCCAGCTCCAGCAGCCGCTCGCGCGAGACGATCCCGGTGTTCTTGGTGCGCGAGAGGAAGACCTCGTTGCGGTCGAGCAGCGCTTCGTACTGGGCGACCCGCACCGGCATCTCGGCGACGAACTCGCGCAGCTTCGCCTCGAAGCCGAGCGGGATGTCCTCGATCACGCCGCCGACCTGGAAGTAGCGCGTGTGCATCCGCTGCCCGCCCGCCATCTCGAAGAGGTCGAGGATGCGGTCGCGCTCGCGGAAGCAGTACCAGAGCATCGAGATCGCGCCGAGGTCGAGCGCCGTCGTCCCCAGCCAGACGAGGTGCGAGTGGATGCGGTTGAGCTCGAGGAAGATCGTCCGCAGGTACTTCGCCCGCGGCGGGATCTCCAGCCCGATCAGCCGCTCGACCGCGCCGCAGAAGGCCTCCATCTGGAAGAAGTAGGAGACGTAGTCCATCCGCTCGACGAAGGGGATGACCTTCCAGTAGCTCTTGTCCTCGCAGGACTTTTCGATCCCGGTATGCACGTAGCCGATCACCGGCTTGAGGTCGCGCACCACCTCTCCCTCGAGGTCGACGACGAGCCGCAGCACCCCGTGCGTCGCCGGGTGGTGCGGGCCGATGTTGACCGTCATCACCTCTTGGCTCTCGACCGCGGGTCCCGACGCGGCACCCGCGGAAGAGGCGCTGGAAGCTTTCAAGCTCTCAGCCATAGTTACGCTCGTTGTAGGTGAAGGTGACTGGCTCCCCCCCGATCGGGAAATCTCTCCGCTGCGGCCAGCCCACGTAGTCGTCCGGGAGCAGAATGCGCCTCAAATCGGGGTGCCCCCTGAACACAATCCCAAAGAAATCGAACACTTCGCGCTCCTGAAACTCGGCAGTCGGGAAGAGCTCTACGCACGAGTCGATCTGGGGGAGCGCTTCTGCCGCGGGTGGCGTCGTAGGGGGGACCACCCCCGAGGACGCTTTAGCGACCGCAGGGGGTGGTGGGTCCCCTGCGGCGACAGGACCCGCGGCCGAGGCGGGCTCGTCCAGCAACGCCTTCACCCTGATCCGCTCGACCCTGTCCCTATTCAGCAGCTCGTAGTGGACGGCGAAGCGGGGTTGAGCCGGCAGGTAATCCGCTGCGTGCAGGCTGGAGAGGAAGCGGTAGCCCTGGCCCGGGGCGTCGCGCAGCCACGACAGCACGTCGAGCACGCGGGCGGGGTCGATCGAGAGCACGGCCCGCTCCTGGGCGAAGCCCGTGTCGATCACGGCGCCGGGGTGGGCGGCCTCGATCTCGCCCCGGATCAGCTCGAGTCCGGGGGCGTCAGGCACGGATCAGCTCCCTGGCGCTTTCGTACGCGGCCGCCGCCTCCGCGCTCGGTTCGCTGCGCGGCCCGCCCCGCGCCCACTCCTCGCTGCCCTGCGCGCCGTAGCGCCTGCGCCAGCCCTGGTCGGGGTTGCCCTGGATCTTGCGCTGCAGCTTGGTGAAGCCGTAGAGCACCGCCTCGGGCCGCGGCGGGCAGCCGGGGATGTGCAGGTCGATCGGCATGAACTTGTCCGCCCCCTGCACGACGGCGTAGTTGGCGAACATGCCGCCGCTCGAGGAGCAGGCGCCCATCGAGATCGCCCACTTCGGCTCCAGCATCTGGTCGTAGAGGCGGCGGACGACCGGCGCCATCTTGATCGAGACGCGGCCCGAGAGGATGATCATGTCCGCCTGCCGCGGCGAGGCCCGCAGCGCCTCGGCGCCGAAGCGGGCCAGGTCGTAGCGGGCGGTGACGATCGAGATCGGCGCCTCGATCGCGCAGCAGGCGAGGCCGAAGGTGAGCGGGAAGATCGAGTTCGAGCGCGCCCAGCCGAGCATCTTCTCGAAGTTGGTCATCACGACCTTCTCCTCGACGTAGCGCTCCAGCTCCTCGCCCTCGAGGTCGCCGCGCAGCATGTCGCGGGCGCTCAGCTGACGCTGGCGCAGGGTGCGGCGCTCTACCTCCAATCGAGCGCTCCCTTGCGCCAGACGTAGACGAAGGCGACGAGCAGCAGGACGACGAAGGTGACCAGCTCGCCGAGCACGAAGACGCTGTCGGCGCCCTTGAGGATGACGCCGATCGGATAGAGGAAGACGACCTCTATGTCGAAGAGGATGAAGAGCATCGCGACGAGGTAGAAGCTGACGCCGAAGCGAAGACCGTGGGAGGACTCGACCGGGATGCCCGACTCGTAGGGCTCGAGCTGGCGCCGGCTCGCCGCCGTCGGGCGCTTCGGGCGCTTCGGCCCGAACACGTGATTGAGCATCGCGAAGGCGCCGCCGACGACGATGCCGAGGAAGGCGAAGACGAGGATTGGCAGGTAGCTCTTCAGCACAGCACGGCGAGTTATATACCCACCTTGTAACAGATTGCTACATAGTGATTTTTCGCATCAACAAGCCGAACCCCGACCCTCCTGAGAGGAGATAGCGGTGGTTGCCGTCCACCTCGTCGTCGGCTGCGCCGTGATCGCGCTCAACCTCGTCGCCTTCGCCGTCGGTGGACTCGCCTGGTACCGGGACAGGCCCTCGATCCCCTTCTGGTATCTGCTGCGCGCGGCCCAGGTCGCGGTCTTCCTGCAGGCGATGCTCGGCGGCCTGCTCGTCTTCACCGGCCACAAGCCGCACGAAGACCTGCACTACCTCTACGGGATCCTGCCGCTCGTCGTCTCCCTGGTCGCCGAGGCGGCGCGCACCGGCGCCGCCGAACGCGAGCTCGGCGCCGTCGACTTCGAAGCGCTCCCCGCCGACGACCAGCAGTCCCTCGCCCTCGCCATCGTCCGCCGCGAGATGGGGATCATGGCCGTCAGCTGCGGCGTCATCCTCTTCCTCGCCCTCCGCGCCGCGAGCACCAGCGGCGCGTTTTGACGCTTTTTTGACACTGCGCGCGCCACACGCGCGTCGAAACCCACCAGCATCGCGGTGTGCTCGCAGCCACCGCTCCCGACCCCGGTTCCCTTGGCTTCGCTGCCACCTGCGCGATGGTGTTCAGCTTCGTCGGGACCGCATACGCGTTTTTGCGGCGCGAGCCGAAAGAGAGCATTCAGTGGAAGGCATTTCTCGGCACGTTCATCGGCGTTGGCGTCGGGCTTATGGTCTGGGCATTTGCGCTGGCGACAGGGCTATACTGATTCGTGCAATGAAGACAAAGCGATTCGCAATCGATTTCCTCGCCGGCATTGCCCCGGCGTTCTTCGTTGCGATTCTCCCGATGTACCTCGCGAGCCTGCTCGTGCCCTCGCCGTACAGCTTCATCGCGTTGGCTTGCATCATGGCCTTCGCTTGGCAGTTCGCTCGTCGTCGGTACCACCCCGATGGTTGCCTCGTCAACCGGCGCGACAGTCGAGGTGGGCCGGGACCCGCGCGCCCAGGGCTCCTGCGCTAACGCTGCCGGTCCAGTCCGGCGACGGCGGCGAAGCCCGCGCCGGTGGAGAGGTGGAGGATGGCGGCCCAGATGCCGGTCACCTTCTCTGGGTCACTGGCCGTGGCTGACCAAAACTGCCTTCCTACTCCTGAAGAAAGCTCTCCCAGCTCCCCCGCAGCGTACCGTGCTCGCCGATATAGAAAATGCGGTGTTCGGGATCCTGTAGCAGGGTCTCTTCGTTGCGCTCCACCGCGGTTCGCAGCTCCTCTGCCAGCTGGTCGTGGTTGCTGAAAAACTTGACGTTCTGGTGGATGTCAAAGTGGATCTGGGTTGACTGTCCCGGGTGCATGATGCTCTCTCGACTGGCGATGTAAATGACCGGCTTTCCTAGCGCCTCCGCGTACCCGGCCTCGAAGTAGCACGACGGTCGCTCGTCGGTTAGGTCGGCCACCACGAAGCGGGCTCGGCGGATCTCGTCCTTGATCCGCTCCACGAGTCCCCCGAGCGGAGACTCTTTGTCGATGCGTATCGACACACAGCCGAACTCCTGCAGGGTGTCTTCGATCCGTTCGAACCGGGTGTCGTACTCCTGGTGGATGCTCTGTTCGCTTTGAGAGCCGTAACGGTCGCCCTGGATCGGCATCACCACAAAGCCGGAGATAGCTACTCCAACGGCCGGTACGCCCCGCCGTGGAACACCAGCGGGTCGCCGTCGCCGACGGAGAGGTCGCGGACTTCGCCGGTGACGATCACGTGGTCGCCGGCGGCGACGACGTCGCGCAGCTCGCAGGCGATCCAGATCAGGGCGTCGTCGATCGCGGGGATGCCGTCGCGCTCGCTCCAGGCGACGCCCTGCCACTTCTCCGCGACCGGCGCCTTGGTGGCGAAGCTGCGGGCCAGCTCCTCCTGCCCCGCGTGCAGGACGCTGACGCCGAAGTGGTTGGCGGCCTGGACGGCGAGCAGGGTGCGCGAGCCGCGGTCGAGGCAGGCGAGCATCAGCATCGGCTCGATCGAGAGCGAGCAGACCGCGTTGGCCGTCGCCCCGGCCGGTCCCTCCGGCCCGCCGGCGCTGACGACGGTGACGCCGGTGGGCAGCATCGCCATCGCGGCGCGGAAGCGGGCGGGGTCGAGCGGACTCATCGCTGGACGGGACAATATGATGCCGCCGCGTGCGCCCAGCACTGGTCACAGCCACTGTCTTCCTCGCGGCCCTCGGCCTCGCTGCCTGCGGGTTCGGCGAAGAAGGGATCTCGGTGCCCAAGGACAGCCCCGACCACGCCGGGGCCGTCCTCTTCGCCACGCACTGCTCCGGCTGCCACACGCTCAGCGCCGCCGGCACGCAGGGCACCGGCAACCGCGGCCAGCGCACGCAGGGGCCCAGCCTCAACCAGCGAACCGAGACCTATGAAGGAGCCCTCTTCGCGATCCAGAACGGCGGCTTCTCGGGCGCGATCATGCCCCAGAACATCGTCGTCGGCAAGGAAGCCGAAGCCGTCGCCCGTTTCGTCGCCAAGTACGCCGGGACCGAAGCCGAAGAATCGCCCCGTCCGGGCGCGACCTCGCCCTAACCGCCACGGGCCATGCTCGACCTGAAGCTGATCCGCTCCGACCCCGAGCGGGTCAAGACGGCGCTCGCCCGCCGTGGCGCCGCCGGGCAGGTCGACGAGCTGCTCGCCCTCGACGCCCGCCGTCGCGAGCTGCTGCCCGAGATCGAGGGGGCGCAGGCCGAGCGCAAGACGCTCTCCAAGCAGATCGGCGAGGCCAAGCAGCGCGGCGAGGAGGCCGCGGAGGAGGTGCGCGTCGTCCAGGGCCTGAAGGAGAAGATCGAGGCCGGCAAGGAGGAGCTGGAGAAGGTCGAGGCCGACCTCGACCGCATCGCCCACGCCCTGCCCAACCTGCCCGATCCCGACGCGCCGGACGGGATGACCGAGGAGGACGCGGTCGTCCTGCGCGAGGAGGGGACGCCCCCCGAGTTCGACTTCGAGCCCCGCGACCACCTCGAGATCGGCACCGAGCTGGGCCTGATCGAGATCGAGGCGGCGGCGAAGCTCTCCGGCTCCCGCTTCGCCTACGTCAAGGGCGACCTCGTGCTGCTCGAGCTCGCCCTCGTCCGCTTCGCGCTCGACGTCGTCCGCGGCGAGGGCCACGAGCCGGTCGTGCCGCCCGTCCTCGTCCGCGAAGACGCCCTCTACGGCACCGGCTTCCTGCCCGGCGACCGCGACCAGATCTACGAGATCCCCAAGGACGAGCTCTTTCTCGTCGGCACCTCCGAGGTCTCGCTCGCCGCCCTGCACGCCGACGAGATCCTCGACGCCGAGCGGCTGCCGCTGCGCTACGCCGGCTTCTCGACCTGCTTCCGGCGCGAGGCCGGCGCCGCCGGCCGCGACACGCGCGGCATCTTCCGCGTCCACCAGTTCGACAAGGTCGAGATGTTCTCGTTCGTCGAGCCCACCCAGTCGGCCGCCGAGCACGAGCGCCTGCTGGCGATCGAGGAGCGCATCCTCGCCGAGCTGGAGATCCCCTACCGCGTCGTCAACGTCGCCGCCGGCGACCTCGGCGCGCCGGCCGCGAAGAAGTACGACTGCGAGGCGTGGATCCCGAGTCAGGCCCGCTACCGCGAGCTGACCTCGTGCTCGAACACGACCGACTACCAGGCGCGACGCCTCAGTTGTAGGTATCGGGCCGCCGGCGGCGAAGCAGCACAGGCGGTGCACACGCTGAACGGCACCGCTGTGGCTGTGGGGCGGACGATGATCGCGCTGATCGAGAACCGGCAGGAGCGGGACGGCGGATTCACCCTACCCACTATTTTGCATTCGTACGGCGCGCCTGAGAGGATCGGACCACCATGAGTGCCGGCGTGCGGGACGCAAAGCGCGTGGTTCTCTGCGACGACCACGAGATCGTGCGCGAGGCGATCAAGGCGCGGATGGCCAACTCGAGCACGGTCGAGATCGTCGGCGAGGCGAGCGACGGCCGCGAGGTGGTCGACGTCGTCAAGAGCCTCGAGCCCGACGTCCTGATCATCGACGTCGAGCTGCCCAAGCGGGACGGGATCGAGGCGACCAGGGAGGTGCTGAAGGCGCGTCCCCGCACCAAGGTGATCGTCTTCACCGCGCACGCCCAGCCCGACCTGCTCGCTCTGGCGCTGCGCGCCGGCGCCTCCGGCTACGTGCTCAAGTCGGCGCCGGCCGAGGACATCGCCCGGGCGGTGAAAGCGGTGACCGGCGGCGGCACCTTCCTCGGCGGCGACTTCGCCGGCGGCAAGCCCTCGGAGGTCGAGAAGCTGCTCACCCTCTCGCCCCGCGAGCGCCAGATCCTCGAGCTGCTCGCCGAGGGCCTGCGGGTGAAAGAGATCGCCGAGCGGCTGCAGCTCAGCCCGGCGACCGTGCACACCCACGTCCGCAACGCGATCGCCAAGCTCGAGGTCGACACCCGCACCGAGGCGGTGGCGCTGGCCGTGAAGTTCAGCTACCTCGGCGCGGGCGGCAAGGCCTAGCCGGCCTCATCGGTCTCGGCCGCGGGCCGCAGCTCCAGGGCGCAGCCGTTGATGCAGTAGCGCTGGCCGCCGCGCTCGGCCGGGCCGTCGTCGAAGACGTGGCCGAGGTGGGCGTCGCAGTGCCGGCAGACGACCTCGGTGCGGCGCATGAAGAGGCTGTTGTCGGGCCGCAGCTCGACGTGCTCGAGGTGGGCCGGCTCGGTGAAGCTCGGCCAACCGGTGCCGGAGTCGAACTTCGTGCCCGAGGAGAACAGCTCGGTGCCGCAGCAGACGCAGTGGTACATGCCCTCGGACTTCTCGTCCCAGTAGGGACCGGTGAAGGCGCGCTCGGTGCCGGCCTTGCGGGTCACCTCGTACTGCTCGGGGGTCAGCTGCTCGCGCCACTCGGCGTCGGACTTCTCGATCCTGGTCGTCATCTCGCTCCTTTCGTCTTAATCCAGGGTACGGCGCATCTGTTACGGGGAGGTGACAGGGAGCGGGGGCGTCTCCCGCCCGGACAAATGCCGGTCCAGTTGGACCGGCATTTTGAGTATCCGCCCGTTCGAGAGACGCCCCCGCTCCCTTACGATGCCGCGGCGGTGGACGAAGCCTTTTACTCCGAGCTGGGCGGCGGCAGCTTTCTTGCTTCGGAGCTCACCCGCGGTCCCTGGGATGCTGGGGCGCAGCATGCGGGGCCGGTGGCGGCACTCTTGGGACGGGAGCTTGAGTCTCTCGATGAGGCTGGGGAGTTCCTGGTCGGTCGGGTGGTGTTCGAGATCCTGCGGCCGGTTCCGATCGGGGAGGTGCGGCTCGAGTCGCGGGTGCTGCGGCCCGGGAGGAAGGTGCAGCTGGTCGAGGCCTCGCTGTCGGGGGAGGCGGGGGAGCTGATGCGGGCGACCGCCTGGCTGCTGCGGCGCGGGGAGCTCGATTTGCCTGCGGAGGCCGTCGACGAATCGCCCGCTCCGCAGGGGCCGGACGAAGGCTGGGTGCCCGAGTTCTTCCCGACCGGCAACGACGTCGGCTACCAGTCGGCGATGGAGTGGAAGGCGGTCGCCGGCGCCTTTCTCGAGCCGGGGCCGGCGACGGTCTGGCTGCGGATGCGCTGCCCTCTCGTCGCCGGCGAGGAGCCGACGCCATTGCAGCGGGCGCTGATCGCCGCCGATGTCGGCAACGGGATCAGCGCCGTCCTCGACTACCGCGAGCACGTCTTCATCAACGTCGACCTCACCGTCCACTTCGAGCGCATGCCCGCGGGCGAGTGGGTCTGCGTCGACGCCGTCACCCGGCCGCGGCCGACCGGCATCGGCACGAGCGAGTCGGTGCTCTGGGACGCGAACGGCCGCATCGGCCGCGCCGCCCAGTCGCTCGTCATCGCCCCCCGCTAGTCACCTCACCATCCCGGGTGCAACGTTTTTGGGGCCTATTTGCCCCCCAACGCGTTGCACCCGGAGGGGGTGGCTAGGCGAGCGCGGGACGGGCACGGGGAGCGACGGCGAAGACGACCGCCGCCGCCGCGACGAGGGCGACTGCTGCCGCCATCAGGAAGGCGCCCTCGTAGCTGCTCAGCGCCGCTGCCACCCCGGCGATCGGCGCGCCGAAGCCGATTCCCGCGTCGAAGAAGGCGGTGAAGGTGCCGAGCGCCGCGCCGCGCCGCGTCTCGGGGACGCTGCCGACGACGACCAGCGAGAGCGACGGGTATAGCAGCGAGAACGCGGCGCCCATCGCCAGCGCCCCGGCCAGCGCCGTCGCCAGGCTGGGGGCGAACGCGATCGTCGTCAGGCCGACCGCCTCGACCACAGCGGCGACGGCCGCCACCCGCGTCGGCCCGACCCGGTCCGGCAGATCGCCGCCGATCAGCCGCATGAGGATGACCATCGTCGCGAAGGCGCCGAAGACCGCCGCCCCGTGGCCGATGCCCCGCGCGTCGAGGTGGAGGACGACGAAGGCGGCGACCGTCGCGTAGCCGAGCGAGGCGAGGGCTAGGGCGATGCCCGGTCGCAGCGCCTGGCGGACGATCAGCGGATGCGCGTCTTCCTCGGGATGGGGCGCGGCGTGGAACGGGTCGGGCAGGCGCGCCGCGACCAGCGCGCCGAGCAGGGGAGCGGCGCCGGCGAAGACCCAGGTCCAGGTGTAGCCCCAGCGGTGCTGGATCAGCTCGCCGATCAGCGGGCCGATGCTGAGGCCGGCCCAGACAGAGAGGCCGTAGAGGCCGATCACGCGGCCGCGCCGCCCCGGCGGCGCCAGGTCGACGATCCAGGCCGAGCTGGCGGTGAACACAGTGCCCTCGCCCGCGCCGAGCACGAGGCGCGCGGCGACCAGGCCCGCCACGCCGAGCGGCAGCAGGTACATGAAGCCGCCGAGGGCGACGAGGATCGAGCCGAGCAGGACCGTCGGCTTGCGGCCGCGGTGGTCGGCGAGGCGGCCGGCGAAGGGGCGCAGCAGCAGGCCGGTGACCGCGTAGGAGCCGATCACGATTCCGACCGCGACGTTGCCCCCGCCGAGCGGGCCGTGGACGTAGCGCGGCAGCACGGGGAGCACGGCGCCGACGGCGACCAGGCCGAAGAAGGTGACGGCGAAGACCCCGGCGAAGGCGACGCCGGGGTGGAGGACCGAGCGTGGCGACTCCTCGCTCATAGGAGAACCTCTCCTCGTTCTTTCTGAGATTTAGACGAGGCCGACCGAAGGGAGGCCGACGCAGAATCCCGGGAAGCACAGAGAGCCGACCGCCGTCGGGAGAGCGCCGTCGTCG
>JBLMYD010000139.1:0-10696 GCA_050258095.1 Chloroflexota bacterium
TGACCGGCGAGCGCTCATGCCCGCTGTAGAAGTAGGGCGTCCTCGCCTCGAACTCCGCGGCGCAGGTGTCGACCGAGCGGTAGGTGCGCTCCAGCCCTTCGGTCCCGTCGCCCTCGGTAGCCAGCGCGTACAGCTCGCGCAGGAACCAGGGATCGATCATCGTCGCCTCGTGGATCCGCTCGAGCTCGACCCCGCGGCGGAAGCCGTCCAGGATCAGGTCGAAGCGGTCCGACGAGGGCGTCGCCAGCCGCTCGAGCAGCTCGCCGGTGGACGCCGGGATGTCGGGCTCGTCGTCGAGCTCTCGGGACCGGAGCGCCTTGCCGAAGGACTCGCGGAAGGTCCGGCCGATCGCCATGCACTCCCCCACCGACTTCATGTGGGTGGAGAGGCGGCCCTCGGCGCCCGGGAACTTCTCGAAGGCGAAGCGCGGGATCTTGGTGACGACGTAGTCGATCGTCGGCTCGAACGAGGCCGGCGTCGCCCTGGTGATGTCGTTGGGGATCTCCTCGAGCGCGTAGCCGACCGCGAGCTTCGCCGCGATCTTCGCGATCGGGAAGCCGGTCGCCTTCGAGGCGAGCGCGGAGGAGCGGGAGACGCGGGGGTTCATCTCGATCACGACGATCTCGCCGGTCTCCGGGTTGACGGCAAACTGGACGTTCGAGCCGCCCGTCTCGACGCCGACCGCGCGGATCACGCGGATCGCCTGGTCGCGGAGATCCTGGTAGAGAGCGTCGGTCAGGGTCTGCGCCGGGGCGATCGTCACCGAGTCGCCGGTGTGGACGCCCATCGGGTCGACGTTCTCGATCGAGCAGATGATCACGACGTTGTCGTTGCGGTCGCGCATCACCTCCAGCTCGAACTCGCCCCAGCCGAGCACCGACTCCTCGACGAGCACCTGGTTGAGGGGACTCGCGGCGAGACCCTCGGAGACCACCTGGGCGAGCTCCGTCTGGGTGTTGCCCACGCCGCCGCCGTGGCCGCCGAGGGTGAAGGCGGGGCGAACGATCGCCGGCAGCGTGATCGTCCCGTCCGCGACCCCGGTCTCGGCTTCCGCAACGGAGGTGACGATCTGCGACCCGGGCACCCGCAGGCCCGCGCCCTCCATCGTCTCGCGGAACGCCTCGCGGTCCTCGGCGCGGTGGATCGCGTCGTAGTCCGCGCCGATCAGCTCGACGCCGAAGCGCTCGAGGGTGCCGTCGTCGTGCAGCGCCTTGGCGAGGTTGAGGGCGGTCTGGCCGCCGGGCGTCGGCAGCAGGGCGTCTGGGCGCTCGCGCTCGATCACCTTGGCCACCGGGCCCGGGAGGAGGGGCTCGATGTAGGTCCGGTCCGCGAACTCAGGGTCGGTCATGATTGTGGCCGGGTTCGAGTTGACGAGGACGACCTCGTAGCCCTCCTCGAGCAGCACCTTGCAGGCCTGCACGCCGGAGTAGTCGAACTCGGCCGCCTGGCCGATCACGATCGGCCCCGAGCCGATCAGCAGGATCTTCTCGATGTCGGTCCGCTTAGGCATGGGCCAGCTCCAGGAAGCTGTCGAAGAGGTGGCGGGCGTCGTGCGGCCCCGGTCCGGCCTCCGGGTGGTACTGGACGGTGGCGGCGGCGACGTCGCGCAGGACGAGGCCCTCGACCGTGCGGTCGTAGAGGTTGAGGTGGGAGAGCTCGGCGGCGCCGAAGTCGGTCTCCCAGCGGACCGGCTCGTCGGCCTCGATCCGCGGCTCGCCGCCCGGGCCCTGCACGGCGAAGCCGTGGTTCTGCGAGGTGATGTCGATCCGTCCCGTCGCCAGGTCCTTGACCGGGTGGTTGGCGCCGCGATGGCCGAAGGGCAGCTTGAAGGTCTCCAGGCCCACCGCCCGGCAGAGCAGCTGGTGACCGAGGCAGATGCCGAACAGAGGCCGCTTGCCGACCAGCTCGCGCACGGTGTCGACGACGTAGCCGAGCGCCGCCGGGTCGCCCGGCCCGTTGGCGAGGAAGACGATGTCGGGCTCCTCGGCCAGCACTTCGTCGGCCGAGGAGGTGCAGGGGAGCAGCGTCAGGCGGCAGCCGCGCTCGCGCAGCTGGCGGACGATGTTGAGCTTGACGCCGGTGTCGATGCCGACGACGTGCGGGCCCGCGCCCTCGAAGCGGATCGGCTCGGGCGGGGTGACGGTGCGGGCGAGGTCGGCGCCGTCCATCGCCGGCTCGGCCGCGACGCGTTCGCGCGCCTCGGCCTCGGCCACCTCGGCCGGGAAGATGCCGCCGCGCATCGCGCCGCCGTCGCGGATGTGGCGGACGACGGCGCGGGTGTCGACGCCGCCGATCCCGGGCACGCCGCAGTCGCCAAGCCAGTCGAGCCAGCCGCCCTCGGCGCTCGCCACGTCCTCGCCGTTCTTCGGATCGCGCATGACGACGCCGCGGGCGTGGACGCGGTCGGACTCCATCGCCGCCGCCGAGACGCCGTAGTTGCCGATCAGCGGGTAGGTGAAGACGATGATCTGGCCCGCGTAGGAGGGGTCGGTGACAGACTCCTGGTAGCCGGTCATCGCCGTGTTGAAGACGACCTCGCCGGTGACCGACTCGGGGTGCGCGCAGCAGAGGCCGTCGAAGCGGGTGCCGTCCTCGAGCAGGAGGAAGCCGTCACTCATTCCGGTGCGCCTTTTGAACTCGTGGGGTGCATAAAGCGCACCGGAAAGGCGGTCATGCTGCGACTCCCAACGAGAAGCTGCGCAGGCGGTAGGCGACCTGACCGCCGGCGAGGGTCATCAGCACCCGGCCAGTCAGCTCCTCGCCGTCGCACCAGGAGTTGGACGAGCGGCTCTCGTAGCCCTCCGCGCCGACGGTCCACTTGGCATTCAGGTCGCAGAGGGCGACGTTGGCCTCGCTGCCGGGGGCGAGCGAAGACCGCTCGACGTCGACGGTGTCGGCGCCGGAGCCGAGCCGGTCGACGAGCAGGCCGAGGTCGAGCGTGCCGGACAGGACGAGGTGGGTGTGCAGGGCGACGAACGCCGTCTCCAACCCGGTCACCCCCATCGCCGCCTGCTCGAAGGGCACTTCCTTTTCCTCCGGCGCGTGCGGCGCGTGGTCGGTGGCGATGCAGTCGATCGTGCCGTCGCGCAGCCCCTCGATCAGCGCCTGGCGATCGGGCTCGCTGCGCAGCGGCGGGTTCATCTTGAAGCGGTTCGGGTCGAGGCTGCGTACCGCCTCGTCGGTGAGGCAGAGGTGATGGGGCGAGACCTCGCAGCTGATCCGCACGCCCGCCGCCTTGGCGGCGCGCACCGCCTCGACCGACTCGGCCGCCGAGAGGTGCTGGACGTGGATGCGGCCGCCCTCGTAGCCGGCGATCGCCGCGTCGCGGGCGATCGTCGTCGACTCGGAGATCGACGGGATCCCGCCGAGGCCGAGCGCTGCCGACACCGGCCCCTCGTGCATGACGCCGTCGCCCGAGAGGTCGGGGTCCTCCTCGTGCAGGGCGATCGTGCCGCCGCAGAGGCGCTGGTACTGGAGGGCGCGGCGCAGCAGGCGGGCGCTGCGCACCGGCAGGCCGTCGTCGCTGAAGCCGAGCGCCCCCGCCTCGCGGATCGCAGCCATCTCGGTCAGCTCCTCGCCCCGCATCCCCTCGCTCACCGTGGCGAGGAAGCCGACGCCGACCGAGGCCGCCGTCCGCGCCGCTTCGCGCAGCGAGTCGACGTCGGCGGGCGTGGAGACCGGCGGATCGGTGTTGGCCATCGCGACGACGCCGCAGTAGCCGCCCGCGGCGGCCGAGCGGGTGCCGGTCTCGATGTCCTCCTTGTGCTCCTGGCCGGGCACGCGCAGGTGGACGTGCGGGTCGAAGAAGGCCGGGAAGGCGTGCAGGCCGCCGGCGTCGACCTCCTCTGCGCCGTTGGCGGAGGCCGCGCCCGGCGCGGCGAGCTCGGCGATCCGCCCGGCGCGGACGACGACGTCGTGCCGCCCCTCGATGCCGGCGGCGGGGTCCAGCAGCGTGGCCTCGCGCAGGATCAGGTCCGCCGCCTCGCCGGCGCGCATGTCGAGCCGGCCGGGCGTCACGCGGGCTGTCCGATCGGGGTGGGCCGCCCGACGTCGTCGCCGGTCGCCGGCTCGGTCCCCTCGTCGCCGGCGGCAAGCAGCTCGTAGAGGATCGCCATCCGCACGACGAGGCCGGAGGCGACCTGCTCGGCGATCAGCGACTGCGGCGAGTCGATCGCCTCGCCGGAGAGCTCGACCCCGCGGTTGACCGGGCCCGGGTGCATCAGCAGCTGGCGCGGGCCGAGGCGCCGGGCGTCGATCTGGAAGTGGGCGGCGTACTCGCGCAGCGACGGGACGAAGCTCTCGCTCATCCGCTCGCGCTGCAGGCGCAGCGCGTAGATCACGTCGGCCTCGCCGAGCCGCTCCAGCGAGTGCTCGACCCGGCAGCCGAGCTGCTCGAGGCCGCGCGGGATCAGCGCCGGCGGGCCGCAGACGGTCAGCTCGGCGCCCATCGCCTGCAGGGCGATCAGGTTGGAGCGGGCGACGCGGCTGTGCAGGAAGTCGCCGACGATCCAGATCCGCTTTCCCTCCAGGTCGTCGACGTGGCGGCGCAGCGTGTAGACGTCGAGCAGGGCCTGGCTGGGGTGCTCGTGCTTGCCGTCGCCGGCGTTGACCACCGCCGCATCCGCCCACTGGGCGACCAGCTGCGCCGCGCCGGCGTGCGGATGGCGAACCACGATCACGGCCGGTTCGTAGGCCGAGAGGGTCGCCACCGTGTCCTTCAGCGACTCGCCCTTGTCGACCGAGGAGCCGGCCGCCTTGACCGAGACGAGGTCGGCGGAGAGGCGCTTGGCGGCGAGCTCGAAGGAGGAGCTGGTGCGGGTGCTCGCCTCGTAGAAGAGAGTGACGACGGTGCGGCCGCGCAGGGTCGGCACCTTCTTGATGTCGCGCCGGCCGACCTCGGCGAAGCTCTCAGCCCGGTCGAGGATCGCCTCGATCTCGGTCTTCGAGAGCTGCTCGATCGAGAGCAGGTGCTTCATGCGCTCACCTCCACCGCCGCCGAGATCGTCACCTCGTCGGCTTCGTCGCTCTCCTCCAGTCGCACGTTGACCCGCTCCTCGCGCGCGGTCGGCAGGTTCTTGCCGACGTAGTCGGGGCGGATCGGCAGCTCCCTGTGCCCGCGATCGCAGAGCACGGCGAGCTGCACCCGCTGCGGGCGCCCGTAGTCGAACAGCGCGTCGATCGCCGCCCGCACCGTCCGCCCGGTGAAGAGCACGTCGTCGACGAGGACGACCGTCTTGCCGGCCGGGTCGAACTCGATGTGGGAGGCGTGGACGACCGGCTGGTCCTGCGGCGACTTCGTCCCCACGTCGTCGCGGTAGAAGCTGATGTCGAGGTCGCCGATCGGCAGCTCGGCGCCGGTCAGCTCGAGCAGCTGCGCGTGCAGCCGGCGCGCCAGCAGGGCGCCCCGCGTGTGGATTCCGACGATCGCCAACTCGTCCGGCTCGGGATTCTTCTCGGCGATCTCGTGGGCGATCCGCTTCAGCGTTCGCCTCAAGTCGTCGTGCGTCAGCACGACCTTCTCGCTCACTTCGATTTGCTCCTTCTGGGCCTCACGGGACCCGGGTTAAAGGACGGGGCTCAGCGTAGCAGGGGGTTGGGACGGTCGGGGGCGGTCCCGGGGCCGGCTTCGCCGGGAGTTCCCCGGGACCGTCCCCGACCGTCCCTTCGTGAGACGCTGTCCGCCAATGGCGCAGGTTCGAGAGGTCATTGCGGAACACGAGGCGGCTGGGCGACGCTTCGAAGCGGCTGGTGTAAAGAGCTTCGTGCGGGAGCAGGGCGAGGGGGCGCGAGTCGTCCTGCTGCATGGGGTTCCGACCAGCTCGTTCCTCTACCGGCGAGTTTTGCCCGAGCTTTCCTCGCGCGGGCTGCGGGGCGTGGCATTCGACTTTCCGGGACTGGGGCTGGCCGAGAGGCCCGAGGGGTTCGACTACTCGTGGAGCGGGCTGGCGAGCTGGACGGGGGCGGCGATCGAGGCGTTGGGGATCGAGCGCTGTCATCTGGTCGTGCACGACATCGGCGGGCCGGTCGGCTTCGAGTGGGCGATCCGCAACCCGGAGCGGGTGCTGTCGCTGACGACGCTGAACACGCTGGTCGCCGCCGCGAGCTTCCACCGGCCCTGGCCGATGCACCCCTTCTCGATCCGCGGCGTCGGCGAGGTCTGGCTGGCGAGCATGGTGCGGCCGGCGTTCCGGCAGGTCTACTACCTGACCGGGATCGCCGACCGCGCGGCCGTGCCCGCCGTCGAGGTCGACGCCCACCACGCCCTGCTCAAGCGCGGCGACGGCGGTAAGGCGTTCCTCAAGATCATGCGCGGCTTCGAGCTGACGGCCGAGAAGGAGCGCTTCTTCTTCGACGGCCTCGGCAAGCGCAACTACCCGGCCCAGGTCGTCTGGGGCGAGAAGGACAAGATGCTCGACGCCCGGCGACGCGCCGACGTCCAACGGGCGCTCGGCGTCGACGACGCGACCCTGCTGCCGGCCAAGCACTTCCTGCAGGAAGACCACGCGGCGGAGGTGGCCGAATCGGTCGCTTCATTGGCCCTGGCGAGCTGATCGCGCCCCGCGAGGCCGCTCATCCGGGACCGGCGTAATCGACCTCGCCATTGGCAATCGCTCGGTTGAGCTCGAGGAGCCGGCGATTCGACTCGTCGGGATCGTCCGCCGCCGATGTCGGCCACCCGTAGGCGGCGACAACGGCGCGGTCAAGCTCGTGGTGCAACTCCTTGAGCTCGCGATGCATCCCTTCATCGACCTCGTTGTAGAGGGCGGTGAGGCCGATGTTTCGCTTGCGGCAGAGGGCGCTCCGGAGGGCAAAGAGACCACGGCAAGCGGTGGCCACGTCCTCACGCTGCGCGGGGGAAGGGGTCGGCCAGGGAAAGGTCAGGAACGCGGACCCCGGCGTGTAACGAATGTCCTGGCGAATGGTCGATGACTGCGCCCACGCCCAAGTACCGTGAATGCGCGAGGCGAGGATGCCCATCTCGTAGTCGCCATCAAACGCGAAGATATTCGTTGCGTCGCTTGCCATCGTCGGGAGCTTGCACCAGCAAAAATGAAGCCGCACGCCGTGACGAGTGCCGGCGATGTAGCGATCGATCTGGGAAATCGCCGAGCGCATCTCTGGCGCGGGAGATCCGAAGAGCCACCATTTTTCGCGACGCTTTTTCATGGTGTTTCGCATGCGCTTTGCCTTTACGCGCTCCTCCAGGATCGAGAGCGCCCGCGGCCACTCGGCGGCCTGCTCAAGGGATCGGAGTCCGAAATCAATGATCCAACGGCGGGCCTCCTGGCGGGGATCCTCGGCAATGTCCTGGCTCGTCAGGAATGGGCGCACGACAGCCGCATAGTCGGCGTCCGATAGCCCGAGAAGCTCCTCGGCTTCCGCTGGACTCAGGACGAAGCCATCGCCCACCGGGATAGGTCCCTGAAATGCACAGCCTTTATTGCGCGCCAGGCGATCCGCCCCGGTGACATCCCGGTCCTTCGGCTGGAGCCCACCTGAGATTCCACTCGGCGCCAGCCCGTCCAGCACGAAACGCCGCGGGGGCTCATCCGGCTCCTTCACCCAATTGATGATCGAGACGTTGACGGTCGCATCGCCCGTCCACTCCTGCTTGGAGATCGCGTCCGTTATAACCCCACCCGTCTCAATGATCCACTCAAGACTCGGCTTGCGATTTCGATTCTGGGTGACCGAGTTGGTCGCTACCAAACCGGCCCTACCGCCCGGCTCAAGGCGCTCGTGCGCCTTGCGAAACCAGTACACCGCGTAGTCCTTGACCCCAATCCCAAACTCTTTTTTCAAGAACTCGACTTCGGCGTCGCCCAGCTCCTGTCGAAGCCTTTGGGATCCGTGGTAGGGCGGGTTGCCGATGACCGCGTCTGCTCTCGGCCACTCGATTCTCAGCGCATGCGCGCGCTGAACCCCAGAGAGGTCGACGAGAGGGAGGGTGGGCTCGCTCAAGCCATGCTTCTTCATCTTGTCCGCCGCCAGCTTGTGACCCATCCAAAGGGTGACCCGGGCCAATTCGGCAGCGAAGGCCTCGACCTCGATCCCCTTCATATTCGCGATCGAGAAGAACTCCATCTCCTCCTGCGGGGCGATTCCCTCGGCGGCTCGCAGCTCTGCCAGACGCTCGCGCAAACGCAGCTCAACCCGCCGCAGTTCCCGGTAGGCGACGTAGAGGAAGTTGCCTGATCCGCAAGCGGGGTCGAGCACGACATAGGACATCAGATCGCGCCATGCTTCCTCCGCCTCGGCCGCGCTTGAGAGCGCCTCTACTCGTTCCATCCACGGCTCGGCCACTGTGGGGCCGACCACCTTCATAATGTCCGCCTCCGACGTGTAGTGGGCACCGAGCGCCCACTGCTTGTCCTTGCCAAGCGCTCCCTGGAGGATCGTTCCGAAGATCGCCGGCTCGACCTGGTGCCAGTCGAGGTTGCACAGCTCGAGCAGTGTCTGAACCTCCTCGGTCGCGAGATGAACCAGGGCGGGCTGTTCGAAGAGACCGCCGTTTGCATGGGGCGTACCCTCGTACAGGCTGCCCTTGGCCGGTCGCGGCTCGGGCTCCGCCAGGTAGCGGAAAAGCTGTCCAAGGTCATCGGCGCTCGATCGATGAGGTTCCTTGACCAGGCCTTCGAGAAGTCGAGTCAAGACGTTGTTGGGCAGGAGACCGAGGTCTTCCGCGAACATCGCCCAGACGATCTGCAGGATGAAGATGCGAAGCGTGTCCAGATCGGCAGCGCGGCGATCTCGCAAGGCGGCGTAGAGATCCGTCAGTTTGCTGACCGCGTCGCGACTCAGGTCGGCCTGCGAGGCACGGAAATACGGATCCTCCTTGGCCAGGAATTTGAGCGACGAGAGCCGTTCTGGCAGTTCGGCCAGCGGAAATGCGTCAACCGGGTCGTCCCAACCGGCGTCGGGGTCGAGGACCTCGAACCGCTCGAACGCGCAGAGGACGATCCATTCCGGCGCCTGGTGTCCGCTCTCCCCGGCCTGCTTGCTGACGTCCTTCCAGTAGTTCAGCGCCTGCTCGCGGTGATCGGCGAGCTTGCCGGCCTCACTCGGCCGCTTCATCTCGATCAGGCAGACCTCCGGCCAGATCATGTCGATGAAACCCCCGGCGCCGGTCCGCGCCTCGAAGGTCGCAACCTCCTTACGCTCTGTCCCGTAGCAAGCCAGGAGCTCGTTGCAGAACGTTTGCGCCTCTTCGCGCTCGGTCCCCCGGTATCCACCCCAGTCCGCGGCGAAGCGCGTCAGATTGAGGCGAATCTCCTCGTCGGAGAGCGCCATCTTCTACCCCTAGAAACTCGTTTGCGCCTTCGGGGCGGCGAAGTAGGTTCGATGCCTGTAGTGGCGGGCAAGTTCCGTCAGATCCTCGCGGAGCCGCTCCGTGGCATCAATCAGATGCGGCTCAGCGCCCAGGTCGCGCATCTCCTTCGCCGCACGCTCGGCGCGCGCCCGCGCCTCCTCCAGATAGAGCATCGTCGACTCGATCTTGCGGAAGCTCTCCTCGTCCAGCGATATGGCTGTCGCGTGCGCTGCCTCCATCAAGAACCGATCGTAGAGACCGATACGGACGGGCGGGGAGGGCAAGCCGCAAACACGGACAAGAAGCGAGTTGTCGCTTACTCGGCCGCCTCGGGCTCGGGCTCCGCCTCCGAGGCGGACTCGTTGTCTCGCTCGCGTGCTCCGTTCGCCCGCAGCACCGGCTCGCCGCGCTCCGGGAAGGGGACCTCGATCACGTCGAAGTCGCGTGGCGCGACGCAGTGCTCGTAGATCTCGCGCGCCTCGTCGAGGACGGCGCCGACGTGGTAGCGGGAGGAGATGTGGACGAGGGCGAGCATCTTGACGTGCGCCTCGCGGGCGACCGAGGCCGCCTGGCCGACGGTCGAGTGCCCGGTGTCCGCCGCCCGCTGCGCCTCCTCCTCGCAGAAGCTGGCGTCGTGGACTAGCAGGTCGGCGTCCGCCGCGGCGGAGACGGTCGAGTGGCAGGGCGCGGTGTCGCCGGTGATCGCGACGATCCGTCCCGGGCGCGGCGCGCCCATCACGTCGTCCGGGCGCACCGGGCCGTCGCCGCCCGCCACCTCCTCCCCGCGCTGCAGGGCGGCGAAGGCCGGGCCTTCCGGCACCCCGAGCCGCTTCGCCGCCTCGGGGTCGAAGCGGCCGGGGCGCTCCTCCTCGACCAGGACGTAGCCGTTGGCCCGCACGCTGTGTTCGACCGCGAACGCCTGCACCTCGGCGCCCTCGTGGCGCACCGATTCGCCGGGGTCGAGTTCGACCAGGTCGATGCTGTAGTCGGTGCGGCCGATCAGCCGGCCGAGCGTCTTGAATAGGTCGCGCAACCCGCGCGGGCCGAAGATCGTCAGCGGCTCCTCGCGCGCGGTGAGGTCGTAGGTCTTGAGCAGCCCGGGCAGGCCGAGGATGTGGTCGGCGTGGAAGTGAGTGAGGTAGATCTCGTCGACCTGGGACAGCCCCAGCGAGCGCTGCAGCTGGCGCTGCGTCCCTTCGCCGCAGTCGAACATCAGCCGCTGCCCGCCGCGGGCGAGCACCACGCTCGCGGTCGAGCGCCGCGCCGATGGCACCGAGCCGCCGGTGCCGAGGAAGATCGCCGAAAGGTCCATGCCGACCTGCGAGCCTACGCGACTCGCTCACCAGGGACGTGCCGTCCGCCAGGTGCCGAAAAAGGCACCTGGCG
>JBLMYD010000140.1:0-13079 GCA_050258095.1 Chloroflexota bacterium
GCCGACGGGCCGAAAACCGTCGCTATGCGACGGTTTTCGGCCCGTCGGCGGGGGGTCGCGTGATGGCGAAGAGCCTGCTGGCGGAGCCCTGGTCGATCGCCCTCGACCCGGCGCGGCGCGACGGGCGGATCGTCGCCGAGTCGAGCGAGGAGGAGCGCGAGGCGAAGCTGGTGCCGCTGCCGCGCTCGCTCGACCCCGGCCTCGTCGAGCGCCTGCGGGCCAACGGCGTCGAGCGCCTCTACTCGCACCAGCTGGCGGCGTTGGAGGCTGCGGCTTCGTCCAACCTGGTGATCACCAGCGGCACCGCCTCGGGCAAGAGCCTCGCCTTCAACCTGCCGGTGCTCGACGGAATCGCCCGCGACGGCAAGCGCCGCGCCCTCTACCTCTACCCGACCAAGGCGCTCGCCCAGGACCAGGCGCGGGGGCTCGCCGCCCTGCGCCCGCCGGGCCTGCGCGAGGCGATCTACGACGGCGACACGCCGCGCGAGGAGCGCCCGGCGATCCGCCGCCGCAGCAACCTCGTCCTCACCAACCCCGACATGCTGCACGTCGGCGTCCTCCCCAACCACAAGAGCTGGGGCGACTTCATCGCCAACCTCGGCTGGGTCGTCGTCGACGAGGCGCACACCTACCGTGGCGTCTTCGGCTCGCACGTCGCCAACGTGCTGCGGCGCCTGCGCCGGATCGCCCGCGCCTACGGCGCCGAGCCGCGCTTCCTGCTCGCCTCGGCGACGATCGCCAACCCGGTCGGGCTGGCCGAGGAGCTGGTCGGCACGCCGTTTGAGCTGATCGACGACGACGGCGCGCCGCGCACCGGCCGCGAGATCGCGATGTGGAACCCGCCGCTGATCGACAAGGCGACGGGGACGCGACGCTCGCCGCTGGGCGAGGCGGCCGACCTGCTCGCCGAGCTGGTCAGCGGCGGCGTGCGCACGATCTGCTTCCTCAAGAGCCGCCGTGGGATCGAGCTGATCCAGCGCTTCGCCCGCGAATCGCTCGAGGCGCGCGGCAAGCCCGACCTGGCGGCGCGGATCGCGCCCTACCGCGGCGGCTACACGCCGCAGCAGCGGCGCGAGATCGAGGCGCGGCTCTCAGCGGGCGATCTGCTCGCCGTCGTCGCCACCGACGCGCTCGAGCTCGGCATCGACATCGGCGAGCTCGACGCGGCGATCTGCGTCACCTTCCCGGGCACGGTGGCGAGCCTGCGCCAGATGTGGGGGCGGGCGGGACGGCGGCGGCGCGGCCTCGCCGTCTACGTCGCCGGCCAGGACGCGCTCGACCAGTTCTTCTGCCGCCACCCCGACGAGTTCATCGGGCGGCCGGTCGAGGCGGCGATCCTCGACCACGGCAGCGAGCAGATCGCCTCCCGGCACATGGTCGCCGCCGCCTACGAGATGCCGCTCGGCGACGAGGACGCCGAGGTCTTCGGCCCGGAGTGGCGCGAGCGGGCCGAGCGGCTGGTCGCTGCCGGGCAGCTGCGCGAGGCGGCCGGCCGGGTGATGCCGCGCAGCAGCGAGTTCGTCGCCGCGAAGATCGCCCTGCGCTCGGCCTCGGCCGACTCGGTGGCGGTGATCGAGCGCGACTCGGGCGAGATGCTGGGCCTGGTCGAGACCGAGCGCGCCTTCACGACGATCCATCCCGGCGCGATCTACCTGCATCTGGGGCGCTCCTACGAGGTCGAGCAGCTCGACGTGGCAGGGCGGCGGGCGGTCGTCTCCCGCTTCGACGGCGACTGGTACACGCGGCCGAAGAAGGAGACCGAGATCTACATCGAGCGGGTGCGCGAGCAGCGCACGACCGCCGGCGTCGAGTTGCACTTCGGCGAGGTCTCGGTGACCGAGCAGGTGATCGCTTACCAGCGCGTCTCGATCTCCGAGCAGGAGCCCTTCGACGTCATCGCCCTCGAGCTGCCCGAGCAGCAGTTCATCACCCAGGCGCTCTGGTACGTGCTGCCGGAGCGGCTGAGCGGGGCGCTGCCGCCCGACGTCCTGCTCGGCGCCCTGCACGCGACCGAGCACGGGCAGATCGCGGTGCTGCCGCTGATCGCGATGTGCGACCGCTGGGACATCGGCGGGCTCTCGACCAACGTCCACTTCCAGACCGGCCGGGCGACGATCTTCGTCTACGACGGGCATCCGGGTGGGGTGGGGATCACGCTGCGCGGCTACGAGCAGTTCGAGCGCCTGCTCGGCGACGCCGAGCGGCTGATCGCCGAGTGCCCCTGCGAGTCGGGATGCCCCTCCTGCGTGCAGAGCCCCAAGTGCGGCAACCTCAACGAGCCGCTGCACAAGGAGGGCGCGCTGCAGCTGATGCGGGCGATGAGGGGGGCGGTGTGAAGGCCGGGGGTGGGCCTCGCCGTCGCGAACAGCGGGGAGGCTCCGTCGAGGCCCACCCCCGGCCTTCCGAGTGTGCGCGGCAGGTGGCCGTCATCGGCTCGGCGAAGTGCGGGCTGGATTCCGAGCCCGCGCGCCTCGCCGAGGAGGTTGGTCGGCTGCTGGCTGAAGCTGGCGTGACGCTTGTCTGTGGGGGGCTGACCGGGGTGATGGAGGCGGCCTGTCGCGGGGCGAGCGAGGCGGGCGGCACGGCTATCGGCATCGTCCCCGGCAACGCGACGAGCGACGCGAACCCGTACTGCACCCACGTCGTCGCCACCGGCATCGGCCACGCGCGCAACCTCGCGGTCGTCTCCTCCGGCGACGCCGTGATCGCCGTCGGCGGCGAGTGGGGGACGCTCTCGGAGATCGGCCTCGCCCGCGCCCTCGGCCGTCCCGTCATCGCCCTGCGCAGCTGGACCCTGAGCGGCCGCGATCAGATGGAGGACGCCCCCGGCGTGCTCCCGGCCGAGTCCCCCCGCGAGGCCGTCGACCTCGCCCTCGGGTCCCTTTAGCCCCAACCGACGTGCCGTCCCTCAGGTGCCTTTTTGGGCCCCTCTGGCACGGCACGTCAAGGCCAGAGTCGGCGGAGGGCGAGGATCGCGAAGGCGTGGGACCAGGCGAGCGGTGTGGTCGAGGTCGGGACGCCGGTGCGGGCGTCGACGCGCTCGGGCAGGAGGCCGGATGGCGTCTGGTCCCTTCGCAGCGCTTCCATGAGCTTCAGCGCTTCATGCCGCTCACCCAGGGTCGCAAGGCTCCACGCGGTCCAGGCAGTGGGAGCTGTCCAGGGATCGACCCCGCCGTCCCAGTCTTGGGACGGGACGACCCCGTAGCGCCCGCTATTGGCTGCGATCCGCAGCAGCGTGCGATGGGCTTGAGGGAAGAGCGTCGGCAGCCGGAAGGGACGAACTGCCCACGCTGCCGCTGAGTCGAGTCCCGATCCTGGCTCATCCGCTTTGCGCACGAGAACCGCTCCCGCTCCGAAATCTCTCCGAATCCCCTCTTCCGCAGGCCGGCGAAGCAATCGCGTTCCCCAGGTAGTCCCCCGATTCACCCTCCTGATAATCCGCCCGATCCCGCCACGGCTGCGGAGCGACATGCACGTCGATCCCCACCGTCCCCGCCGCCGCATCGACCCACCCCGCCGCATCTCCCTGGGCCGCCCGCCCCTCGACCGGCGTCCCGTCTTCACGGAACCGCGCTGCCGCTCCGAGATCCAGCCCAAGCAAGAAGCGAACCTCTTTCCGCGCTTCACCCCGGTAGCCCGCCGCAGCAAGCGCCATCGCCGCGGCGCTCGCGTCGCGCGGCCAGACGTATTCCCAGCCGTCGCGCCGGCCCGCCACGACCGCCCCGGTGCGCGGATTCGTCACCGCCCGCAGGACTAGCAGCGAGCGCCGGTACATCAGCCGGGCCCAGGCCGGCGCGCCGGGACCGAGCGGCCTCGCCCGCGCCAGCCAGGCCGGATCCCTGCCCAATCGGAACGATTCGTCTCGCGGCCCGCCCGAGACGAGCAGCGCCGCCGCGACGATCGCCACGGCCAACACAGGCGCTGCACGACCCCGAGCCATTCCCGAATCGAATCAGCCCCGTCGCCCCCCGGTCGCTAGCCTTCCCCTTGCGCGCCCCCAGCCGCGCAACCCCAGGCGAGGTAGCTCAGTTGGTAGAGCACACGACTGAAAATCGTGGTGTCGCCGGTTCGATTCCGGCCCTCGCCACTGGAATGTCCTCACCCGAACCGCCATATGAGCGATCTTGAGGGCCGCGTGATCGCGATCGCCGGCGTTGCCGGTGGGCTCGGGCCGGTCGTCGCCGAGCGGCTTGCCGCGGGCGGGGCGAGCGTCGCCGGGGCCGACGTCTCCGCCGAGCGGGTGGGGGAGGTCGGGGCGGCGCTGGGACTGCCCGACGAGCGCTGGGACGGGCGCGCCGTCGACCTGCTCGACGAGGAGTCGACGCGAGCCTGGTGCGCGGCGCTCGAGCAGCGCTTCGGCCGCGTCGACGCGCTCCTGCACCTGGTCGGCGGCTGGCGCGGCGGGCAGCCGCTGCACGAGGAGCCGCTCGAGGACTGGGCCCTGCTGCACGACCTGCTGATCCGCACCGTCCAGCACACGACGCGCGCCTTCCACGACGCGCTGCTGGCCGGCGGCCACGGCCGCTTCGTCCTCGTCTCGGCCAAGCAGGCGCAGGCCCCGTCCAACTCCAACGCCGCCTACGCCGCCGCCAAGGCCGCCGCCGAGGCCTGGACGCTGGCGCTCGCCGACGGCTTCGAAGGGACGAGCGCGACGGCCAACATCGTCGTCGTCGACGCGATCCTGACGCCCGCGATGCGCGCGGAGAGCCCCGGCGAGGACTTCCCGACCTTCACGCCCGCCGAGCACATCGCCGCGGCGATCGCCTTCCTCTGCTCGGACGCCGCCGCGAAGATGAACGGGCAGCGCCTGCCACTTACGATGAGAGGGTGAGCAAGCCCGCCGACGGCGAGATGACGATCCGCGAGCTGGCGGAGCGGACCGGGATGACGGTGCGCAACATCCGCGCCCACCAGACTCGCGGCCTGCTGCCGCCGCCCGTGGTGCGCGGCCGCACCGGCTACTACAACGACGATCACGTCGCCCGCATCGCGCTGACCCGCGAGATGCAGGCCGACGGGCTCAACCTCGAGGCGATCCGGCGGGTGCTGGAAAGCGGCGAGGACGCCGCCACCGAGATCTTCGACTTCACCCGCGCCCTGCGGGCGCCCTTCGAGGACGAGGCGCCGGAGATCGTCGAGGCGGCCGAGCTGGCGAGCGTCTGGGACGACGGCAACGGCGCCCCCGACCCCGAGCTGCTGCGCCGGGCCGAAAAGCTGGGCATCCTGCGGGCGCTCCCCGACGGGCGCATCGAGGTGATCAGCCCGCGCCTGGAGCGGGCGGCGGTCGCCCTGGCCGAGCTGGGCGTCGGCCCCGACGGCGCGCTCGCCACGGCGGAAAAGCTGCGCCGCCACGCCGACGGCGTCGCCCGCGCCTTCGTCGACCTCTTCGTCAAGGAGGTCTGGCAGCCGTTCGACCGGGCCGGCCGCCCCGAGGAGGACTGGCCCAAGGTCCGCGAAGCGCTCGATCGCATGCGGCCGCTGGCCTCCGACGCGCTGCTCGCGGTCTTCCAGATCGCGATGGCCGAGGCGGTCGAGAAGGCGAGCGACCGCACCCTGCGCCTCGCCGCCCGTCGCAAGCCGGCGGGGTCGAAACGAGCGTCGAAACGCCGCCGGAAAAGGAGCTGAGTGGACGCTTGACCTTGCAAACCCATACGTATATGGTCAGCGATAGTTCCTGTACGGAGGCGTTTAAAGCGGCAGACCGGAACGGTCGGAGGGGCGAGCAGGCCGAGGCATGGACGAAATCCGGCAGTCCCCGGATGATGGCTTCTCTTCGGCTTTCTCGGGTGCGGTCGCGCGGCTCCAGGTCACGGTCCTGGAAGCCTGCCGCGAGCAGCGCCTCTGGCCGGCGAAGATCGCTGCCGCCGTCGCGGCGGCGATCGAGTTCGCCGCGCAGGAGCCCGAGAGCCTCCGCCTGCTCGCCGTCGACGCGCTGATGCACAGGCCCGACGGGGGCCGGCGCTACGTGCGGACGATCGGGCATTTCGCCGAGCTGCTGCGCGCCGAGGCGCCGATCGACGAGCGACGCCCGAAGACCACCGAGCAGGCGCTGGTCGGCGGCATCGCGACGACGATCGCCGACCGCACGCGGTACGCCACGCCGGAGGAGCTGCGGGCGACGGTGCCCGAGCTGGTCGAGTTCGTGCTCCTCCCCTACGTCGGCCCCGCCGAGGCCAAGCGGTGGGCCCGCTGGGCGACGCAGCGCTCGGGCCACGGCTCGCGCGCCCAATAGCGTCGTTATCGTGGAGCATTCGGCGCAACCGCGCCGTGCCCGGCCGCCGCGTGTTCTTGCAACAGCAGGGGGGAGGAGACGTGAGGATGAAGAGGTCAGCAATCGGGACAGCGGCGCTCTGCGCGACGGCCCTTTTCGCCGGCGCTCTCTTCGCCTCCCTCGGGCTAGCCGAATCGAGTGTCAAGGAAGGCGTCAAGGTCTCGGTCACGGGCAGGCTCAGGCCCGCCGTCCTGCCGCGTCGCGGCAGGGTTCCGGTCAAGGTCCGCATCGGCGGGAAGATCAGCGCCGCCGACCCGGCGAAGCTACGCAAGCTGACGAAGCTGACGATCTCCATCAACCGCAACGGCCGGCTCGACACCCACGGGCTGCCCCGCTGCCGGCTGCGTCGCATCAAGCCCTCGACGAACCGCGAAGCGCTCGCCGCCTGCCGCTCGGCCCTGGTTGGCGAAGGCCGCTTCTCGGCAGACGTGAGGTTCCCCGAGCAGTCGCCCTTCCCGTCCAACGGCAAGGTGCTCGCCTTCAACGGCATCCTGCACGGCCGGCCGGCGATCTTCGCCCACATCTACGGGACGAGGCCCGTGCCCACGTCATATGTGCTGCCGTTCGCAGTGAAGCGACGTCGGCGAGGCACGTTCGGCACGATCCTCGAGGCGTCCTTCCCGCGGGTAACCGGCGAATGGGGTTACGTCACCGGCCTGACGATGAGCCTGCACCGTCGCTTCTCCTACCGGGGCAGGACCCACGGCTATCTGAGCGCCGGCTGCCCGGCGCCAAAGGGCTTCACCAAGGTCCCGTTCCTGCTCGCGCAGACGGACTTCGAATTCGAAGGCGATCTCGAGATCACCAACCCGCTGCGCCAGACCTGCACCGTGCGCGACTGAGGCTTCAGCCGACGGTCGCCGCGGCCGCCATCTCGCCGCTGGCCGCCTCGTGCCCTTCGTAGGGCAGGACGGCGAAGTACATCAGCGACGGCAGCAGCGTCTCGATGTCGCTGCTTTCCCCGCGGTAGAGGCGCGAGTAGAGCAGCGACTCGATGCCGCCGACGATGCCGGCGGCGGAGATCGCCGACGGCGCCGGCCCGTCGTGGAGATCCGCCCGCACCTGGGCGTCGAGGCAGGTGCCGAAGTGGTCGAGCAGCTCGTCGCGGCGCTGCAGGGCCGCCGGCGTCGCGGCGCGGGAGTCGACGATCAGCGTCGTCGCCGCGTCCGATTCCTCGCCGACGAAGCGCAGCAGCTCTTCCAGGGCGAGCCGCAGCCGCTCGCGCCAGCTCCCGTCGCACCCCTCTACGGCCCGCTCGAGCCGTTCGCGGAGGCGCTGCGCGGCGGCGTCGAAGGCGGCCAGGAACCCGTCTTCCTTGTTGTCGAAGTGTTCGTAGAAGGTCGGCCGCGAGACGCCGGCCCGGTCGAGCACGTCCTGGACGTTGAAGTCCCGGTAGCCGAGCTCGGCGCTGGCGCGCATCGTCGCCGCCAGCAGGCGCTCGCGCTGGACGGCGCGGACGAGGTCGGAGGGGAGCGAGCGGATGCCCGACGGGAAGCGGCCTTCGCCGCCCGCGAGCAGCTCGGCCGCCGCGCTGACGTCCTCGGCGGGCCAGCTGTCGCCGAAGGCGGCGATGAGCCTGTCCTGACTGAGCTGGATCCTCCCTGAGCGCATAAAGAACCTAACCGTTTTTCTTAGAAACGGAAACGGTCGGGGCACGGTACCACTCAGACGGACGTGGAGCAAGCTTTTTCGCGCCGCGCGGCTATGCTCGCGCCCCCATATGTCTCCTCGCGCGCAACCGGCACGAACGGGGCCGTCCCCGCCCCCGGCCCGCCATCGCCTCCCGGCTGAGTTCGTCGCCTTCCACAAGCGGCGCCGGATCATGGACGCGATCGCCGAGCTGACGGCCGAGCACGGATACGAGGCGACCAAAATCGGCGACATCGTCAAGCGCGCCGCCGTCGCCCGCAAGACGCTGTACGACAACTTCGAGGGCAAGGAGGACGTCTTCCTCGCCGCCTTCGACGCGGCCGTCGAGGAGGCTGCCGGTCGCGTCGAAGACGCCTGCGCCGAGGCGGGCGAGGGCTGGGAAGAGCGCCTGCGCGCGGGCCTCACCGCCTTCCTCGCCTTCGTGGCCGAGGAACCGGCGACGGCCCGCATGTGCATGATCGAGGCGATGTCGGCGACGCCGGCCTCCAATCGCCGCTACGAGGACGCGCTGCAGCGCTTCGTGGAGATGGCGAAGGCGACCGTCCCCCACTACGACCAGCTTCCCGAGACGATCGAGGAGACGCTGGTCGGCGGGGTTGCCTGGATCGTCCACCAGAAGCTGCGCCGTCGCGAGGGCGAGGAAGCCATCGGGCTGCTCGACGAGCTCTCCGAGTTCGTCCTCGCGCCCTACCGCGCCGTCGCCGAAGCGGGGTAGGGAGCGACACGGGCGCGAGCGCGGTGAAAGACTTCAGCTCGCAGTGGAACGACTCCCACGCGGCCGCCACGGCTTGTCACGCGAGTTCGTCGCCGAGAACCAGCGCGAGCGCCTGCTCGCGGCGCTGGCCTACTGCCTCTACGACCGCGGCTACGAAAGGACGACCGTGGCGGCGATCGGCAAACGCGCCGCCGTCTCCAAGAGCGACTTCTACAAACACTTCGAGAGCAAGGAGGCGTGCTTCCTGGCCGCCTACGACGACGCCGTCGAGCGCGTCCGCATCCAGCTGCGCTCCGCCTGCGACGAGCGCAGGCGCTGGGAGATCCGGGTCCTCGATGCGCTCGCCGCGCTGCTCGACTTCCTCGCCGCCGAGCCGGAGCTGGCGCGGCTGCTGCTGGTCGAGGGGCTGCGGGCGGGCCGCGGCGTCTACGACCGCTACCAGGAAGCCCTGCAGAGCTTCGTCCCCTACCTGCGCGCCGGCGCGCCGGCGCCGCCGGACGGCGCGCCCCCGCCGCCGGAGAGCGACGAGGCGATCGTCGGCGGGGTCGCTTCGCTGCTCTCGCGGCGCGCTCTTGCCGGCGAGTTCGAGCGGCTGCCGGAATTCCTGCCGCAGATTGGGGAGTTCGTGCTGACGCCGTACCTCGGCGCGGCCGAGACGCGGCGCATAATCTCGGCCAGATGAGCGATGTCGGCACAGCGCCGCTGGAGGCGGGAGCGGACGCGCCCACGGCCGCCGCCGGGGTGCTGCCCTCGCAGGCCCTGGCCGCGGCGATCGAGGCCGAATGGGTCAGCTCCGGCGACTACCGGATCAGGCCGGAGGCGATCCAGCCCGCCAGCATCGACCTCCGCCTCGGCGACTTCGCCTGGGCGCTGCGCTGCAGCTTCCTGCCCGACGTCGACTCGACCGTCGAGGAGAAGATCGGCGATCTCGCCTTCCAGCGCGTCGACCTGCGCGACGGGGCGGTGTTGGAGCGCGACCGTCCCTACCTTGTGCCGCTGCTCGAGGAGCTCGACCTGCCCGACGACGTTCGCGGCAAGGCGAACCCGAAGAGCTCGACCGGGCGCCTCGACGTCTTCACCCGCGTCCTCACCGACCGCCAGCACCGCTTCGACGAGATCCGCCCCGGCTACCGCGGGCGGCTCTACCTCGAGGTCGTGCCGCGCTCGTTCGCGATCCAGGTGCAGACCGGACTCTCGCTCAACCAGCTGCGCCTGGCGCGCGGCGACGTGCGTCTCGGCGACGAGGAGATCCGCCGCCTACAGGCCGAGTTCCCGCTGCTCTACCTCGACTCGCACGCCCTGCGCGAGTCGGAGCTGGCGCTCGGCGACGGACTCTTCCTCAGCGTCGATCTCTCCGGGCCGAGCGACCGGATCGTCGGCTACCGGGCGAAGAAGAACAGCCTGCCGATCGACCTCTCCCGCATCCGCGCCTACCGCTGGACCGACTACTGGGACCCGGTCTACCCCGAGGCCGGCGGGCGGATCGTGCTCGAGCCGGAGATCTTCTACCTGCTGCTCTCGGCCGAGGGCGTCTGCATCCCGCCGCAGATCGCCGCCGAGATGATGGCCTACGACCCGACCGCGGGCGAGCTGCGCACCCACTACGCGGGCTTCTTCGACCCCGGCTTCGGCTACGACCCGAGCGGCGACCGCCACGGCAGCCGGGCGGCGCTCGAGGTGCGGGCCCGCGACGTCTCCTTCATGGTCGAGCACCGCCAGCCGGTCTGCAAGCTGGCCCTGGAGCGGACCAGCGCGCCGGCCGAGCGTCTCTACGGCGCCGATCTGGGGTCGAACTACCAGGGGCAGGTGACGATGCTCAGTAAGCATTTCGAGGAGTCGGGAGGGTCCTGACCCCTGTCTCGAAACGCGCGGCAGGAGCCGCGCTTGAGTGTTTCGAGACAGGGGTCAGGACCCTCCCTCCCTCTGAGCTGGAAGGGGCTGCGCCCCCTCTCTCCCGCCGAAGCTTGGGGCAGGACGGCGAGTGGAACATTGACCCCCATATACGGGGGTAAAAGGTTCAGTCGCTTTAGGATGGGCAGCTATGGCGGAGCGGACGTGGACCGTTTACCTCTCGGGGGAGATTCACTCGGACTGGCGGGAGCGGATCGAGGCGGGGGTGCAGGCGGCCGGGTTGCCCGTGGAGTTTTCGGCGCCGGTCACCGACCACGCAGCGTCGGACGACGCGGGGACCGGGACGCTGGGCGAGGAGTCGGCGCCCTTCTGGCGCGACCACATGGGCGCCGGCGTCAACGCGGTCCGCACCCAGACGCTGATCCGCGCCGCCGACGTGGTCGTCGTCCGCTTCGGCGACAAATACCGTCAGTGGAACGCCGCCTTCGACGCCGGCTACGCTGCTGCCCTCGGCAAGCCGATCGTCACCCTGCACGACACCGATCTCGACCACGCCCTCAAGGAGGTCGACCGCGCCGCCCAGGCGACGGCGCGCACCTCTGAGCAGGTGGTTGACGTGCTGCGCTACGTAATTCGGGGCGAGCTACCCAGCCGCTGACGAAAAGGGGGAGAGAGTCCGTAGCCCAGGCCTTATTAGGAGCATGGAGGCCGCAGTCGAAATGCTACATTGGAGCCCTATGGCTACGGATGTCCCCCAGCGGGAATTGAGGAACCGGACGGCGGACCTGCTGCGCCGAGTCGAGGCGGGGGAGCGGTTGCGGATCACGGTGCACGGGCACCCGGTCGCCGAACTGGTGCCGCTTGAGGAGGGGGTTCCGCGCCGGACTTTTGTGCCTCTCAAGGAGATGGAAGAGGGCTTGCGGGGCATGATGAGCGCCGAGGAGGCCCAGGAGTGGATCGATGAAATCCATCGCGACCGGCGCGAAGGATCCCCGGTCGAGGATCCGTTCGAGAAGTACGAGCGGCTTGAGGCGGAAGGGCGGATCGGGCCGCCGGACGACGAAGCGTGAAGCGGGCTCTTCTCGACACCTCCGTCGTCATTGGCCTCGTGCACGAGTGGCTTGAGTTCACTGACCCACCAGACGTCGTTGCCATCTCGGTCGTGACGTTGTGCGAGTTGCACTACGGGGTTCTCGCTGCAACTGACGCCAAGCGACCGTTGCGACTGAGGACTCTGGACTGGGTTCGGCACAACTGCGACGTGCTGTCCGCCGGCGACGACGTCGCTCCCCGTTATGGACAGTTGATGGCCGAGGCTAAGCGAGCGACCGGCGCGAAGCCCGATGCCAGAGACGCGCTGATCGCCGCGACGGCGATGGCGCGGCACATTCCGGTCCTCACGCGGGACAAGGACTTCAAGGCCTTCAAAGGCGTCGAGGTCATCCTGGTCTAACGCCGCTTCGCATGCGAACATATGTTCGCATGCGGTGGGACGAGCAACGGGTTGAGAGGGAGGCTGAGGGCAGGCTGTTCGGCCTAGCCGAGGAAGCGGTCGTGCGTACCTTCGACGTGCCGGAGGCGATGGGCATCAACTTCCACGAGGTGCGGGCGCGCTCGGCGCTGAACCGCGTGCCCGGCGGGCGCTACGGGTTCGGCTGGACGATCAATCCTTACCGGGGATGCGGCCATGCCTGCGTCTACTGCTTCGCCCGCCGTACGCACAAATACCTCGACCTGGACGCGGGGCGGGACTTCGAGCGCGAGATCGTCGTCAAGGTCAACGTGCCCGAGCTGCTGCGGGCCGAGCTGGCCCGGTCGACCTGGAAGCGGGAGCTGGTCGCGCTGGGGACCAACACCGACCCCTACCAGTGGGTCGAGAGCCGCTACCGGATGATGCCCGAGATCCTCGCCGCGCTGGAGGAGGCCGACACGCCGGTCTCGGTGCTGACCAAGTCGCCGCTCGTCATCCGCGACGTCGAGATCTTCGCGCGGATGGCGGAGCGCCTGCCGGTCTCGGTCAACCTCTCGGTGCCGACCCTCGACGAGGAGGCCTGGCGGGCGACCGAGCCGCACACGCCGAGCCCCGCGGCCCGGCTCGACGCCGTCGCCGAGCTGCGTCGCCGCGGCATCGACTCAGGTGTCCTGATCGCCCCGCTGATGCCCGGCATCAACGACGACCCCGCCCAGGTCCAGCCGATCGTCGACCGCGCCCGCGAAGCCGGCGCCTCCTTCCTCGGCGGCGTCGCCCTCCACCTGAGAGATGAGGTGAAGGACGTCTTCTTCGCCTGGCTGCAAGCCAAGCGCCCGGACCTGCTGTCCCGCTACGAGAAGCTCTACCAGGGCAAGCGTGCCTACCTCGCCCCTTCCGAGAGACAGAAGCTCTCGCGCAAGGTCCGGGGATGGGGAAGGCCGGGGGGACGGAAGCCTCCTCCCCTGACAAGTCGCGGCCGGAGGGACCGCGACTTTGAGTATCCGTCAGTTGAGGAGGCTTCCGTCCCCCCGGCCAACGCCAAGCCTGCCCAGGACCCTCTGTTCTGAACGTCCCGGAGAGGGAGAGCGGGGAGCCCATCCCAAAACACTCCAGCGAGGCTC
>JBLMYD010000141.1:0-13753 GCA_050258095.1 Chloroflexota bacterium
GCCAACTACTGCCAGAAGTGCGGGGCCTACCTCGGCGGCGTCGAGGGCGAGGACGCCTCGACCATGGCGTACAAGGTCGGCGAGACCGGTGAGTACGAGCCGGTCGACGTGGAGGAGGAGGTCGACAAGGCCGGGGCCGCGCTGGTGATCCGGTCCGGGGGCGGGCGCGCGGGGGAGAGCTTCCCCGTGGAGGAGGACCGGGTGAGCATCGGCCGCAGCCCCGACGCCGGGGTCTTCCTCGACGACGTCACGGTCTCCCGCAACCACGCGCTGCTCGTGCGCCGGCGCGACGGCCTCTACATCGACGACCTCGGCTCGCTCAACGGCACCTACGTCAACCGGCGCCGGATCGAGTCGCACAGGCTGGCCGACGGCGACGAGATCCAGGTCGGCAAGTACAAGCTCAGCTACCTGGAGAAATAGTGGCCGTCTCCGAGCAACAGCTCCGCTCCCGCGACTCGCGCCCGCGCAAGGCGCTGACGATCGGCGCCGTCTGCAAGATCCTGCAGAGCGAGTTCGACGACATCTCGATCTCGAAGATCCGCTACCTCGAGGATCAGAAGCTGCTGACGCCGCGGCGCACGCCCGGCGGCTATCGCCTCTACAGCCAGTCCGACGTCGAACGGCTGCGCACGATCCTGCGCCTGCAGCGCGACGAGTTCCTGCCGCTGCGGGTGATCCGCCAGGAGCTTGCCGCAGGCGGCGACATCGTCAGCGCCGCCGCGACGACGGACGGCGGCAAGCGGCCCTCGGGCGGCGCCGTGCGACGGGCGATCCTGGTCAGCACCTCGCGCGCCTACCTGACGCTGGAGGAGGTGCTGGAGGAGACGGGCGCGCGCGAGGAGCTGGTCGCCGAGCTGGAGAACTTCGGCATCGTCCAGCCCGAGAAGCGCGAGGGCAAGACCGTCTACGACGAGACCGACCGCGAAATCATCCGCACCGCCAACGAGCTTTCGCGCTTCGGCGTCGCGGCGCGCAACCTGCGCGTCTTCCGCTCCTCGGCCGACCGCGAGGCGAACCTGCTGGAGGCGCTGCTCGGCCCCTCGCTGCGCTCGCGCAACCCCGATCGCCGCAAGGAGGCGCTCGAGAGCCTCGAGAGCCTGGCGGCGACGGTCAGCCACCTCAAGCATTTGTTGCTTGTCAGGGACCTCAGGCGACTCGCCGGTGACTAAGGGCCCGTCCCGGCAGGGGTTCCACTTAACTTTTTCGGTGCGGCGGATGTCGCTGACGCCTCGGGCCGGTAGACGAAAAAGTACAAGACGTTTCACCCCTGCCGGGACGGGCCCGAAGGCGCTGCTGTGCCGCGGATAACTCGACGGCGCAGAGTTGGGGCGCCGCCTGACGCGGTATGGGAGCTTGTTTCGGACCCCTACAGCCTGCCGCGCTGGTGGCCGCGCGCGCAGCGGGTCGAGGGGATCGAGGGCGAGGGAGCCGGGGCGGAATGGACGCTGGTGCTCGGCACGGCCGAGGGGCGCGGCGTCCGCGCCGACTTCCGCTGCGTCGAGGCGAAGGGGGGCGAGCGCCTGGCCTGGGAGCAGCAGGTGGCCGGCACGCCGTTCGCGCGACACCTGCGTCGCTACGCGGTCGAGGTGTCGCTTGCCGGGGAGGGCGAGGCGACGGAGGTGACGCTCACTTCGACGCAGGCGCTGCGGGGCATGTCGCGGCTCGGCTCGCCGATGATGCGCCGGGCCCAGGCCGCGATGCTCGACGAGGCGCTGGACGGGATCGAGAGGGCGCTGACGTGAGCGCGCCGAGGCGGGACTCGAAGTGGTGGGGGTGGGGGGACCCGTCGGTCCAGCCCGAGCTGGACGAGGTCGCCCTCGCGACGCTGCGCGAGCGCCTCGGCGAGCTGCAGCCGTCGCCGCGAGCCACGGCGGATATAGGAGCGGTCGAGCTGCCGCCGCCCGAGCCGCTGCCGCGCGCCGTGGTCGAGGCGGTGGGGGAGGAGAACGTCTTCACCGGCGTCGAGGACCGGGTCCGCCACGCGACCGGCTGCGGCTACGCCGACCTCGTGCGCCTGCGCTCGGGCCGCCTCGAGGAGGCCCCGGACGCCGTTCTGCTCCCCACCGACCCCGCCCAGGTGCAACGCGTTTTGGGCCTATTTGCCGCCGAAAACGTTGCAGTCGTGCCGTTCGGGGGCGGGACGAGCGTCGTCGGCGGGGTCGCGCCGCTGCGCGGGTCGCACCCGCGGCTCGCCAGCCTCGACCTCTCGCGGTTGCGCGGCGTCGAGGTCGACAAGCGCTCGCTCACCGCGACGCTCGGCGCCGGGCTGCGCGGGCCGGAGGCTGAAGCGGAGCTGGCCCGCCACGGCGTCGTCCTCGGCCACTACCCGCAGAGCTTCGAGTACGCGACGATCGGCGGCTTCGCCGCGACCCGCTCCGCCGGGCAGGCGTCGAGCGGCTACGGGCGCATCGACGCCCTGGTCACGTCGATTCGCCTGCTGGCGCCCGCCGGCGACCTGCGCACGCTCGACACCCCGCACAGCGCCGCCGGACCGGCCCTGCGCGAGCTGGTCGTCGGCTCCGAGGGCACGCTGGGCGTGATCCCCGACGTGACCGTGCGCGTGCGACCGGCACCGCGCCTGCGTCGCTATGAGGCCTGGATCGCGGAGAGCTTCGAGGCCGGTGCCGAGATCGTCCGCGCCCTCGCCCAGGGCCCCGGGCTGCCCGACGTGATCCGTGTCTCCGACGAGGAGGAGACGGAGGTCTCGCTGGCGCTCTCGGGTCCGCGCGGGCTGGCCGGAACGCTCTTCGGCGGCTACCTCGGCCTGCGGCGCAAGCGCGGCGGCTGCCTGGTCGTCGTCGGAATCGAGGGCGACGAGGAGTCGGTCGCCCGCCGCCGGGCGCTCAGCGTCCGCGAGCTGCGCCGCGGGGGCGCGGCCTACCTCGGCCAGGCGGCCGGCCGCTCGTGGGAGCACGGCCGCTTCCAGGGCCCCTACCTGCGCGACACGCTGATGGACATGGGGGCGCTGGTCGAGACGCTGGAGACGGCGCACACCTGGTCCCGCCTCGGCGAGCTGCACGAGGCCGTCGGCGGCGCGATCCGCGACGCCCTCGCGACCCAGGGAACGCCCGGCCTCGTCTTCTGCCATCTCTCGCACGCCTACGCCGACGGTGCCTCGCTCTACTTCACCTTCGTCGCCCGCGCCCGCCACGGCGAGGAGGTCGAGCAGTGGCGCGCCGTCAAGCAGGCCGCCTCGGAGGCGATCGTTGCGGCGGGCGGCACGATCACCCACCACCACGCCGTCGGCCGCGATCACGCCGCCTACATGGAGGCCGAGATCGGCCGCAGCGGCCTCGACGTGCTGCGCGCGGTCAAGGAGCGATTGGACCCAGCCGGGATCATGAACCCGGGAAAGCTGATCCGCTGAGCCGATTACCCGCGGATTGCCGGGCCGGTGATTTTGCCGCGCAAAACGCTTTCGCCGATGTGCGGCGGCAGGGTGCCTTTCCGCTTGGCCTTGGCCAGCGCCGCCCGGTAGGCGGCGATCGGGGTCAGCGCCAGATCGACCTGGTTGAAGGCGCCGTTGGCGACGTAGGCGAGCAGCTGGGCGGGGATCTGCAGCTGGGCGGCGATCTTGCCGTTCTTCTCCGGCACGGCGCCGATCTGCAGCGCCAGTTTCGGCGAGCGGTACAGCCAGACGGTGTAGGCCTGTCCGGCCGGCGCCGGCCCGAGACCTTCGGCTTCGACCTGGAGCAGGACCTTCTTCTTGTAGCGGCCGAAGAGGGCGCGTCCGCCGCCGTTGCCGCCGTTGACGGGGGCGAGAACCGCCTCGGTGAGGTTCTTGCTTTCGGCGGTCGTGCTCGCTTCCGAACCCGAGGAACCGGACCCGCCGCCGCTGACGGCAAGGGCGATGGCCATCGCGACGACGGCAAGGAGCCCGAGGCCGAGCCCTATCAACGCGCCGCGGTCCTTGGGCAGCTTGAGGCTGGGGAGGCTGCGCGCCGGCGGCGCGGTGCTCGGGGCCGGTGGGGCAGGGGGCGTCGGAGGCGCCGGCTTGAGCGCGTGGGGTGCCGCCGTGGGCGTGGGCGGCTCAGGTGGGGCCGGTGGCTCGGGCGGCGGAGGCGCGGCGGAGGCGGTCTCCTCTTCGTCCACCTCGGCCAGCGCCTCTTTGACGCGATTGCGCAGCTCCTCGACGCTGATGCCCATCAGCGCGGCCATGTCCTCGTAGCCCTCTTCACGCTGCGCGAGGACGCGAAGCATCGCTTTCTGATCGTCTGAGAGCGGCACGGCCGGCGAAGCCTACGGGATAGGGTCCCGGCGATGGTTAAGGACCCGCGTGGGTTGCTCTCGCACTTCGACGCGCTGATCGGCACCGAGTGGCTGGACGACGACCCCGACCACGCGCGCGTACGGATCGAGATGCGCGACGAGCTGCGCCAGCCGGTCGGGCTGCTGCACGGCGGCGTCCTCTCGACCCTGGTCGAGAGCGTCTGCTCGCGGGCCACGGCGCTCGCCGTCCTCGGGGACGGGATGATGGCCATGGGCCAGTCGATCTCCGTCAACTTCATCCGCCCGGTCACCGAGGGCCACGCCGAAGTGACCGCCAGAGCCCGCCACCGCGGCCGCACGACCTGGGTCTGGGACGCCGAGGTCCGCGACGCCGAGGACCGTCTCTGTGCCCTCGCCCAAATGACGATCGCCGTCCGCCCCGCCTCCGGACGTGCCTCCAGTTAGGGGCCACTATGGGTACTCAACTGGAGGCACGTCTCAACCGCCGAAGCGGTTGGTGATGGGGAGACGTCGATCCCTGCCGAAGGCCTTGGGAGTGATGCGGATGCCGGGCGCGGCCTGGCGGCGCTTGTACTCGGCGCGGTCGACCATGCGGATCACCTCGTCGACGGTCTCGGCCGGCAGGCCGGCGGCGATCATCTCCTCACGCCCCTCGTCGCGCTCGACGTAGGACTCGAGGATGCGGTCGAGCAGCTCGTAGGGCGGCAGCGAGTCGCTGTCGCGCTGGTCGGGGCGCAGCTCGGCCGAGGGCGCCCGCTCGAGCACCGAGGCGGGAACGAGCTCGCGGCCGGACTCCTCGTTGCGGCGGCGCACCAGCTCGTAGACGAGAGTCTTCGGCACGTCCTTGATCGCGGCGAAGCCGCCGGCCATGTCGCCGTAGAGCGTCGCGTAGCCGACCGACATCTCGCTCTTGTTGCCCGTCGTCAGGACGAGCCAGCCGTGCTGGTTGGAGAGCGCCATCATCAGGTTGCCGCGGATACGCGCCTGGATGTTCTCGGCGGCGAGGTCGGGCTCGTGCGGCCGGGTCGGGTCGCGCGGCAGCGAGTCGTCCCCGGCGTCGCCGTCGGCGCGGTCGCCGAAAGCGGAGGAGAGGGCGCTCTCGTACTCGGCCATCGCGCTTGCGATCGGGATCTCGATCAGCTCCGCGCCCAGGTTCGCGGCGATCGCCCGCGCGTCGGCCTGCGTGCCGGCGCTCGAGTGCGGCGAGGGCATCGAGACGCAGCTGACTCGCTCGGCGCCCAGCGCATCGACCGCGAGCAAGGCGACGAGGGCGGAGTCGATCCCCCCGGAGAGCGCCACCCCGACGTGGCGGAAGCCGTTCTTGGCGACGTAGTCGCCGAGGCCGAGCTTCAGCGCCGCGTAGACCTCGTCCAGGTCGGGGAGCGGCCGGGCGAGCCGGCCGGGAGTGGGGGAGGGGACGTCGCAGACCAGCAGCTCCTCCTCGAACTGGGCGGCGCGGGCGACCACCGTGCCATCGGGGGCGACGACGAAGCTGTGCCCGTCGAAGACCAGCTCGTCCTGGCCGCCGACCAGGTTGCAGAAGGCGAAGTGGGCGTCGTAGGCGCGGGCGCGCTCGGCGAGCATCGCTTCGCGCTCGGCCCCCTTGCCGCGGTGGTAGGGGGAGCCGGAGGGATTGGCGATCAGCGTCGCGCCCGCGCCGACCTCGGCCGAGGTCGGCGGCCCGGGCGTCCAGACGTCCTCGCAGATCGTCAGGCCGACCTTCCCGCCGGCGACGTCGATCGTCTCCGGCACCTCACCGGGGACGAAGTAGCGCTGCTCGTCGAAGACCGAGTAGTTGGGCAGCCGGTTCTTGCGGTAGACCGCGCGCACCGCGCCGTCCGCGAGCACGGCGAGCGAGTTGTGCGCGCGGCGGAAGTCGTCGTCGTCCGCCACCGGCTCGGCGAAGCCGACGAGGACGACGATCTCCCCGGCCTCGCGCGCCAGCTCCTCGACCGCGCGCCGGCTCGCCTCGACGAAGTGGCGCTTGAGGTAGAGGTCCTCGGCCGGGTAGCCGGGGATGCAGAGCTCGGGGAAGATCGCCAGCTCGGCGCCCTCGGCGCGCGCCCGGCCGATCCACTCGGCGACCTTCGCCGCGTTGCCGTCGATGTCGCCGACCGTGGGGTCGATCTGGGCCAGGGCTACGCGCACGGCGGGGTCCTCGCGAGGCTCACGGCTGAAGTATCGCCGCTGACCGTCGGCTGACCGCGGTCAGTTGACCGGCACGGCGCCGTTCGGCGCCTCGGCGCGGCTGGGGCGCTCGGCCTCGCCGTCGATCGCCGGCGTTGCCGCGACGATCTCGCCGATCGCGCCTTCGAGGTCGAGGCCGAAGCTCTCGAGGTCGGCCATCGCGTCGTAGTCGCCGATCAGGCCGAAGTTGACCGTGCCGTTGTAGGACATGATCCCGACGCAGAGCGCCTGGCGGCGGGCGAGCGGCACGAGCGGGAAGATCGACTGCATCTCGCGGCCCAGCACGTAGAGCGGGAACTGCGGCCCCGGCACGTTGGTGACGACGAGGTTGAAGAAGCGCTGGGCGGGCTGCAGGCGCGCCGCCTGCGAGGCGATCGTCGTCGGCGCGAAGTCGACCAGGCGGGTGAGGATCTCGGCGCCGACCGCCTGGCCCGAGCCCTTCAGGTCTCCCATGATCTCGGTGACGAGGCGCAGGCGCTCGACCGGGTCCTTGCACCAGACCGGCAGCGGCGCCATCATCGCCGAGATCCGGTTGCCGAGCGCGCCGCGCTCTTCGTCGGCGCGGACGCTGACCGGCACCATCACTCGCAGCTCGAGGTCCTCGGTGTCGTGCCCGCGGGCGCGCAGGTAGTTGCCGAGCGCGCCGGCGACGACCGAGAGCACGACGTCGTTGACCGTGCCGCCGTGCTCGTTCTTCACCTGCTTCAGGGTGGCGAGGTCGGTGGAGACGAAGGCGATCCGCCGGTGCGGGCCGATCTCGGTGTTGAACGGCGTCGAGGGCGCCGAGAGCCCGGCGCCGATCATCTTGCCCGTGTCGCCGAGGCTTTTCAGCGCCTGGCGCGGGCCGCGCAGGGCGGCGCGCACGCCGCGAGCGATCTCACGCGGGCTGGTGGCGCGCTCGCGCAGCGCGTCGCGCAGCAGTTTCAGGTCGGTCGGCTCGGGCCGCGGCGCCCACTTGGGCGGGCGCGCGGGCGGGTTGGCCGGCTCGCGCTCGACGTCGAAGAGGACGGTGGTGATGTCGACGCCGGAGATGCCGTCGACGAGCGCGTGGTGGCTCTTGCCGATGATCGCGAAGCGGTCGCCGATCAGGCCCTCGACCAGCCACAGCTCCCAGAGCGGCTTGCTGCGGTCGAGCTGCTGGGAGAAGATCCGCGCCGCGAGGTTGCGCAGCTGCTCCTCGGAGCCGGGCGCCGGCAGCGCGGTCTGCCGCACGTGGTAGTCGAGGTTCAGGTAGGGATCGTCGACCCAGACCGGCCGGCCCTGGCCGAAGGGCACGAAGCGCAGCTTCTGGCGGAAGCGGGGAACGAGGTGCAAGCGGGCGGCGATGTGCTCCTTGAACTCCTGGTGCGTCGGCGGCGGCCCCTCGAAGACGCTGGTCGAGGCGACGTGCATGTGGGCGCCGGCGCGCTCCATGTGGAGGAAGGAGGAGTCGATCCCGCTCAGCCGATCGCCGTTCACAGGTGGAATGTTCGCACAGAGGCGGCGGGGTCCTGCGGCGGAGCGAAGCGAATCGCGAGCGCTCAGGCGGCGACGCCGAGGCTGAGTTGGGGATCGGCCGGCTTTGCGCCGCCTGCGCCGTCTCCGTCGGTCGTGCCGAAGCCGGCGACGCGGACGCCGAGCAGGCGGACCGGGCGGGGCGGGTCGTAGGCGCGCAGCAGGTCGAGGGCGACCTGGCCGACGAGAGCCGGGTCGTTGGTCGGCGCCTCGACCGTGTGCGAGCGGCTGACGTTGGTCCAGTCGTCGAGGCGGACCTTGATCCCGATCGTGCGGCCGGCGAGGTCGCGCTTGCGCAGGCGGCGGCAGAGCTCCTCGGCGAGCTGGGCGATGTGGTTTTCCATCGCGGCGCGCTCGGCGACGTCGGTGTCGAAGGTCGTCTCGGCCGACTGCGACTTGGTCTCGTGTTCGGTGACGACCGGCGTGTCGTCGATCAGGTTGGCGCGAGCGTGGAGCCAGCGGCCCTGGCGCGGGCCGAAGGCGCGCTCGAGCGCGGCGGGGTCCCGGGCGCACAGCTCGGCGAGCGTGCGGACGCCCATCGCCTCGAGCTTGGCGACCGACTTGGGGCCGATGCCGGGGATCAGACCGGGGGAGTCGCCGGCGAAGCGGCCGAGGGCGTCCTCGCGCGAGAGGACGACGAGCCCGCCCGGCTTGCCCAGCTCGCTGGTGACCTTGGCCAGCATCCGCGACTCGGAGATGCCAATCGAGCAGGAGAGCCCGGTCTCGTCGCGGATCTCGGCCGCGATCCGCCGCATCGTCGCCTTCGGCGAGAAGATCCCGGTCAGGTCGACGTAGGCCTCGTCGAGCCCGACCACCTCGACCGTCTCCGCATTCGCCCGCAGGATCGCCATCACCTGCCCCGACGCCTCCCGATAGGCCCCGAAGTCCGGCTGCAAGTACACCGCGTCGGGCAACCGCCGCCGTGCCACCGCCGCCGGCATCGCCGAATGAATTCCCGCCAGCCTCCGCGCCTCATAGCTCGCCGTAGTCACCACCGCCCGCGGCCCCGACCCGCAGACCACCACCGGCTTCCCCCTCAACTCCGGCCGCCGCCGCAGCTCAACGGAAGCGTAGAACGCGTCCATGTCGATGTGGGCGATTGTGCGCTCGAAGGCCACGAATCGATGGTAGGAGGGAGGTGAGACGGGACGAGGACGGAACCGGAGTCAGTCGAGGCAGCCGCTGCCGATCACGATGCTTGCGTAGAAGACGATGAACCAGCCCCACGGCACGAAGGCACCGCCGGCGAGCGAGGTCAGAAGAGCCCGCCTGAGATCGACGCGTCCAGTCGCCCGGGCGACAGCCAAGCCCGCTGCCGCGGCCACCAAAGGAGAGGCGAGGAGTGGCAACAGGTAGTCGTCGGGTACGGAGGTAAACATCATCACCCCTCCGAAGATGATCGAACCGAGCAGGATGCAGCCGAGGATGACCCTCTCGGTTGCGCCCTGGGATTTGATCAGCATCACCCCGACCGGGGACGGGAGATACAACCTCCAGCGGCCGGTATATCTATTTCAGCAAGCGCAAGAACTCATCGCGGCCGATGCCGGCGTCCGAGAGGATCCCCGCGAGCGTGCCGCGCTTCATGTCCCGTGCGTGTACCGGCACCGAAATCACCTGCGGCTTGCTGGGATGCGTGAAGTGGTGGTGGCTGCCCTTCGAGCGGGCGAGCTTCCATCCACTCTGTTCGAGCACGCGGATGAGCTGGCGCGGGCGGATCGTCGGTAGGCGCTTGCTCACGCTGCGACGGTGATGCGCTCGATTTGCGACGGCTGGGGGAGGGAGCGGCCTTCGGCCTTGAGAACCTCGAGGTATCCCTCGATAGCGTCGCGGGCCATTTCGAGCGCTTCCTCACGAGTCTCGCCTTGGGTGTGACAGCCGGGTAGGGCCGGGACGGAGACGCTGAAGCCTCCCTCTGGCTCGGGCTGAACCAAGACATCGAACTCGTGGTGCATGGCCACGGCTTCAGCTTAGCGAGCGTTTTAGACTGCAAGCCAGTGGCTTCCCCCGAGGCGAAGAACCTGGAGGCGATCTCCAGGGCGATCGACCAGCACAACGCGAACTGCCCGTTTCCGGCGGCGGAGGTGCGGATGAACCCGTTCGAGGTGGAGCGGTTGGGCTGGGAGGAGATCAGGGGGTTGCCGGTCGTGCCCGACGCGGAGATCGGCACCGGCCGGTTCCGGATCGTCTGCTCGCGGGACATCGACGGCGCGGGGCTCGAGGAGGTCGAGGCAGTCGGCCGCGAGCTGGAGACCGTCGGACCTCGGACCGCTCAAGTGTCGCTATAGGCGACGCAGGAAGCCAAGGGGGCCGCCCTCGCGGCAAACTCGGCTTGGGAACACCTTGAGCCCGTACGACGTGATGTTCCCTTTGCCGCGCGGCCGGTAGAGCTTCGGAGCCAGCTCCTTCAGGTATCGACGCTCGGTGTTGCCGTATGCATCGGGTTCGACCGCCCGAAACAGGGCCGAAGCAGTTGTGTCTGCAACCTGTAGGAGCTCCACCGATCTCGGGCCGTCGACGCGAAAAGGATGGTCCTCGAACGCATCCCATCGAATCGCGACGCCATCGGACGTTTCGAGTGCCTTGCGATAGTCGTGCAGCTTCTTGACCCTGAAGCCCCTGAGATGCGCGAAGGTGACGATCGCGTCGGTCCCGCCGTTGTCGGTTACGAACCACGAGATTCGCTCTAGGAGGAGACGAAGCGCCCAGAGATACATCGGATCGGGGTGCGAGATGTAAGCCATCTCGCCAGCCGGCATCGGCTGTCCGATCAAGTCCTTGTGGATGACGACGTTGACGATCGTCGCAATGGGGAAGCCCGCGATGTCCTGCGCAGCCTTCAGCCGCTGGGAATGGCTGAACTTGACGAAATGCAGCACGTGCCCTGGGTGGCGCCGGAGCGCCTTGCGCAAGGCTGCGAGCTGGGTTCGCACCTCTGCGTCGTGCGCATCCTCGACGATCACGGCGGACACGACGAAATGACGATCAGACGCAGGGGAGATGCCCCGGTCTCCCGCCTCGTCCACATAGACGCGATACAGCACCCCGCCCACCCCCGGCTCCTTCGACGCCAGCTCTGCCGGAGGGATGGACCGGGGCCGCCTTCAGCCGCTTATCTCAGCGGATGCTGCCTGCGAGGGCAGCGGGCGGGTATCCCCGCGACCATCCTTCCTAAGTATGCACCATAGCTCCGTATTCAGACAGAACATTGCACCGCCCGCTCAAACGTTCCAGAATTCGAGCCCGAGTTCGGAGAGCCACTTCTGGGCTTCGCTGTTCAGCACCGTGAGCTGTTCGGTCCAGATCAGGACGCCCATCGCGATCAGGACCAGGCCGCCGAGGGCGATGATCGCCTGGTAGTGGCGCTTGACCGCGGCGAAGGCGGTGGTCGCGCGCGAGAAGGCGACGGCGGTCAGCAGGAAGGGGATCGCCAGGCCGGCCGAGTAGACGAGGAGGAGGAAGGCGGCGTGCGCAGCCGAGCTGGACAGCGCCGCGGCGGAGAGGATCGCGCCCAGCGTCGGCCCGATGCAGGGCGTCCAGGCGATCGCGAAGGCGGCGCCGGCAACGATCGGGCCGCCCTTGCCGGCGCGTTCCATCAGCGCGTCCATGTGCCACTCGCGGTTGAGCCGCGTCACGAAGAGCGAGGCGACGAAGAGGACGCCCATGACGATGATCAGCCCGCCGGCGATCTTGGTCAGCAGCTGTTCGTGGTCGCTGAACGCCGAGCCGAGCGCGGTCGCGGTCAGGCCCTCGGCGACGAAGATCGCCGAGAAGCTGGCGACGAAGAGCAGGCTCGGGCCGAGGATCCGGCGCCAGCCGGCGCTGTCCAGCTCCGCCGCGGAGACGCCGCTGACCGCGGACAGATAGCCCGGCACCAAGGGCAGCACGCAGGGGGAGAGGAAGGAGACGATGCCCGCGGCGAGCGCGGCGAAGATCCCCACCCCTGCGGCGGGATCGGCACTGACTGCGGCGAGGATCACCGTCACTCAGGGTATCGCCGAGGCTGACTTCGCCTTTTTTCGTCCCATAGCCCCGGAAAAGACAAAGTCAGCGGAGATCGAAAGACTGCGCGGCGTGGAACTGTTCGACGGCGGGATGGGGGTGCGGTTGCGAGCTTCGTCGCTCTTCGCGATCGGGCCGAGTGAGCCGGGGCCGGCGCTGCGCCGCGGCGCCCTGGTCGCGCTGCCGGTGGGCGCCGCGATGCTGCTCGAGCTGGGCCTGTCGAGCCCGACCAAGGGGGGCATCGCGACGGGCGCGCTGCTCGCCGGCTTCCCGGGGCTCGACGCCCCGGCGCGGACCAGGGCCGGCTGGCAGGCGGCGACCGCGCCGCTGGTCGGAGCGCTGGCGGCGCTCGGCGTCCTCAGCGGCCAGAGCGCGATCCTCGCCGTGGCGACGATGGCGGTCGTCGGCGCCGCCGCCGGCTACTGCTTCGCCGTCTCCTCGCGCTTCGCCATCTTCGGCCTCTCGGGCGCGCTCTCGCTGCTGATCGCGCAGGGGCTGCCGCTCGACCCTGGCGACGCCGTCCCCGCCCTGCTCCTCGCCACGGCCGGCGGCCTCCTGCAGGCGCTCTTCTCACTCGCCGTCTGGGCCGCCGGCGACCGCGACGCGGAGCGGGGAGAGAAGCGCTGGGACGCGCACGCGGCGCTGGCGACCCTGCGCGCCGAACTCGACCTGCGCGCGGCGCCCTTCCGCCACGGCCTCCGCTTCGGCGCCGCCCTGGCCGCGGGGGTCGCCGCCTACTGGCTGCTCGGCATGCAGGAGCACGGCTTCTGGATCCCGCTGACGATCCTCTTCGTCATGCGCCCGGCGGCGGACGAAACCTTCCAGCGCCTGGTCCTGCGCGCGGTCGGCACCGCGGTCGGGCTCGTCGTCGCCACGGCGCTCGCCGAGTGGCTGCACGGCGACGGGGTGGCGATCGCCGTCGCGCTGACGATCGCGTCCGGCCTCGCCTACGGCCTGCTCACCGTCGAGTACGCGCTCTTCACGGCGGCGATCACCACCTACGCCGTCCTGCTCGCCGACTCGATCGGCGAGAAGGCGCTGCAGGCCGCCGGCCAGCGAGGGACCGCGACGGCGATCGGGATCGTCATCTCCGCCGCCGCCTTCCTGCTCTGGCCCAACCCGAAACCGGATTCCAGAGCCAAACCCGGTAGATTCCCTGGCCAGGCAGCCAAACTCGCCGGCGGGAGCGGCGACGACACAGGAGCAGAGCTTTGAGCAACCGCACGTTCGTAATCGGGGTCGGCATGACCAAGTTCGAGAAGCCGGGCACGAAGGAGGGCGACTACCCGGACTGGGCCAAGGAGGCGGGGGAGAGGGCGCTCGCCGACGCGGGCATCCCCTACGAGGACGTCCAGCAGGCCTTCGCCGGCTACTGCTACGGCGACTCGACCTACGGCCAGCGGGCGCTCTACCAGCTCGGCCTCACCGGCATCCCGGTCGTCAACGTCAACAACAACTGCTCGACCGGCTCCTCGGCGCTCTTCCTCGCCCGCCAGGCGGTCAAGGGCGGCCTCGTCGACTGCGCGCTCGCGGTCGGCTTCGAGAAGATGGAGCCGGGCAGCCTCGGCGTCAAGTACACCGACCGCACCAACGCGATCGACAAGCACGCGATGCGGATGTTCGAGATCCGCGACCCCGAGGCCTCGCCGCCGGCGCCGCAGATGTTCGGCAACGCCGGCCGCGACCACATGGACAAGTACGGCTCCCAGCCCGACCACTACGCCTGGATCGGCTGGAAGAACCACAAGCACTCGGTCAACAACCCCTACGCCCAGTTCCAGGACGAGTACACGATCGAGGACATCAAGGCGGCGAAGATGATCCACGACCCGCTGAC
>JBLMYD010000142.1:0-9697 GCA_050258095.1 Chloroflexota bacterium
ACTTCACCGTCTTCGGCGGCAGCCTCGGCGAGGTGATGGCGGAGAAGATGTGCAAGGTGATGGACCTCGCCGCCCAGGTCGGGGCGCCGGTGATCGGCATCAACGACTCCGGCGGCGCCCGCATCCAGGAGGGGGTCGTCTCGCTCGGGGCCTACGGCGACGTCTTCGTCCGCAACGTGCAGTGCTCGGGCGTGATCCCGCAGATCAGCCTGATCATGGGCCCCTGCGCCGGCGGCGCCGTCTACTCGCCGGCGATGACCGACTTCATCTTCATGGTCAAGGAGACCAGCCACATGTTCATCACCGGCCCGGAAGTGATCAAGACGGTGACCGGCGAGGAAGTCGAGTTCGAGGAGCTGGGCGGGGCGATGAGCCACAACTCGAAGTCGGGCGTCGCCCACTTCGCCGCCGAGGACGAGGAGAGCTGCCTCGAGGACGTGCGCTACCTGCTCGGCTTCCTGCCCTCGAACAACCTCGAGCCGCCGCCCCGCTTCGAGCCCGAGGACGATCCCGACCGCGAAGACGAGGATCTCGACACGCTCGTCCCCGACGACCCCTCCAAGCCCTACGACATGCGCGAGGTGATCGCCCGCGTCGTCGACGACGGCGAGTTCTTCGAGGTCCACGAGCACTTCGCCAAGAACATCGTCTGCGGCTTCTCGCGCCTCGACGGCTTCCCGATCGGCGTCGTCGGCAACCAGCCGGCCCACCTCGCCGGCGTGCTCGACATCGAGGCCTCCGAGAAGGCGGCCCGCTTCGTCCGCACCTGCGACGCCTTCAACGTGCCGCTGCTCACCTTCACCGACGTACCCGGCTTCCTGCCCGGCACCGACCAGGAGTGGAACGGGATCATCCGCCACGGCGCCAAGCTGCTCTACGCCTTCACCGAGGCAACCGTGCCGAAGCTCACCGTCGTCACCCGCAAGGCCTACGGCGGCGCCTACGACGTGATGAGCTCGAAGCACATGCTGGCCGACTTCAACGTCGCCTGGCCGACCGCCGAGGTCGCGGTGATGGGCCCCGAGGGCGCGGTCAACATCATCTACCGCAAGGACATCGGCTCCTCGCCGACGCCCGACGAGCGCCGCCAGAAGCTGATCGACGACTACAAGGCGCACTTCGCCAACCCCTACTCGGCGGCCGAGCGCGGCTACATCGACGACGTGATCGAGCCGAGGGAGACGCGCCCGAAGCTGGTCAAGGCGCTGCGCATGCTGCAGTCCAAGCGCGTCGCCCAGCCGAAGCGCAAGCACGGCAACATCCCGCTGTAGAAGCGGTCCGTCAGCCGCCTTCGATCTTCGCGACCTGGCCCTTGATCCATTTCGCCAGCAGGTCGGTGCGCGTGTAGATCTGGGGCCGGCGGGTCGTGCAGCTGTCGAAGCCGCCCTCGGTGATGCCGAACTGGACCCACGTCTTCCGCTTGCGGTGGTAGGCGAAGAGCGGCCCGCCCGAGTCGCCGAAGCAGGCCCCCGAGGAGAACTTCGGGTAGTCGACGATGCAGACGCGCCCCCAGAGGCCTTCGCAGGGCGACCCCTCGACGACCGTCTTCGTCCACATCAGCGACCTCGTCGGGACGCTCTGTTCGATGTTCGTCATGCCCCATCCCGCGATCCGCGCGTGCCGGCCGCGGCGGACGAAGCCGGGCTTCTGCGCGAGGGGGATCGCCGGCGCCGAGACGGGCGCCTTGAGGACCAGGAGGGCGGCGTCGCCGAACTCGTTGCGCGAGGTTTTGTCGGCGTACCGCGGGTAGGGAATCAGCTGTTCGACGCTCGACACGGTCCGTTCGGGCGAGGTCCAGTTGACGGCGCCGGTGACGACGCTGTAGGTGCCGGCGTCCTCGAGGGCGCCGCTTTCCTCGTTCAGCGTGCAGTGGGCGGCGGTGAGGACGATTCTGGGCGCGATCACCGTGCCGGTGCAGGTGAAGAGCACTTCCTCTTCGGAGCCGGCGACGAACGCCATCCAGGGGTAGGTGCCCGGCGCCGCTTCGGCGCCGCCGACGATCGACGCCCGCGCGGAGCCGCCGCCTCCCGCCGCATGGGCGACCGAGACGGCGCAGACCAGCGCGATCGGGAGAGCCGCCGCGACGGCGGCGATCAGGTTTGCGCGCATTGCCCGCACACCGCACCATCGGCAGCAAGCGACACGGGGTTTAGCTAGCCCCTATCACTAGGGCATGGCGGTGGCCTCGGCCGTGACCTCCTCGGCCTTGACCGCGCCGCGGGCCGCGCCGGCGCCGCCTTCCTCGACGGTCAGCCGGTGGGCGAGGTAGACGGGGACGATCGAGATCAGGATGACGATCACGGCGACGACGTTGACGATCGGCAGTTCCCGCGGCCGGAAGAGGTTGGAGAAGATCCAGATCGGCAACGTCTGTTCGCCGGCGCCGATCGTGAAGTTGGTGACGATGATCTCGTCGAAGGAGAGGGCGAAGGCGAGCAGGCCGCCGGCGATCAGGGCGCTGCGCATCGACGGCAGCGTGACGTGGCGGAAGGTCTGCCAGGTGTCGGCGCCGAGGTCGGCCGAGGCTTCCTCGAAGGAGCTGGAGAGGCGCCGCAGCCGGGCGATCGAGTTGTTGTAGACGACGACGATGCAGAAGGTCGCGTGGCTGACGATCACGGTGAAGAGGCTGAGCGGGATGCCGAGCACCTGGGTGAAGGTGTTGCTGAGGGCGACGCCGGTGACGATCCCGGGCAGGGCGATCGGCAGGATGACGAGGAAGGAGACCGTCTCGCGGCCGAAGAAGCGGTGGCGAGCGACGGCCAGCGAGGCGAGCGTGCCGAGCGTCAGCGCGATCGCCGTCGCCACCAGGCCGACCTCGACCGAGGTGACGAACGCTTCCTTCGCCGCTTCGTTTTCGAACGTCTTCGAGAACCATTCCAGCGTCAGCCCGGGCGGCGGCCAGGCGAGGATCCTGCTCGAGTTGAAGGCGTAGATCGCGATCACGACGAGCGGTACGTAGATGAACGCCAGGCCGAGGCCGACCGCCGTGCGGAGCAGGATCTGTGCGCGCCGGGAGAGTCGCATCAGACGTGCTCGAAGGCGCCCAGCTTCCTGGCCACCAGCAGGTAGGCGATCATGACGACGATCGGGACGAGGGCGAGGGCGGCGGCGAACGGCTGGTTGTTGGTGATCGTGCTGTCGATCACGGTGCCGATGAACTGGGTGTTGGAGACGAGTTTCGGCGTGATGTAGTCGCCCAGGGTGAGCGAGAAGGTGAAGATCGAGCCGGCGACCACCGCCGGGAAGGAGAGCGGCAGGATCACCCGCCTGAAGGTCGTGAAGGGGGAGGCGCCGAGGTCCTCGGAGGCGCTGATCAGCGAGTCCGGGATGCGCTCCAGCCCGGCGTAGATCGGCAGGATCATGTACGGCAGCCAGAGGTAGCTCATCACCAGCCAGACGGCGGTGATCCCGTAGCCGGGCCCGTGCAGGCCGAGCGGTTGCAGCGCCCAATTGATCACGCCGTCGTGGGAGAGCAGCGTGCGCCAGGCGTAGACCTTGACCAGGTAGCTCGACCAGAGCGGCAGCAGGATGCCGACGACGAGCAGCGCCTTGCCGCGGCGGCTCGCCACCTTGGCCATGTAGAAGGCGATCGGGAAGGCGATGATCGCGTCGGTGACGGTGACGAGGGCGGCGATCCGCACCGTCCGCCAGATCACCGTCGGGTACGGCGCTTCGACGAGGGTTTCGAAGTTCTCCAGCGAGAAGCCCTTGACCAGGAGGCCGGATATGGGGTTGACCGTCCAGAAGGCGCTGATCAGCAGGATCGCCAGCGAACCCAGGTAGCCGACCACGAGCCAGGCGAGGGGACCCGCGAGCAGTCCCCCCGTCTGCGCTCGCGGGTGGCGGTGGAGGAGGCCGGCGAGCCTGCGGCTCGCCGGCCTCCTCTCAATCGTTGCGCTGGCCTCCACCGGGCTCGGTCCGGCTTCCGCTCAGCCCCTGATCGCGGTCCAGGCTTTCACCCATTCGTTGTAGTCCATGCAGTTTTCTTCGCCGTTGCCGCAGTCGGCAAGCGGGGTCTCCCAGTAGTAGACCCGCTTCCAGAAGGCCGGGTTGGCGGCGTGGTATTCGCTGCAGAAGTTCGGGTTCTTGGTTTCTTCGCAGGCGAGTTCCTGCGCCGGCGCCTCGCCGAACCATTCGGCGACCTCGGCGTTGATCTTCGGTTCGATGATCCAGTTCATCCACATGTACATGCAGTTCGGGTGCTTGGCGGCCGAGCTGATCATCCAGGTGTCGGACCACCCGGTTGCGCCCTCCTTCGGCAGGAAGCCCTGGCTCGCCGGGCTGGCGGCGACTTTGACGCCTTCGCCCTTGAGCGCGAAGTACTGGTACTGCCAGGTCGTGCCGACCGTCGAGTCGCCGTTGGTGAAGGCCGAGATCTGCTTCGCGGCTTCCGACCAGTATTCGCCGACCAGCGGGTGCTGTTCCTTCAGCAGGTCGACTGCCGCTTCGAACTGTTCTTCGTTCAGCTCGTAGGGGTTTTCGATGCCCAGCTCTGGCTGGTGGGTCTTCAGGTAGACCGCGCCTTCGGCGATCGACATCGGGTCGTCGTACTGGCTGATCTTGCCCTTGTATTTGGCCGCGACCTGCGGGTCCAAGGTCACGTTCCAGGAGTCGGGCGCGGGTTCCACCGCGTCCGGGTTCCACATCAGCAGGTTGGCGCCGCGCCCGTGCGGGATGCCGTAGTGGACGCCGTCGAAGGTGTTGTAGGGCTGGTTCTTCAGGTCGCTGAAGACCGTCGCGTAGTTGGGCACGAGGCTGACGTTGACCGGGTCGACGTTGCCGCCCTCGACCAGCCGCGCCGTGGCGTTTCCCGAGGCCGAGACTCCGTCGTACTGGTTGGTGCGCATCAGCTGCACCATTTCGTCGGAGGTGCCGGCTTCCTTGTCGCTGACCTTGCAGCCGGTCTTCTTTTCGAATGGCTTCACCCATTCCGGTTCGACGTAGCCGGCCCAGGAGATCAGGTTGAGCTGGCCCTCGCCCTTGCCCAGCTTCTGGAGCTCTTCGCCGGTGCTTTCGCCGCCGCTCGATCCGCCGCAGCCGGCGAGCAGGAGCATCACCGCCAGCAGGCCTCCGATGACGAGCCACGCCGTTCGCGCGGGGTTTGCATGCGTCTTCACGATCGTTCCTCCTCTGTAGTGGACGGACTGCTGCGGACGGCGACCGTGTGCTCCGGGCGCCACCCCACGACGACCTCCCTTCCCTGCTCCGCACGCCACGCGTCGAGGGATGCCCCGTCGACGTTCTGTCGTATGACCTGAAGCTCTCCGCCGGCGTCGAGCGCGACCGTGTAGCGGGTCACCATGCCGGCGTAGGCGACCTCGGCGATCCGGCCCCGCTCGGTGCGCAGCCCGTTGGACGCGGCGGCCGGGTCGACCAGCTGGATCTTCTCGGGGCGGATCGTGAAGCGGGCTCCGTCCCGCTCGAGCATGTTGGAGACGCCGACGAAGCCGGCGACGAACTCGGTCGCCGGGTGCTCGTAGAGCTCGACCGGCGGGCTCACCTGCTCGATCCTGCCCTCGTTGAAGACGGCGATCCGGTCGCTCATCGTCAGCGCCTCGTCCTGGTCGTGGGTGACGTAGACGAAGGTGATGCCGACCTCGCCCTGGATCGCCTTCAGCTCGACCTGCATCTGCTCGCGCAGCTTCAGGTCGAGCGCCCCGAGCGGCTCGTCGAGGAGCAGCACCCTGGGTCGGTTGACGATCGCCCGGGCGAGGGCGACCCGCTGGCGCTGCCCGCCCGAGAGCTCGCCCGGCTTGCGCTCGCCGTAGCCGGGCAGGCGCACCATCTCCAGCGCTTCGTCGCGACGGCGGGACCGCTCGGCCTTGCCGACCTTCGCGATCCGCATCCCGTAGGCGACGTTCTCGGCGACGCTCATGTGCGGGAAGAGGGCGTAGTCCTGGAAGACGGTGTTGACCGCCCTCTCGTAGGGCGGGACGCCGCTGACGTCCTCGCCGGCCAGCTCGATCGTGCCGCCGCTCGGCTCCTCGAAGCCGGCGATCATCCGCAGCGTCGTCGTCTTGCCCGAGCCCGAGGGGCCGAGCAGGGTGAAGAACTCCCCCGCTTCGATCTCGAGGTCGATGCCCGCAACCGCGACTACGCCTCCGTAGTGCTTGGAGAGATCAGTCAGCCGAATGTCGGGCGTAGCAGCTACACGAAAACGTTATCCGAGCGGTCGAGGAAAGCAAGGACAGTCTCACCCCGGCCAGTTGGCCGGGGTGGAGTACGGCCCTCCCGCTCGTTTAGAAGCCGGCGGGGTGCCTGACGACGTAGCCGGCGTTGCTGCGCAGTTCCGGGTGCCAGCGCGGACCGGTGCCGCTGGCGTCGCCCGACGTGTCCCAGCGATACCCGGCGATCACGGCGTAGGCGTGACCGGCGTTGGCGTAGACGCTGATCCAGCGGCCCTTGCCGCCGAGGCCCCACTTCTCCAGCGGGCCGGAGGGCAGCGGGCTGGAGAGGAACCGGCCCCCGTGCAGCGCGAAGCTGACCGAGCCCGAGCAGTCGTAGCCGCGGTCCCACCAGTGGGCGTGGCCGCCGCCCCATAGGTAGGGCTTGGTGCGGATCCGGTTGGCCGCCGCGATCACGGCTTTGACCCGCTTCGGCGCCGACTTCGGCGGGATCAGCTGCCCGCTCTTCAGCAGCCTGGCTTTCGCGGTCGGCGTGCAGACGTCGGTTTCGGCGGCCGAGACGCCACCGCCGCTGCATCCGGCAGATGCAGTGCCCGGGAGGATGACCAGCGCGGTCAGGGCTCCGAGAGTGGCTATGCCTAGCTTGAGCTTTTTCCTGTTGTGTCGCAAACCGATCTCCTTCGTCGGCCTACGGGGTTAGCTGTCGGGCTGGCGCGAAAGGAGCCTGCGCCCCCGCCCATCAACGGGCGAGTTAGCCCCGAAAACGTGGTTCCCCCGTTCCCGTGACGCCTGCGACGCAACGGGATTCGGCGTTTCGGTTATCTCGAACGGCGGCAGTGTAGACGATCGACCGGCCGTTTGCTCATAGAAAACAAACATTTTGCGATCTTTCGCACAAGGAGGCAGAGATCCTTCCTTCGACACTGCGGCTGCTAGCTTGCTCGCTGCGATGAAACTTGCGGGCAAGACGGCGCTGCTGACCGGCGCCACCGGCGGCCTCGGCCGGGTGATCGCCCAGGCGATGGCCGCGCGCGGGGCGACTCTCCTGCTCAGCGCCCGCAGGGCCGACGCGCTCGCGGCGCTGGCGGCCGAGCTGCCCGGCGACGGCCACCGCACGTTGCCCTGCGACCTGGCCGAGCCCGGGGCGGCCGAGCAGCTCGCCGCCGAGGCGGGCGAGGTCGACGTCCTGGTCGCCAACGCCGGCCTGCCGGGCTCGGGTCGCCTGACGGACCTGACCGGCGAGCAGCTGGTCAAAGCGCTGCGCGTCAACCTCGAGGCGCCGATGCTGCTCGCCCGCGCCTTCGAGCCGCAGATGCTGGAGCGGGGCAGCGGCCACATGGTCTTCGTCTCCTCGCTCTCGGGCAAGTCGGCGACGCCGCTCACCTCCGTCTACAACGCGACCAAGTTCGGCTTGCGCGGCTTCGCCCTCGGCCTCCGCGCCGATCTCGACCGGCGCGGCATCGGCGTCTCGATCGTCTCGCCGGGGACGATCCGCGAGGCGGGCATGTACGCCGACTCGGGGGCCAAGCCGATCCCGGGCCTGGGCACCGGATCCCCGAAGCAGGTCGCCGATGCGGTCGTGCGAGCGATCGAGAAGAACAAGGTCGAGATCGCCGTCGCCCCGATCCAGCAGCGCTTCCTCGCCCACTTCGCCCTGGCGAGCCCGGGCATCTCCGTCAAGGTCGCCGGCGGCGAGTCCGGCCAGAAGGCCGCCGCCGGCGTCGCCAAGGGGCAGACCGGCAAGCGTTAGAAGAGCGGCCGTTCGGTCGTGGCTCCGTCGCCTGTCTTGGCGCGGCTCGCTTTGGCTCGCCGCAGGAGATAGTCGCGGAAGCGCGGCGCGGTGTAGTCGTACTCGCCCTTGCGAATGCGATAGAGGACGCCGGCGTCCACGAGTCGACCGAGCAGGACGTTGACGTTGCCGGGCGTCTTGTCGATGGCGTCGTTCAGCTGCGACACCACTAGAGGGGGATAGTCCGCATCGGCGGTTCCCAAGAGAACGTCCTGCTCGGCGGGCGTCAGCGTTTCGACGCGTGGGTTATAGAAGTCGAGATCCAGGCGGCGGTAGATGTCGGGGCGAGCAACGTCCAGGAGGTTGCCCGTGAGGTTGTTGACCCCCGCGATCTCAGCGGCGTCCCAGAGCTCCGCGCCCCAGAGCTGGATGAAGTAGGGGTAGCCCTCGACTTCCTCCACGACCCTGCTGACCAGGTCAGGCTCGGCCGAGATGTCCGCTTCCGACTCCGCGAGAGGCTGCTCAAACGCTTCCCGTGCATCTGCCGGCGCCAGGGAGCCGATCTCCTCGCCACGAAACATCCTCTCCGTGTACGAACGAGCCTTGAGCAGGTTGCCGGTCAATGTCGGCAGGCCACACAGGACCAAGCCGAGGGGGATCTCCCGCCGCTGCAGCGCGGCGATTGAAGAGATCAGCAGCGAGAGGGGGTGCTCTCCCTTCCGCTTCGTCTCGTCCCGAATGACCTGGGCCTCATCGAGGAGAAGCACGAATCCGGCGCGTCCCTTCTGAACCGACATCTCAACGACCTCAAAGAGAGCTTTCGTGATGTCTTCTCGCTGCTGTTCGACCATTGGGTCGTAGGTGACCTGGAATTCGCTCCAGCCGATACCGAGAGTTCCCGCCCCCTTGACAGCCCCACCGACCGCATTCTTGATTCGCTCTATTCGCGAAAGGCGAAGCTTTGCGTCCTGAGCCACGTTGAGCAAGGCGCTGACCATCGCGTCCTCTTGGTTGTGACCTGGCTGGAGCTCGAGGACGGCGCTCGCCCAGCCATTTCGCTCGGCTATCGCCTGGAACTCCCCCAAGAGCACGGTCTTGCCCACCCCCCGCAGGCCGACAAGGCGCATGTTCGCCGGTTGCTCGGGGGCTGCTCGAAGCATTGAGGCGAATCGCCGCATTGGCTGGTCGCGCCCCGCCAGGAAGAGGGGCTTTGTACCGACGCCGGGTCTGAACGGGTTCTTTCCCAAAGTTTGAGTCATAACAGAAGGCTTCTTAGTTCCCGATATTCTAAAGAAGTTCTTGTTAGAACTCAAGTTTCGGGGTGTCGAAGGTCGCTGAGGCTGTCGCAACGTCTGCCGCCTAGGATGGAGTCAATGACGTCTCCCGACTCCTTCGGCGCCCGCTCGACCCTCGAGGTCGGCGATCGCAGCTACGAGATCTTCCGTCTCGACGCTCTAGCCGAGCGCTTCGACGTCTCGAAGCTCCCCTACTCGATCAAGGTGCTGCTCGAGAACGTCTTGCGCTTGGAGGACGGGGAGAGCGTCACCCGCGAGGCGATCGAGGCGATCGCGGGGTGGGAGCCGGGGGCCGAGCCGAGCGTCGAGATTCCCTTCCAGCCGGCGCGGGTGCTGATGCAGGACTTCACCGGGGTGCCGGCGGTGGTCGACCTGGCGGCGATGCGGGACGCGATGGCCGAGATCGGCGGCGACCCGGAGGCGATCGACCCGCTGGTCGACGTCGACCTGGTGATCGACCACTCGGTCCAGGTCGACGCCTTCGGCAACGCGCGCGCCTTCGCCGTCAACGCCGAGCGCGAGTTCGAGCGCAACCGCGAGCGCTACTC
>JBLMYD010000143.1:0-2504 GCA_050258095.1 Chloroflexota bacterium
CCCAAAACGCTCGGCAGGAGCCTCGCTGGAGTGTTTTGGGGACCCCTCCCCCGACTCCCTTCTCGCTCCATCCGCTCGGCGATCTCCTTGAGGATCGGGGCGGTCATGTTGGCCACCGTCGTATTGGAAAGCTCGGGGAGCTCCTCGCGGAGGTTCATGCGCTCGAGTTGCAGCTCGACGCCGTTTGCAGCTGCGTTAGCTGCCGCCGCCTCGATGGCTGGCGCCTCGTGGTCGTAGCCGTGCACGGGTGAATAGCCGAGCTTTGCGGCAGCGATGGCGAGGACGCCCGAGCCGGTGCCCAGGTCCGTAAGCGGACCGCTTGCTTCTCCTGCTTTCTCCAGCTCCAACAGCAACTCCAGGCACATGCGGGTGGTCGGGTGGGCCCCCGTGCCGAAGGCGCGGCCGGGATCGACGACGACGTCGATCGCTCCCTCGCGAGGCGGCTCCCAGGAGGGACGCAGCCAGAGACGATCGCCGACGAGGATCGGCTTGTGGAAGTCCTGCCAGCGGTCGGCCCAGTCGTCGGGGACCTCGGTCGCGACAACCTCGACCAGGCCGTCGCCCGCGGCGACCTCGATCTCGCCCAGCTCCGGCAGCTCGCCCTCGCCGCCGTAGATCGCGTACTCGACGTAGCCGGGGCCGTGATCCTCCTCCACCCCGTTCGGCGCCAGCACGGTCAGCTCGGCGAGGACGATCTCGGCCTGCTCGGGCGCGCAGCGGACTGCGAGGCGGATCAATGGAAGGCGCGGCGCATCCGCGAGAAGAAGCTGTCGCCACTCTGGGCCGAGCGCAGGTTGTGAGGCTCAAGCGACTCCTCCAGCTTTTCGGCCAGCTCGCGCTGCTCGTCGGAGAGGTCGGTCGGCACGATCGTGTGGATGACGATGCGCAGGTCCCCGGGAGGTCCGCCGTTCGCCCCCGGCAGCCCGTGGCCGCGCAGAGCGAACTGAGCACCGTGCTGGACGCCGGGCGGCAGCTCGATCTCGCGCTCGCCCTCGTGGCTGGGGATCTTCACCGTCGCCCCGAGCATCGCCTGCACCGCCGAGATCTCGACCGCGTGCATGAGGTCCTGGCCGCGCATCGGCCCGCGCCGCACCTCGAAGCCGAAGGCGCCGCCGAAGACCGCGCCGAGCAGGTCCTCGATCGTGCCGAAGCCGGCCCCCGGCTGAAAGCCGCCGCCGCGCAGCCCCTCGTGGCCGAAGCGGTCGTAGGTGGCGCGCTGCTCGGGGTCGGAGAGCACCTCGTAGGCCTCGGCGGCCGCCTTGAACTTCTCCTCCGCCTGCGGGTCGTGCGCGTTGACGTCGGGGTGCAGCTCGCGGGCGAGCTTGCGGAAGGCGCGCTTCACCTCAGTCCCGGAAGCGCCGCGCTCGACGCCGAGCACCTCGTAGTAGTCGCGCGCCATGCTTGCCTCAGCCGTCGTAGACGGTCTCGCAGTAGCGGGAGAGCTCGCGGGCGGCGCTGCGCACGGAGGCGATCGCGGTCGCGTAGTCCATTCGCAGCGGCCCGACCACGCCGACGGCGCCGAGGTTGCGGTGGGCGAGCCCGTAGTTGGCGCCGACGACGCTGACCGAGCGCAGCTCGGGGCGCGGGTTCTCGCCGCCGATCCAGAGGAAGACCGAGCGCTCCTCGAGCGTCGAGCGCAGCATGCCGAGCAGGCTCGCCCGCTCCTCGAGCGCAGCCATCAGCCGGTCCGCGCGCGGCAGGTCGGCGGCGTGAGCGTCGGAGAGCAGCCGCCCGGCCCCCTCCATGTAGAGGGTGTCGGCCGACCCCTCGCGCTCCAGCTCGGTGAAGGCGGCGCCGAGCGTGGTGACGAACTCGGCCTCGACCGGCGTCAACTCGGGGTCGGCGAGGCGCCCGGCGATCCGGCGGGCGCCCAGGCCTATCCCGACCAGGGACTCGTTGAGGTAGCTCGACGCCCACTCGACGAGGCCGGGGTCGACCGGCGCGGCGAAGTCGAAGACGCGCTTGGCGACCGCCCCGTTGGAGGCGATCGCGATCACCATCACGCGGTTCGGCTGCAGGAGCAGCACCTCGACGCGACGGATCGTCGCCGCCAACGTATCCGGCGGAGCGGTGACCAACGCCATCAGGTCGGTCATCTGGGCCAGCGCCGCGGTCGTCTCCCGCATCGCCTCATCGATCTCACGCCGCAGCTCCAGCTCAACGGCCCGCTGGGCCGGCGGCCCGCCGGAAGCCATCAGGGCATCCACATGGAGCCGGTACCCCGCCTCGGTCGGCACCCGCCCGGCCGACGTATGAGGATGAGTCAAGTACCCGGCAGCCTCCAGCGCCGACAGCTCTGCCCGCACGGTCGAAGCTCCCCACTCAACCTCCGGCAGCTCAACGAGCTCTTTCGAAGGCACGGGCTTCCCAGACGCCAGATACGCATCGACGACCAGCTTGAGAATCAGCTCTTGCCGCGGAGACAGCACGCTTGAAGTCTAGGAGGGCGGCCGGGTGCCCCTCCCAAAACACTCCAGCGAGGCTCCTGCCGAGCGTTTTGGGAG
>JBLMYD010000144.1:0-6900 GCA_050258095.1 Chloroflexota bacterium
TGCGCAAGGCGCCGACGCCGCCCACGCTGCCGACGGCAGCGTGGATCAACAAGCCCGAGTCAGAGGAGGCTGCTCACTAAATTCGAATGACGGGTGTCTCATTTTCGTTGACAGGTACCGCCATCAGCCCGACTGCCTCGATGCGATGGTCCCCATCACCTACAGCGAGCACCTGGGCCAGATGCACCTGGCGCTTCGCAACTACAAGGACGCGAACAGCACGGCCATTCGAAGGCACGACTCGATTCGCCTCGCGGCGATCCTCTGGCGTTTCCTGCGCGACCACGAGTCGTGTGTCGCCCATGCAGTCGACACGGACGGCTTCGATCTCGTCACGATCGTCCCGTCGAGCAAGCCCGAGCGGGATAAGCATTCCCCCTTTGCAGAGCTGACCGGCTGGATCGAGCCGATCAAGGAGCGCCTGCAGCGGACGCTGGAGCCGACCGGCGAGGTGGAGGGGCGCGAGTTCGACTCCAATCGCTACAGAGCGATCGCCGACCTCGCTGACAAATCTGTGCTCCTGCTCGACGACACTTGGACCGCGGGCGGCCATGCTCAATCCGCTGCGCATGCCTTGACTGCGGCCGGAGCGCAGAAGGTTGCGCTGGTGGTGATCGGCCGCCACGTTCGCCGGGACTACGAGCCTGTCCAGGGCAGCGGGGAGAGCTGCGGCGACATCCTTGATGCGCTTCCGGAGAGCTTCGACTGGACCATCTGCGCCGTTCACGCCAGCTGAGCGCCGCCGGATTGGCGGCAGCATGACGCCTTGGACCCGTGCCACCGGCTGTAAAAGTACAGGCCGTTTTCGCAGAAATCGCGAAATCTCCCTATACAAACCAGGGGCGCTATGCGCCAGGTACGGATTGCGTCGCCGGCTTTCGGCGCGTCGAGTCAGGCGGCCTCGTCGTCGCGTCGGTAGCGCACGACGCCCGGTAGGTCGCGAGTGCTGACCGGTCCGGAATGGCTGCCGAGCCGGTCGTCGCGCTGGGGGATGAGCAGAACCGCATGTCCCTGGGGGCCATCGTCGAAGCTCGTGTTCGGCTCGGGTTCCCAGGCGAGGGCGGGATACACGCCCAGCCGTTCCGGCGCCGCATCGAGCGGTTCGATCGAGATCTCGGCGACCCAGCCGGGCTGGGCTGGGATCGGATCGGCGAAGGCGTCGATCAGCAGCGCCTCGAGCCGGCCGTACTGCGTCTCGATCGTGCTGTCGGGATGGAAGTCGACGAGGTACGGGTCATCGCCGCTCAGCAGCAGCACCCGCGGACGCTCCCTCCCGTCGGGGTCGGGCTGCGCATAGTCGACCACCGGCAGCCGGACCGTCCCTGCCGGATGCCCGTTCTTGTCGAAGAACTCGTAGGTCGCAAGCAGGCGAATCGCCATCGCGGTCGCGATGCTACTGCGGGACAGCCAGTTGCTACGAGTCGGCCGGGAGGATTGTGAAGGCGCCGCCTCGCAACGGCGTCATCGCCCGGAAGGCGCGCTCGTCGAAGCTGGCGATCCGATCTGTCCCATGCCGATCGGCCAGCACTGCGAGTGAGGCATCGGCAAGGCCCAGCTCGAGGTCCCGGTAGCGACGCGCTAGGTCACGGGCCGCTCCCAGCTCTTTGCGATCGAGGCAATCGACGACGAAGGTGCCCGCCGCGAGGTCGTCGAGGAAGGCGAGCTCGACGTCGACACCGAGCCGGGTGAGGATCAGGTAATCGGCCTCGGCGACCGCCACCTGCGAGGTGACGAGCTGCCCTCGCTCGCTTTCGAACAGCGCGACGACCGCCTCGTGCTCGGGATCGTCGGCATCGGCCTGCGCGAAGAGTGTGCCGGCATCGACGATCAGCGTCATCGAGGGTGTCGGCCCCGAGCCTTGCGGTAGAGCTCGTCGGCATCCCAGCGCCGGTCCCCGCCGCCACCGCTGCGTCCCTTCCCCATACTGCGGAAGGTGCGAGGCGGCGCCTCGGAGAGCACCCGCTCCACGCCCTCGCGGATCAGCTCTGCCTGGCTGCGACCGCTCGTCGTCGCCAACCGGCCCAAGCGCTCGGCCTGGGAATCGTCGATGTAGACCGTGGTCTTGTGCACGGACGTATGGTACCAGCTAGCTGGTAGATGAGCCTGGGGTCAGGCAGCCTCAGGCAGTCGGCTTGCCTGCTGGCAGGCGCGCATCGTGGAGAACTCCTCAAGCGAAACGACTACGGCCCGCATTTGCCCGTGCTTGGTGAGCACGAACTTCTCTGCGGCGCCGCTTTCCAAGCTCTCGATCAGCTTCCCCAGCTCCCGCGTCGCATCGCGAACCGTCCGCAGCTCATCGTTGGAAACCTCGACTCGTCCCATCCGCCCCTCCATCGTCGTCATGCGGGTTGAAATCCATGGGCGCGACGTTAGTCCGCCGATAAGACGGCATCTCGGTGTCGATCAAAGCGCCAGCTTTTCCGTCCGACAAGTCGCGGATACTTTGCCCGTGCTGGGGGAAGAAGGCGCAACCGAGGAGGCGTGAATGGCGGATCGACGGTCAGGTAAGGGCCCCTACGTGCCCGACGAGGGTGGCGGCAAGCAGCCGCGCAGCCGGACGAAAAAAGGCAGCTGGCGCAAGAAGCGCAGCGATGCCGGGAAACGGCACAAGCGATAACACGAGCGAAATCTTCAAGGAGCCCAACATGACCCTTGCGACAATCAGTGCCCCAGCAGCAGACGAGGCGTTCACCTCTCTCGATGTCTTGCTCGACCTGAGCGATGTGCGGATGAAGCTAGCCGACGTCGACGAGGGCCCTGGCCTCGACGAGGCGCAGATCGATCTGATGGAGGGCGAGTACCGCAAGTTCCTCGCCCTCCAGCTCGCCCATCCCGAGGCGACGATCGTCCCCTGCAAGATCGTCGACGAGATCTGGCACCGCCACATCCTTGACACGGCCGCTTACCGCCGCGACTGCGAGGCGATCTTCGGTCGCTTCGTTGACCACTACCCCTACTTCGGCATGCGCAGCGAGGTCGAAGCGGAGGAACTGAACGACGCCTACGTCGGGACCCTCGGTCTCTACCGTGACGCCTTCGGCGAGCCGCCACCCGACACTTGGGTCTCCGAGGACCCGGCTCGCTGCCGTAAGCCAACGTGTCGCAGGTGAGCTGCTGCTGATCGTCGCCGACGCGTGTTGGGCACTCGGCCCCACGAGTGCCCAAATCAGGGCAAATCGGCGTCTATCGGCGCATATTCGGCCCGGATCGCAGTCCCGACCAATCACGCGAATCCCCTGCACAGCCGCCGATTCCAGCCGCTCTTCCCGATTCCGCTAGAGCGCCTTACAAGCAGGGGGTCACTGGTTCGAGCCCAGTACCGCCCATCGCCGCCCAACGGCCACCGGGTCTTCTGGGGCCACGGCTCTCAGCCCCCCAGCCCGCCCAACACGGCAAACGGATTCGGGGTGCGCTCGGCGAGCGCCTTGGCCCAGGTTCCCTCCACGCTGACCCGGCTGTTGGCGGGGGCCTCGTCTCGAATCCGTTCGGCGAGCGCCTTGGCGCTGTCCTCGTCGGTCGCGCCGACCAGCAGGAACTTCCAGCGGTGGACTGCCGGCAGGCCCTCCTGCCGCAGTCGCTCGGAGAAGCGGACCGCGTCGTGGCGCGAGGGGAGGTCGACCCGAACCTCGAATTCGGGATGGCCGGTCCTCGCCGTCTCTTCGCGCTCGCGAGCGATCAGCGCTTCGTGCTCGGTCAGCCTGGCGGCATCGTCTTCGGGCAGCGGCTCGTCGGGGTCCTCCCATTCCTCCGCCGAGGGATGCCAGTGGCGGAGGTCGGCGTCGACCGCCCATCCTTGCTGCTGCGCCTCGGCCTCGACGGCCTCTCGGCCTCGTTCGGCCTGATCGCGGGTGCCGGCGTAGAGGAACACTCGCGCCCCGTCTCGGCTCACGATGACGCGGTCGTGGAAAGCGTCGCTCAGATCATGCTGCAGCCGCTCGGCGTCGAGACGCTCCGTCAGTGCTCGCGCGTGGCCCTCCTCGTGCACGTCGATCTCCAGGCGCCAGTCGTCGTTCATCGAGCTGCCTCCATGCGCCTGATCTATACCGGGTCGCCCGGAAGCCCGCCCATCGCCGGTATCCTGGATCGGGTCGCGTGTTAGGGGTTGCAGCGGCTCTTTCGGCTACTAGGGACGGAGGCAGGAATGCGCAAGAGGATCGTCATCGCGGTGGTGCTGGGGTTGCTGGCGGTCGCCGCGACGGCGATGGCGAGCTCGTTCAAAGTGCACAAAGTGGTCGGCAACCTGGTGCTCGACGCCGAGGGCGGCTTCAAACCCAACGCGTTGCCGCGCAATCACGACGCCCCGATCGTCACGCACGGCGGCGGCAAGCTGTCGACGGTGACGGGAGAAATCCCGCCGGTTCTTGACACCTTCGTCCTCGAATTCGACAAGCACGGGCACCTCGACACGACGGGGCTGCCCCACTGCACCAAAGGCAAACTCGTCGCCACCGAAGTCGCGAAAGCGCGCCGCCACTGCAGGGGCGCGATCGTCGGCAAGGGCTACGGCAAGGCCGTCGTCGCCCTGCCCGAACAGATTCCGTTCACGGTCGGCTCGCCGATCACGCTCTTCAACGGCCCCAAGAAGAACGGCAACGTGACGATCCTCGCCCACGCCTACCTCGACTACCCGGGGCCGACCACCTTCATCGTCCCGATCGTGATCGAAAAAATCCACAAGGGCGTCTACGGCTACCGGGTCAAAGTGAAAATCCCGAAAATCGCCGGCGGCTACGGCCACCCTCTCACCGGCAAGGCGACGGTCGGCCGCAAATGGAGGCTCAAGCACAGGGAACACAGCTTCATCAACGCCCGCTGCCAGACGGGTCACTTCCTGGTGCGCGGCGAATTCACCTTCAAAGAAGACGAAACGATCCTCAACGCGAGCTTCTTTCTCCCCTGCAAAGTGCGGAAGTAACTCGCCGCCAAAGCGACGGCGGTCGCGGCTGCGTGCGTCGCCACTCTTCCTCGGTCGGCAGGCGGCCGGCCTTGCGCGCCGCCAGCACGCAGGAGGTGTGGGCGTGTCGCCGCCGCTCGCTGTCGCCTTCCGGCGCGATCAGCACGTGCTCGCTCAGGGCCGGCAGGTGCCCACCGCAGAGCGGGCAGCGGTAGGTCGCCGGCTTGCGGTTCTGGGCCGGCCGCATCGACCACCAGAGGACCGGCCCGTCCCGGGTGGTTCGCGGGTTCGCGGGCACCGCCCGATGCTAGTGGAGCAACAACTCCACTAACTCGGCTCCAGAACCCGCTCCTCCGCCATCGCGTGGGCGGCGAAGATCTCGTCGAGGTCCTCGCGCGTCAGCGTCTCGCGCTCGAGCGCGTTGGCGGCGAGGTCGTCGAGGCAGCGGCGATTCTCCGCCAGGAGCGCCCGCGCCCGTTGGTGGGCGTTGCGGGCGATCATCATCGCCGCCACGTCGACGTCGCGCCGGGTGCGATCCGAGAGCGCGTAGTCGCCGGTCGGCAGCGCGATCGGCGGCGCCCCCTCGGCGTCGAGCGCGACCCCCATGCCGAACTCGCCGACCATCTGCTTGCAGACAGCGTGCACCCGAGCGAGGTCCCCCGAGGCGCCCGAGTACGAGGTGCCGAAGACCTCCTCCTCCGCCGCGCGCCCGCCGAGCAGGGCGATGATTTCGTTCTGGAGTTCCTCGCGCGACTCGAGGTAGCTGTCCTCCTCCGGCGAGTGGGCGACGAAGCCGAGCGCCGGGCCGCGCGGGATGATGCTGAGGATCTCGGGCGGGTCGCCGCCGACCAGGTGGCGACAGAGCGCGTGCCCCGCCTCGTGGTAGGCGACGATGCGCCGCTCCTTCGGGCTCAGCCGTCGCGCCTGCTGCGAGCCGACCGACTGGCGCAGCAGCGCCTCGTCGAGGTCCTCGCGCGCCATCGCCTTGCGCCCCGCCCGCCCGGCGATGATCGCCGCCTCGTTGAGCGCGTTGGCGAGCTGGGCGCCGGTCATCCCGGTCGTCTTGCGCGCCACGTCGGTCAGGTCGAGGTCGGGCCCCAGCGGCTTGCCCTTCGCGTGCGACCGCAGGATCGCCGCGCGCCCGTCGCGGTCGGGCGGCGAGACCAGCACCTGGCGGTCGAACCGCCCCGGGCGGAGCAGCGCCCGGTCGAGCTTGTCGACATGGTTGGAGGCGGCGATGACGATCACCGTGCCCGGGTCGCGCTCGAACCCGTCGAGCTCGACCAGCAGCTGGTTGAGCGCCTGCTCGCGCTCGCTCGAACCGCCATCGCCGCCTCCACTGCGCGCACCTCCCACAGCATCGAGCTCGTCGATGAAGATCACCGCACGACCCGACTTGCGCGCCTCTTTGAAAAGCCGCCGGATCCTGGCGGCACCCCTCCCCACAAACATCTCGACGAAGCTGGACCCCGAGGCGGCGAAGAAATCGACGCCCGCCTGCGCGGCGACTGCCCGCGCCAGCATCGTCTTGCCCGTTCCCGGCGGGCCGAAAAGCAGCACTCCGCGCGGTGGCTGGGCGCCGAGCGCGGCGAAGCGCTCCGGGTCGCGCAGCCACTCGGCGACGTCCATCAGCTCGTCCTTGGCGGCGTCCACTCCCTGGACCTCGTCCCAGAGGACCGGCTTGGTCTTGCTCGCTTTCACCGTCTCCGGCTTCGTCGTGCCCATCGTCGAGCGCATTAGGCGCAGGAAGACGAGCAGCAGGCAGGCCATGAAGAAGACCCCGAAGACCGGGTACCAGTCGAAAGCGAATTCGTGGATGCCGCTGAATGTGACCGCTTCGACCATGTCTCGTCTCCCCTTCTGCGGCGTTGCGCCCGGCAGAAGTGAGTACGCAGTGTGGGGGGTCGGCGCTCCCTGGCCAATCGCATATATGTCCATTTGGCCCAAAAGGGCTAAAGATCGGGCGATCAGACCGCCCACTTGTCAGACGTGCCGTGCGTCAGGTG
>JBLMYD010000145.1:0-24299 GCA_050258095.1 Chloroflexota bacterium
CCGCACCGCCGCCACCGCCTGAGCCGGCAGCTCCGCCACCGCCGGCGCCCCCCGCACCGCCGCAGCCCCCGGCAGCGCAACCGGCGCCCGAGCCGCCCCAGGCCGCTCCGCCGGCGCCCCCCGCGCCACCGGCTCCGCCGCAACCACAGCCGCCCGCGCCTGCACCCGCGCCCCCCGGGCCGCCGCCGGTGTCCGCGCCGCCGCCGGCTCCCGCACCACCGCCTTCGCCGGCTCCCGAGCCACCCCAGCCTGCCGCACTGCCCCCGCAGCCGCCTGCGCCCGAGCCACCGGCTCCGCCGCAACCGCAGCCCTCTGCGCCGGCGCCGCCGGCCGCTGCGCCCGAACCGCCGGCCGCTGCGCCTCCTCCGCAGCCGCCAGCCCCCACACCGCCGACTTCGCCCGAGGCGGCCGCCGCGGGCGGTCCGATCGACCTCAACGCGATCACCTTCGAGCAGCTGCGCGCCAGTGGCCTCTCGGTCACGCAGGCGACCAGGCTGCTCGCCCACCGCGAGCGGGTCGGCCGCTTCGGCTCGATCGACGAACTGGACGAGATCCCCGGCTTCCCGCAGGAGATGCTGGAGGACCTCAAGCGTAGGGCGAGCGTTTAGGACGACGCCGGTAGGGGTTCCGCTTAACTTTTTCGAGAAGCGGCATTGGCTTTCGCCCGAACCGCGATCGCAAAAAAGTACAAGACGCTTCACCCCTACCGGCGTCGTCCTAACACCGCGCTGATAGCTCGTATGCCGGTGAAGGTGGCGCCGACCCGTACAATCGGTCCGACATAGCACGGGGGGCGACAGGCTTCGACGTGGTCGGTCCGTGCGAACGGTTGCAGGTCGAGGTGGCCGGAGGCCTCGTTAAACACCGGCACCAACCAATACGTGCGGACCATGAGTTCGCCCTCGCCGCTTAGTTAAAACCTAAGCAACGAGAGTCGGTCCTCCCGCGCCCGCAGGGAGGTTCGCCGGCTTCAAACCGCGGGCTCACCCGGGCGGATCGCCCCGTCCGCCAGGGGAAATCTCAGAGGGCTCTGTCTCCCGCAGTGCCCGCCGGCGCGGACCCCGGGAGACGAGAACCAAGCGCCGGCTAAACCTGTAGAGACCTTCGCGCTACGGCCTCGGACGCCGGTTCAATTCCGGCCGCCTCCATCGCAGACAAAAGATTCCTCGTCTCTGTGCGCTACGAATGCACGAAGCGAGCAACCGCCTCGCGAGCGAGGTCGCTGACCGAGCGGCCTTCCTTCTTGGCTCGTCTCTGAGCGGCGCGATAGAGGTCGGGCGTCGTGCGGAAGCTCAAGCGAGGGGAGGCGCCGCTCCCAGCCAGCGAAGGGCGGCCCACTCGGCGGCGCTTCGCCTTCGAGAGGTCATAGCCGCGCTCGGCCTCGGCAGCGAGACTGTCGGCGATCTCGGGGGCGATCTCCGTTCCCGCCTTCGTTCTTGGATTCTTCTGAGTCGCCTTCTTTACCTTCGCCATTTCTTTGCCTCCTCGTACTGCTCTCGGTAGCGGTCGCGCAGCGCCATCGCGTGGATCACCAACAGGCTGCCGTCCTCAAGCTCCACCGCCATCACCTCCAGCGCGATCCCGTCCACGTCGTCACCGAGGAAGACCAGCCGTGGGCTGGCGCTCTCAGCAGAGTCGGTGGGCGGCTCCTGATCGAAGCGCAAACCGCAATGCTCAATGACGTGACGGGAGCGCTCACGAGATATCCGGTGCTTGGTTGCCGCTCTGGCCCATTTCAGATCCACGATCTCAAGCTACTAGTTATGTCGGACAATATTAGCATTCGCTCGACGGGCCATGCGCAGCGCCCGCTCTAAAGTCTCAACCGCCAGTGGTGCGACGGCACTCAGCGTGTAGGCGTCCTATGGTCGCCGCTGTGCCGGGGTTCAAATACCGTCCGGTCAGGTCCATCGACACGAGTCGTGCTACTTCGTGTAGTCTAAGGTGACATGGCGACTTCTGCGAAGCGGATCAACGTGACCCTTGACGACGAGCACGCGGGGAAGCTCGCGAAGCTCGCGGAGCGAACTCATGTGCAGGAGGGCACCCTTGCCCGCTCGCTCCTCTCCACGGCCCTCGATGACGCCGACCCGGACGCAGCGCGCATCACCGAGATCCTCGATGCGATCCCCGGTGCCTGGCAGCGCACTCAGGAGGGCCTCGCTCAAGCCGCCCGCGGCGAGGGAACGCCGCTCGACCAGCTGGCCTGAGTGGCGCAGGTAATCGTCACCCCGCAGGCGCAGCGGGACGTGGACGAGGCTATCTCGGCGCTCGATTTGCCCGACGACACCTGGGCTCGGGTCGCTCGCTCACTGCGAACGCTGGAGACATTCCCGCTCGCCGGGGCCGAGCTGGGGGACCGCTGGGCGCCGACCCGGTTTGTGCTCGGTCCCTGGCCCTGGATGATTCTGCTCTACAGCTACGAGGTGTCTTCGGACAAGATCTACGTGGTCGCCATGCACGACGGCCGCTCCGCGACCTCAGCTACGACAGCGCGACAGTAGCTCGCAATGCAGGCGTCCAATCGCTGCGACCACGACATGGTTCAAATACCGTCCGGTCAGGCCCATTTTGCGGAATGCCTGCGCCCGGGCCGGTCACGGGGCAAGCCGCCGGGCGATGACCTTGAGGGCGAGGATCTCGTCCGCGCCCTCGAAGATCGACAGCACCCGGGCATCCACGTAATAGCGGCTGACCGGGAACTCCTCGGCGTAGCCCATACCGCCATGAATCTGCATCGCCTCACGGGTCACCCACTCCGCGACCCGGCACACATAGGCCTTGACCATCGAGGCCTCCATCGCCCCCTCGCCCCGCGCCATCAGACGGGCCACCCGATAGGCGAATTGGCGGCTGGCCTGGATGATCACCGCCATCCGGGCCAGCTTCGCGCGGGTGAGCTGGAACTCGATGATCGGCTTGCCGAAGACGTTGCGCTCCGACGCGTAGTCATACGCGGCCTCGTACGCGGCCTGCATCACACCCACCGCACGCGCCGCGGTCTGGATACGGCCGTTCTCGAAGCCGGCCATCTGGAGGTAGAAACCACGGCCGAGCCCCTCCTCACCGCCGATCAGGTTCTCCGCGGGGACGTACCAGTTATCGAACGCAACCTCATAGGAGTGCATGCCGCGGTAGCCGATCGTGTCGATCGCGCGGCCCTCCATGCTGCCGCCCCCCTCCTGGCTGAACTCGAAGCTGTGACCGGAGCCGCGCTCCTTCGGGACGATGAAGAGCGAAAGCCCCCTATGGCCCTTTGAGCGATCCGCGTCGGTCCGCGCCAGCAGCATGAACACGTCCGCCCTGGCGCCGAAGGTGCACCATGTCTTGACGCCGTTGACCCGCCAGCCGTCCCCGTCCGGGGTGGCCGTGGTCCTCAGCGAGGCGACGTCGGACCCGTAATCGGGCTCCGTCACGGCGATCGCGACCATCAGCTCACCGCTGGCCATGCGCGGCAGCCACTCCCGCTTCTGCGCCTCGGTGCCGCCTGCCAAAAGCGCCCGTGCCAGAATCTCGGGCCGGGTGACCAGCGAGCCGCCGACGCCGAGCGAGCCGCGCGAGAGCTCCTCGGTCGCGACCACCATCGAGAGGTACTCGCCCTCGCCCGCCGCCGCGAAGCCGTCGTACTCCTCTGGAATCGAAACGCCGAACGTCCCAAGCTCGGACAGCCCTTCGATGATCGTCTCGGGGATGTCCTCGTTGTTGCGGTGAATCTCCTCGGCGATCGGACGGATCCGCTCCTCCGCGAAGCGCCGGAAGGTGTCCTGCACCATCACGAAGTCCTCGTCGAGGTGCCGCGGCCCCTGACTCCCGCAGAGCGCCGAGAGGAACTCCGGCGAACGATAGGGGCGTGTGAAGGCGAGGGCGGAGTCGAGAGCCCCCTGCTCGGCGCCCCACTCCCGCTCACGACCAATGAGCCGGGTGGCAACGTCATGGACCGCGTCGGCGACAAAGGCGCACGCGATACGGACCTCCTCGTCCCCGTTCTTCCCATAGTCGAGGACGGCCCGAGCGTTCTCGACCACCGCAGCAGCGTGTGCAAGATCGTAGGCGACGACCTGGTCGGCGGCGGCGGCGAGGTGCCTAAAGGCGTTCTCGACAACCGAGCCAGCGATCTCGACCGCGGACGCGACCGCAGCGAGGTCAGGCTGCTCTACGGATGTGGCGGTGGTGGAGTCAGCGTCTTGTGGCATAGCTGGAGACAATAGATCCCTGGCCTCGCTCGGGCGCCGAAGCCAGTCGATCACCCCCCGCGCTTGTTTCTCGAGGTGCGGGGTGTGCCGTTCGCATCACGATGCACGACGGTCGTCCGCCACTTCCGTCACGGCGGTGCAGAGCAGCTCCGCGTGCAGGCGCCTTATAACGGTGCTGACGCGGTTCAAATACCGTCCGGTCAGGCCCATTCGGCGCAGACAAAAGCATCCTGTTGATTTGTCATGCTGACCGGATGGCTGGGAACGAGCTTCGACCCCGTGCGCCAGGAGATCTCCAAGCAGGGGGGAGAGATTGCCTCCGTCAGCCCTTGATCAAGTCGTGACCAGGCTCGAGCCAGGAATCCAAGCTGTCTCCCAGGAGCTGATCGAGGGGTTGATGGGCTCCGTCGTCGCGGTTGACTTCGTACTCCAGACGCTGATGGGCCTGCCGGCGGACGCGCTCCCCGGCGAGGACAAGGCCAAAGCGATACGCGAGCTGCTGACCGCGAGCGCCTGCCGCGAGGTGGAGGCAGTCGGGGAGGAGGCCTGCCGGGCGGCGATCTCGCTGATCGAGAAAGTCGTTGATCGGATCGCGGACGACACCCGCGCCCTAACGGACCTAGCAGGGGCACCCTGCGACCGACCTTGCTGAGACGCTCTTGCGGAGCGCAGTCAGAGTCGAAGGTCTTGGACCTCGCAGGGCAGGCTTGCCGCCCGGTCGATGATCTCCGGGTCGCCGGTCAAGAGCACTGCGCCCTCAGAGGCGGCGAGTGCGACTGCGAAACAGTCAGCCAGCGCCATTGGGCAGGAGGCCTTCAGGTTTGCCGCCGCCCGCATCATCGAGACGCCGGGGAGATGCTCGGTGATCCGAGGGCGGAGTTCCTCGAGCACGCGGTCTGCCTCTTCCTTGCCGTGGTCCCGGCTCGTTCGGTAGTGGACTTCGACCAGATTGATCCAACTCATCGCCGGGCGTTCCCGATTCAGAATCTCATCGACCGAATCTGCCGCCGGTTCGTCTCCGTCGAGCCAGGACAGAACGGGCCAGGAATCCAGGCAGAAGGGCAAGGGCTACCGGGGCTCTTTGCCGCGATCTTCAAGCAAGCGCGCCGCCATGCCGCTGCCGGCGAATCGTCCGCGCAGCGTCGAACGAGGGGTGGCCCGCCGCACGACGATCCCATCGTCGACGGGCTCGAAGGAAACGTCCGAGCCCGGCCCAAGCCCTGCGCGTTCGCGGAGGTCCTTGGGAATCACCACTTGCCCCTTCGCACCAATTCGCTGAGTCATACGGGCTCAGTATACCTCACGCAGCTCTTGGTGAAGCTGCCCGACGGCAGCTGTCGTCCCTTGGTTCAAATACCGCCCGGCGAGCCCCATCTCGCTCAAGCAGCGGCTAGTTGGCGATCCCTGATCTCGACTCGATAGTCGGCGGGCAGCGGCACCGCAGGCTGGTTGCGCTTGGATTCCCGGCGACGAGTCAGCAGGTGCTCGAAGAAGGCGAGCGCGCCACCGCGCGGCGCGGCGACGATCTCACGGCCATCGGGGTAGACGATTGCGAGAGCGGTCGGTGCTCTGCAACGGCTTCGGCGAGGATCGAGGCGAAGCCCTCCTGATCGGCGGCGATGAAGGTGGTCCCCTCGGGGTAGCGGTCAGGGTCAGCGACAGCTTCGATCAGCCGCTCGTTGGCGATCTTGCCGGCCGGGGTGAACTTGCTGTGCTCTAGCTCTTCCATGATTCCGCGATTGCTTCCCAATGCGGCGGTGTGGCTCTTCTTGTGGGTGTCCGTTCCGATCACGATCATTGGCTGCGTCCCTTCGATTGGTTGTCGCCTACTCGGACGGACCGCCGGCGGACAGACCTCACTCGGGCGAAGCCACGCTCCTATCAAGTCACGACGGCGATCTTCCCGAGAACCAACCGTCTCGGTCGGACACTGCCGCCGACCGTGGGGCCGACTTTGACAGTGACGTCAAGGTAGCCCAAGGTCTTGACGCTTGCTGGCCCAGAAGGACATAGCCGCGGACACCCCGCCGAAAATTTGGGCCGAACTTCGTCCCAAGTCCAGTTGCTCGCAACAGCTCAGCCCACGCACCCTTCCGGCCACGAATTGGCTTCCTGCGCTCCGACCCCGGCGCTTTCGGTGATGCTCGGTGTCGCGGCCGCAAGCGCCGCGTCGTTGGCGCTGATCGTGGCGCGGATGGCACTGGCCTCGGGCGTGGGTGCGGTCGCGGCGCTGGCCAGCGTCCCCTTGAAGGGGTGGCGGGCGGCCTGAACCAGGCGGATCAGCGCCCGCGGCCCACCGTAAGACCGCAGGGTCCTCTCCAGCGAGTAGATCGGCACCTCACGGGTGTGAAGCGTCGCCGCGAGGCGGACGTCGTGGACCAGGTTCCTGAAGCGCCGGTAGGGGCCGCGGCCGGCGCTACCCAGGCTGACTTGGCCCGCCCGGCCGAACCAGCGCCGGCCCGAGTGGAGGTAGGAGGCGACGATCCCGGGTCCGGGGTCAATGCCCGCGTGATAGGTGAAGGTGCTGCGGTAGGCCTGGAAGAAGAGCGCGTGCCAGGGGGCGTTCGGCAGGACGAACTCGCTGGCGTCCTGGAGGGCGAGGCGGCCGTCTTCGAGGTCGTCGAGGACCGTCGGCAGGGGCGCCGCCGAGAGGTCGATGCGGTGTCGCTTCGCCCAGCGCGCCATGCGTTCGTAGGTGCGCCAGGCCGCGCACTGTCCGGCGGGGTTCGCCGGTTGCTGCAGGAGCGCCGGGAGCGCGGCTTCGCCATCGCCGCCCAGCAGCGCCGCCGACACCTCGGGGGGCGTGCCGACCGGGGGCTCGGGGTCGATCGCGATGCCCTTCAGCCGGACGCGCTTCGCCCGCGCCCAGCGCGCGAGCGATCTGACCGCTGCGAACTGCTCGGTGGCTGCGCTTTCCGACGCCCAGTAGCCGTCCGTAAACGGGATCAGGGTCCACCCCCAGACTGGCACCCCAAGCCGGTTCGCTTTCCTGAGGATTGCCAGCCCGTCGTGGCGGCGCGGCTCCCCGGGAGGCACCGGTCCGAAGTCCCGCTTGTAGCGGAGGTTGAGGTAGAGGGGGATGTGGTTCTCGCTGAGAACGCGCCACAGGTAGGGCGTGTAGGGGCGGGTGTCGCGCCGGTTCCAGTAAGTGTTGGGCCTGCCCCAGTTCGTGCCGGGCACCGCCTCGCCCGCCCAGAACCCGACCGTGGTTTTCCCCTGAGCGCTGCCCGCCTGTGGGGCGAGCAGAGCCAGGGTGGCGACCGCAGCGAGGGCGACTCTCATCAAGGCAGCGTAGCCAGCGACCGGCGATGGGGACCGACCTGCCGGCTACCTGGTCTCGGCCAACCATCCCAAGACCTCGGCGGCGTCGCGGTCGGGTGGGAAGACCGGGTAGAAGACCTTGGCGATCCGGCCGGTCTCGGCGATCAGGGTGAGGCGCCTGTAGAGCGTCATGCCATCGACCTCGAAGGTGGGGAGACGGAGGGTGTCGCGGAGGCGGAGGTCGGCGTCGCTGAGCAGCGGGAAGGGAATGTGCTCGCGTTCGGCGAGCTCGCGCTGCTCGTCGGGGCTCTGGGCGCCGATGCCGATCACCGAGGCGCCCAGGGCTTCGAAATCGGCGAGGGCGTCGCGGTACGCGCAGGCCTGCGGCGTGCACCCGCGAGCGCCCGGAATGTCGTTCCAGCCTGTCGGCAGCGGCTCGCCGGGTGTCCCGGTGCGCGGGTAGACGTAGACGACGGCCAGGTCGCCCAGCGTTGAGACGTCGATCGGCCCCCCGCGGCTCGAAGGCAGCGTTATCCGGGGGAGCTGAATACCCAGAAGGTGATCGGCCGCACCGTCGTCCTCTGGTGCGGGCAGGTCCGCCGGCAGCCGGGTGTAGTCGTCGCTCACCTGAGTTCGTCGAGGCCCTGACGGACCCAGGCCTTGAGCTCATCCGAGCCGACGAACGGCGCGCCGTCGGCCTCAGCCCGGGCGATCACATCGTCGGCGCCGGCGCCGGCCCGCAGGCCGGCGTATAGGTAGACCAGCGCCGAGGAGCGCGGACCCCTGCGGCAGGTCACGAGGGTCGGCCGGGGAAGCTCGTCGAGCGCCGCGATCTGCTCTCGTGCCAGCTCCATGTCCATCGTCTGCGGCGGGTCCGAGACGATGTTCGCCGAGTCGGCCACGGCCGTCTGGACGCTTGCGTAGGACATTCCGCCCTCCATCGCAGCGAACTCCTCGCCGCAGAGGAACAGCCAGGAGGCGGCGCCGGCGTCGCGTGCGAACGCTTCCGGATTGGCGATCGGCTCGGTGTTGAACTTCAGGTCGGCGGGTGCCTCGAAGTCGGCCACCGACGGAACCTAGCGCCTGGCACGCGATTGTCAACGCCGTTGCCGGTCGCCGTAGGGTTGAAGCGTGCAACGTCACGTCGCCTTCCTGCGCGGGATGAATCTCGGCAACCGCCGGATCGGGAACGAGGAGCTGCGCCGCGAGTTCGAGGCGCTGGGCTTCGCCGGGGTCGCCTGCTTCCGGGCGAGCGGCAACGTGATCTTCGACGACGAGGGGGGCGACGAGGACGAGCTGGGCGGGCGGATCGAAGCCGGGCTCGCCGAAGCGCTCGGCTACGAGGTGCCGGTCTTCCTGCGCAGCGCCGCCGAGCTGGGAGAGATCGCGGCGCGCGAGCCGTTCGAGGCGGCCGCCGTCGCGGCTTCGAAGGGCAAGCTCCAGGTCGCCTTCCTCGCCTCGGCGCCGCCGGGCGACGACAGCGAGCGAGCGCTGGCGCTGGCCACGGACGAGGACCGCCTCGCGATCGAGGGCCGCGAGCTCCACTGGCTGCCCAGCGGCGGCATCTCGAAATCCGCCCTCGACCTTAGCGCCCTTGAGTCGATCCTCGGCACGTGGACGATGCGCACGAGGGGCACCGTCGAGCAGATAGTGGCGAAGTACTGCGGGGCGGAGGTTTAGCGTCTTCCCAGCCGTCGATCGACCCAGAGACCGAGCTCCGCATAGGCCGTCGCACCGATCAAGACCGCCACGATGAGGATCCACGGCGGCGCACCGAAGACGAAAATCGCGATCGCCGCCACCACCGCCGTGAACGTCCCCGCGAAGGAGGCTCCGCGCGGAGTTTTTGCCAAGCGCTCCATCAGCTCCACACCATGATGATAAGGGCGACGATGGAAGCGGGAGATGCGTATTTGAAACCCACCCCAATGCCTTCGTTCACAACGTGCGCAAGGTCGTCGGGCGTCGCATTTCGGTCGAGAGCCCGTGCTGCGTAGTAGCCGCTGAGATACGCCATGCAACCTCCCAATAGGGAGAAGGCGGCAATGACTGCTTCGAGGAATTCACGTGCGCCAGCGGGGTCGGTCGGGTGCATTGCGCCAACCGTAGAGGGCCTCAGCACACGTGCGGCGCGCACAATCGAGCGTCTCTGTCAATTCTTCGCGCCGAGATCGGCGCGGGGGAGGGCGGCGAGGCGGGCGTCGGCGCTGACGGCGCCGATCTCCTCGGGGAGGCCCGAGAGACGGACGTCGGTGACGAACTCCATCTCGCGCCCGAGCGGGCGGAAGAAGTTGTCGTAGTGGGTGGGGACGACGACGACGGGGTCGAGGAGGGGGAGGATCCGCTGCCAGTACTCGTCGGTGAAGCTGCGGCCGGCGATGCCGGCGAGGAAGACGTCGACCCCCCGCTCGCGGACGGCGTCGTCGACCAGGTTGGCGCTGCCCTGATGGTAGAAGCGCAGCCCCGCGACCTCGATCGAGATGCCCCAGACCTGGCCGCAGCGGTAGGCGGCGGGGGAGAGGGCGTCGAGGTGCTCGCAGGTGAGGTCGCCGTCGTAGGGGACGGCGAGGCCGAGCAGCAGCTTCGAGTGGGCGCTCGGGGTGAAGCCGACCCGGAACGGCCCGAGCTCGTAGGCGCGGTAGGGCTCGACCTCGACGGCGCGGTCGGCGAGGTCGTGCAGGGCCATCAGCCTGACCAGCGAGTCCGATCCGTACGCCTTGCAGCCGCAGCGGCGGGCGATCGCCGGCGCGTCGACCGCGTGGTCGAAGTGGGTGTGGCCGACGAGCACGCCGACCGCCTCGCCGGGCGCGCGGAGGAAGCGGTCGAGCGCCCCTGGATCGGGCAGGGTGGGCCGGCGCCGCAGCAGGTCGGAGAAGGGCACGCGCGACACGTAGGGGTCGACGAACAGCGTCCGTCCCTCGAACGTCATCCGGTAGCCGGAGACGCCGAGCCATTCGACCTCGAGCCCGGCCGGCAGCTCCAGCGGCCGCGCCTCGAGCTCGCCCAGGACCTGGCCGTCTTCGCGCTGTGCCGAGCGCCGTGTGAGGCGCGCCCTGGCGAGCTCGCCCAGGTGCCGCAGCGGCCCCGCCACCGCTCGACCTAGACCGTCGCGATCGTCGAGGAGAGCTGCGGCGTCACGGCGATCGTCTGCAGGACGACGCAGTAGCGCTCGGTCAGCTCCAGCAGGGTCGCCAGCTGCTCCTCGTCGGCGTCGGCGTCGAGCTCGAAGGCGAGCCGGATCGCGCGGAAGCCGACCGGCGCGTCGCGCTCGACGGCCAGCGTGCCGCGGAAGTCGAGGTCGCCCTCAGCCCGCACCGTGCCGCCCCGCACCTCGACCCCGATCGAGGTCGCCACCGCGCGCAGCGTCACCCCGGCGCAGGCGGCCAGCGCCTCGAGCAGCATGTCGCCCGAGCAGAGCAGGCTGCCGTCGCCGCCCGAAGCCGGGTGCAACCCCGCGGCGGCGATCGCCCGCCCGGTCTGCACCGAGCACGAGATGCCCTCGCCCAGCTCGCCGGTCGCCGAGAGGGTGACCAGCGCCGCCTCAGGCTCCTCGCGGTAGCGCTCCTTCAGCGGGGTCTGGATCTCGCGCAGCTGCTCCCTCTCCACTCGCTTCAGGTTAGGTCACGGCTTCGACCCGCGTAGTGTCAAGATCGCGATGGCGATCGCCACGGCCACGACAATCGACCTCTACGCGGGCGGCGAGCTGCTCTTCGCCGACGTCTCGTTCAAGCTCGAGCGGCGCGAGCGGATGACGCTCTCCGGGCGCAACGGCGCCGGCAAGACGACGCTGCTGCGCGTGCTGGCCGGGGAGCGCCCGCCCGACTCGGGCACGATCGCCCTGCAGCGGGGCGCGCGTGTGGCCCTGCACGACCAGCGGCCACCGCACGACGCCGAGGTTTCCCTCGGCGAGTACGTCTTCTCGGGGCGCGCCGAGATGCAGGAGACCGAGGCCGAGCTGGCACGGCTCGAGGCGGCGATGGCCGGCGGCGATCCCGACGAGGAGACGATGCACGCCTACGCGGCGGCGCAGTCGCGGCTCGAAGCCGGCGGCGGCTACCGCTGGCGCGACGACGTGCTCGCCGTCCTCGCCGGGCTCGGCTTCGACGAGAGCGCCGCCTCGCGCCGCCTCGCGACCTTCTCCGGCGGCGAGCTGACGCGCGCCTCGCTGGCCCGGGCGCTGGCCACGCGGCCCGACCTGCTGTTGCTCGACGAGCCGACGAACCACCTCGACATCCCCTCGCTCGAGTGGCTCGAGCGCTACCTCGGCGAGCTCGACGCCGCGGTCGTCCTCGTCGCCCACGACCGCTGGTTCCTCGAGGCGGTCGGCACCTCGGTGCTGGAGCTGGAGGCCAAGCGCGGGCGCTTCTTCGCCGGTCCGTGGCACGCCTGGCGCAAGGAACAGGCGGCGCGCGAGATCGCGCGCGGCAAGGCGATCGAGCGCCAGGAAGCCGAGATCGCGCGCATGGAGCGCTTCGTCGAGCGCTTCCGCTACAAGGCGACGAAGGCGCGCCAGGCGCAGGCGCGGCTGAAGCGCATCGAGAAGATCAAGCGCGAGGGGGTCGAGGCCGAGGCGCGCGAGAGACGCAACCTGCGCTTCTCCTTCGTCAAGCCGGAGCGGCCGGGCCGGGTGGTGGTGAAACTCGTCAACGGCCGGATCGAGGTCCCCGGCCGCACCCTGCTCGACGAGGCGAACCTGGAAGTCGAACGCGGCGAGCACGTCGTCCTCGTCGGTCCCAACGGCGCCGGCAAGACGACCCTGATCGAGGCCCTGGCCGGCAGGACGGAGCCGGCGGCCGGCTCGGTGCGGACCGGCCACAACGTCAAGATCGGCTACCTCTCCCAGCACGCCGAGAGCGCGGCGGGGGAGGGGACGGTGCTCGACGCGGCCCAGCGCGCGACCGGCCTCACCGGGCAGAAGGCCCGCGACCTGCTCGGCGGCTTCCTCTTCTCGGGCTCCGACGTGGAGAAAGCGCTGGCCGACATCTCCGGCGGCGAGCAGCGCCGCCTCTCGCTGGCGATCCTCGTCGCCTCGGGGGCCAACGTCCTCATCCTCGACGAGCCGACCAACCACCTCGACCTCGAGAGCCGCGAGGCGCTCGAGGACGCGCTGCTCGCCTACGAGGGCGCGGTGATCCTCGTCTCGCACGACCGCGCCCTGCTCGAGGCGGTCGGCACGCGCACGCTCGTCTGCGAGGACGGCGAGCTGCGCAGCCACCCGAGCGGCTGGGCCGAGTACCAGCGCCGGCGCGACGAAGAGGCGGAAGCGGCGGCGGCCGACGCGGCGACGGCGAAGCGGGCCACCAGGGGCGCGGGCAAGCGCCACAGCCCCCATGCCGTCGCCAAGCGGGCCGCTCGCCGCGCCGGCCGCCTCGCCGAGGCAATCGAGGAAGCCGAGGCGGAGCTGAAGGCGGTCGAGGAGGAGCTCTCGGACCCCGCCGCCTGGTCGACGCCGGAGCGCTCGGCGCAGGCGAGCGAGCGCCACGAGGCGGCGAAGCGCAAGCTCGCCGCGCTCTACGCGGAATGGGAGGAGGCCGAAGCCGCTGTCAGCGCAGCGGTCGATCCAGCCTGACCAGCGTGCCCTTTCCGGGCGCGAGGGTGATGTTGCGGACCTTGACCTTCTCCGGCTTCGGGTCGGGCGCGCTGAGCTCGGCCCGGGTGACGAACTCGCGCAGCACGATGCGCATCTCGTATTCGGCGAAGGCGGCGCCGATGCAGCGCCGCACGCCGCCGCCGAACGGGATCCAGGCATAGTTCTCGGCCCTTTCCTCGATGAAGCGCTCCGGCCGGAGCTCCTCCGGGTCGGGAAAGAGATCGGCCCGGTAGTGCATCGGCGCGATCGCCGCCATCAGGAAGGTGCCGGCCGGCAGCCGGTAGCCGCCGAACTCGGCCGGCGCGGTCAGCTTGCGGGCGACGTCGACGATCACCGGCCGCACGCGCAGCGTCTCCTTGATCGTCGCCTCGAGGTACTCGTCCTCGCCGGCGGCCAGCGAGTCGCGCAGCTTGCTCAGCACGCGTGGCGAGCGCAGCAGCCGCTCCATCGCCCAGGCGAGCCCCGTCGCGGTCGTCTCGTGGCCGGCGCCGAGCACGGTGACGAGCTCGTCGCGCAGCTCCTCGTCGCTCATCGGGCTGCCGTCGTCGTGTTCGGCTTCGAGCAGCAGCGAGAGCACGTCGTCGTGCTCCCCGCCGTCGTTCGCGATCTCGGCCCGGCGCAGCGCGATCTCCTCGTAGATGAACTCGTCGAGCGCCGCCCGCGCGCGCAGGAAGCGCGCCCACGGACTCCAGCGGCCGAGGTTGCGGCGCAGCATCGGGAAGGCGAGCACGGCGCTGACGCGGTCGCTGAAGCGCTCGATCAGGCCCTCGAAGCGAGTCAGCCGCTCGCGGTCGTGGACGCCGAAGACGGCGCGCATGATCACCGCCAGCGTGATCCGCTGGGTGTGGGGGCGCAGGGCGAACGGCTCGCCCACCGGCCAGCTCTCCATCTCCTCGCGGGTCACCGACCGGATCAGCTCGCCGTAGCGGGCGATCTGCCTGCCGTGGAAGGGGGGCAGCAGCAGCTTGCGCTGGCGCAGGTGGGGACCCTCGTCGAGGGTCAGGACCGAGTTCGGCCCGAGCGCCGGCTCGAGCACGGTCGCGTTCGCCTCTCCCGCGTGGAACTGCTCGGCCGACCCGGTGAAGAGCTGCTTGACCAGGCCGGGCTCGGCGACGTAGACGAGCCGCCCCCAGAAGGGGAACGAGAGCGCGAAGACGTCCCCGTAGCGCCGTTGCAGCCGGATCAGAAAGCCGAGCGGGTCGCGCACGTAGCGCAACGCTTGCAGCAGCGCCGGCGCCGACGAGCTGGGCGGCGGGCCGTCGTGGACCGGAGCCCCTTGGGACGGGGCGGTCGCCGGAGGTCGCTCAATCGCCGCCTGCTCCATCGCCGGACACGATAGAGGACGGGCTGGCTGGTTAGCCAGCCACGCGGAAAGCTCCGGATGGACAAATAGTCTAATCTTATTGATTGTTTTGTTCCAAAATGGTAATCGGTTCCAACGGGCATACGTCAATAGGCGTCCAGAGAAAGGAGCAGCGGATGAAACTGGCAAGGACGATCGGCACCGGGCTCATGACGATCCTCGTGGTCATGGCGCTTGGAGGCGTCGGCTCCGCAATGGCCGAAACCACCGCGCTGTGCGCAGTCGACGAAGACCCGTGCGAAGCAGCGAATCAAGTCACCGAAGTGCATTTCGAAGCCCACAACCTAACCATATTAAGTCCCCTGCCAGAAGGGGAAGGAGGATATAACTATGGCTGTGACGGGTTATTTTCAGCCACGGTCTCGGAATTAGGCAAACCGCAAACCCTCGAAGCACAAAGCCTGTCGTTCACGAGTTGCGGGCAGGGTTGTACTCGCACCACGGAAACACTGGGTACATTCTCTGTCTTAAAAGTCGAAACCGAATTGGCTGAAATCACCGCCAACGGGTTCGAAATCAAAGTGAGCTGCAGCGGCTTCTCCAATTGCCTGTATGGGTTCAACGAACAGGTCGGAACGCTCAAAGGAGCGTTACTGGCTGAAAACGGACACATCACTTATCAAGAAGCGCCGTTAGAACTGATTAGCGGCTTCCTCTGTCCCAAAGAAATAAAACTAGACGCGTTATTTGAAGCCTCTGAACCGATCTACGTGTCGTCGTAGCGGATTGAGGCGCATCAACACAAGAGAAAGGGAGAGTCATGAAACTGGCAAGACTCATCGGACTGGTGTGCGTGGCGGCGATTGCTGCACTCGCGCTCATCGGCACCTCGTCTGCGATGGCGAGCACCGCCCTCTGTTCGGCGGACGAAGATCCGTGCGCAACGGAAAACCAGCTGACCCAGGTGCACTTCGATGCCACAAACATCGTAATTCACACCTCGCTCATGGACTACGAATGCGATGCGCGTCTACTGGGCGAAGTGGGCGAATTAGCCGAATCGCAGGTAATTACAGCTACCGAACTGTCTTACTTCAATTGCAATCAAGGCTGCACCCGCACGGTGGAAAGCCTGGGCAAATTCTCGCTCGAACAAACGGCGGAAGAAAAAGCCATCATTACGGGCAGTGGCTTTCAAGTACATGTGCAGTGCGGAACCACAATCAATTGCACCTACGCGTTCAACGAATTGACGGGGACGGTTCTGGGGGCGTTACTGACCGGCGATACCGGTCACATCACCTATAGCGAAGCGACCTTAGAAAAGGTCGGCGGACTCCTGTGTCCGAAAGAAGCAACGTTAAACGCCTTATTTGTATCGTTAGAAGGAAACCCGATCTACGTGGAGTCGTAGGACTTACGTGCGGCGCCGCCCCGGCCATGTCGGGGCGGCACTTCTCAGAAGACGATCGTCCGCGCGCCGTCGAGGAGCACCCGGTCCTCCAGGTGAGCCTTGACGGCGCGGGCGAGCACGAGGCGCTCGATGTCACGGCCGATCCGCTCGAGGTCGCCGACCTCGTCGCGGTGGCTGACGCGGGTCACGTCCTGGTCGATGATCGGCCCGGCGTCGAGCTCTTCGGTGACGTAGTGAGCGGTGGCGCCGATCAGCTTCACGCCGCGCTCGTGGGCGCGGCCGTAGGGGTCGGCGCCGACGAAGGCGGGCAGGAAGCTGTGGTGGATGTTGATCGCCGGCGCGCCCAGCCGTGCGAGGAACTCCCCGGAGAGGATCTGCATATAGCGGGCGAGGACGAGCAGGTCGGCCCCCCCGATCAGCTCCAGCGCGCGATCCTCGGCCGTGGCCTTCGCCTCCGGGTCCACCGGCACGTGGTGAAACGGCACCCCTAGCTGCTCGACCTGCGCCGCGTGCTCCGGGTGGTTGGAGACGACGGCGGTCACCTCCGCACCCAGCTCGCCGCTGCGCCAGCGCCAGAGCAGGTCGGAGAGGCAGTGGTCTTCGCGCGAGACCATGATCGCCACCCGCTTGCGCTCCTCCGACTCGGCGAAGCGGTGCTCCATCTGGAAGCGGGAGGCGATCTCCTCCTCGAAGCGGCTGCGCAGCTCGCTGCGCTCGCCCTCGGCGGGGGACTCGAAGACCATCCGCATGAAGAACCTGCCCTCGTTGCTCGAGTGCTGGTCGGCATCGACGATGTTGAGCCCGGCGTCGGCGAGGAAGCCGCTGACCGCGGCGATCAGCCCCGGCCGGTCGGGGCAGGCGAGCAGCAGCCGGGTCGTCGGGCGCTCGGTCACGCCCGCATCATCGCGTAGGGAGCGGCGATGCGGCTCTCGGGTGCAACGCGTTTGACGCGATATAGACGTCAAACGCGTTGCACCCGGCTTGATGGCCCTGCACGATGCGGTGCATCGCGGGGGGACGATCGTCCACGCTTGTGCCTGGACACGTGCGAATCAGCACAAGGAGTGTGAGCAGTGTGAGCGCGATCACGTTCCTTTGCCGCAAATAGCGGCACGGTCTCGCGCTTGCTCACAAAACGCACATATTTCACAGTCCTTTCCGTTGCCCTGATCGCCCTTGCGGCGGCGGCCCCTGTCAGGGCCAACAGGCTCGATGCCCCGGCGCGGCGCCTCCGCCAGGCGATCCACGTCACGCTTCACCACATGGAAGCTGCTCGCAGGGCGCGCGCCCTGCGCCGGCGCCAGCGGCTCTACGCGGCGCTCCCGGCGGGCGTCGCGATGTCGACGCTGGAATCGATCGCGGCCTGCGAGTCGGGCGGGAGCCCGACGGCGGTATCCGCCGACGGCAGCTACCGCGGCAAATACCAGTTCGACTACGGCACGTGGGCCTCGGTCGGGGGCAGCGGCGACCCCGCCGCCGCCCCCGAAGCCGAACAGGACTACCGCGCGGCGCTCCTCTACGCGCGCTCGGGCTCGAGCCCCTGGCCCGTCTGCGGCTGACCGTTCACCGGCGGTCGTAACGCGTTTCCTCTGGCATGCATGGGAAACGCGTTACGACCGCGATCGACGTCCCTACTTGACGGTCAGCGTCCCGTACATGCCCTGGGCGTAGTGGCCCGGGATGTTGCAGAAGATCACGTACTTCCCGGGAGTCAGGTTGAACTTTTCGCTCTTGGTCTCGCCAGCCTCCACGTCGGCGATCTCACCCTCCTCCTGAGCTTCTTCGTCGAGCTTCTCCTCGTCGACGTCGCCGTTCGGTTCGGTCGGCAACTTGGCCGGGTTCTTGTCGGTCTTGAAGACGACGAGCTCGTGCTCGACCGAGCCTTCGTTCGGCGCTTCGATCGTCGTCTTACCCGCCTTGGCGGTCGGGTTGGCGGGCGAGAAGAAGAAGTCGCCCATCTTGATTTCGAGCAGCTGGCCCCCGCCAGCGCCCCCGGAGGCGGTCGTTTCGGACTCCTCCTCGGTGGTCGTCGTGGTCGTGCCGTTGTCGCTGCCACCGCACCCGGAGAGGGGGACGGCGGCAAGCACCGCGGTCACGGCAAGTGCTCCAAGCAGCGAAATTTTCATGGTTCACCTCGGGTTGGATTTGACACGCCGCGCATCTATTCACACCGGCCGGGCGCCCTCATCCGCAGTTGCCCGCAGAGAATCTGCGGTCTTTTCCCCTACGATCAGGCACGATGAGCGGCGAGGCGGTGCCCACACCGGACGCGAAGGGACCGCAGCGCAAGCCGCCCGCCGAGGCGATCGCCGAGGCGCAGGTGCGCGCGCCGACCCGCGGCAACCGCAAGCTGGAGACCTTCCTCGCGGCGGCCAACTCCGACGACCAGGTGCGCGCCTGGTGGTACATGACGCAGGTCCACGCCGAACGGCTCGGCATGTCCGACCACTCCTGGGTCCACATGCAGATCGTGCTCAACATCGCCCTGCGGCTGCTGCGCCTGCTGGTCAAGGCCGGGGTCGAGCCGGCGCTCGTCGCCGACCACGGGATGTCGTCGCGCGACGCCGAGGTAGTCGTCGCCGGCGGCGCGCTGCTCCACGACGCCGGCATGACGATCCACCGCACCGATCACGAGGCCTACAGCCTCTTCCTCGCCAGCGGCGCGCTCGAACGCCTGCTGGCCGACTGCTACCGCGAGCCGCAGCGGACGATCGTCGCCTCCGAGATCCTGCACGCGATCATCGGCCACCGCCGCCGCGGCCAGCCCTACACGCTCGAGGCCGGGGTCGTACGCGTCGCCGACGCCCTCGACATGGCGCAGGGGCGCACCCGCCTACCGATCGAAGCGGGGCAGGAGGGCATCCACTCGATCTCCGCCGCCGCCGTCGACGAGATTCGGATCGAGAAAGGCGAGGACCGGCCGGTGCGGATCGAGATCGAGCTCAACAACTCGGCCGGGATCTTCCAGGTCGACGACCTGCTGGCGACGAAGATCCGCGACACCCCGCTCGAGGGCAAGGTCGAAGTCGTCGCCCGGATCGAGGGCGAGACCGAGAAGCGCCTCCTCACCGGCTTCAGGCTTGACTGAGCAGGCTCAGCCGTAGCGCTGGAGATCGTATTTCCGCCGTTCCTTGCGCCGCTCGAGCCGTTCCTGGATCAGGGTCAGGACGATGACGAGGACGGCGAAGAAGCCGATCACGCCGAAGCAGAAGAAGGTCACCGTCTTGTCGGTCGTCGGACCGGCCAGGCCGACGCCGTTCTCGGCCAGTGCCAGGGGCGCGGCGAGCAGCAGCGAGAGCAGCGCCGCGATCAGGGCAGCGGCGACGGCGGTCGAGCGCGACGGAAGCCTCATGCCGGGCAATCTAGCGGAACGGGTCCTGGTACGGTCGGCCTTCCCGCAAATTACGGCTGTAGGCTTGTGAAAGACCTGTGAACGCAGGGAGTTTTGCCGACACGCCGTCGGCGCTCCTGCATAGAATCCTCCTCGCCAGTTAGAAGACCCTCCGTCTTCGAGGCGTCGACGATTTGAACGGACAGCAGACAATCCGGCTCGCGGTGATCGACGACGACAGCGGCTTCGTCACCGTCCTCTCCAAGCGCACCGAGATGGCGGGCTGGCAGCAGCGCGTGCAGGCGAGTGCGATCCCGCCGGAGGAGCTGCTGGCGATGAAGCTCAACGCCCTGCTGGTCGATCTCCGCGTCCTCGGCGACGAAGCCTGGAGCTACCTCGACCGGGTCTGCGAGACGCTGCCCGAGCTCGGCGTGGTCGTCTGCACCGGCCAGTCGACGGTCGCCCAGCGGGTCCGCGGCCTGCGCCTCGGGGTCGACGACTGGATCGGCAAGCCCTGCCATCCCGAGGAGGCGATGGCCCGCATCGAAGCGGTCTCGCGGCGCCGTCGCCGCAGCCGGGCGGGCGCCGACGCGCAGCCGGTCGTCGCCGGCGAGCTGGAGATCCGCGGCGACCGCTTCCAGGCCTTCGCCGGCGAGCGCAATCTCGACCTCACCCGCCGCGAGTTCGAGCTGCTGCAGCTGCTCGCCGACGCCAAGGGCCAGGTGCTCGAGCGCGAGACGATCTACCAGCGCGTCTGGGGCTACGCGATGGCGCACGGCGACCGCTCGGTCGACGTCTTCATCCGCAAGCTGCGCCAGAAGCTGGAGAAGCACTCGCCCGGCTGGCGCTACATCCACACCCACTTCGGGGTCGGCTACCGCTTCGAGCCCGAGGCGCGCGGCGGCGCCGTCGCCGAGGCCGCGACGGCCGTCGAGCCGCAGGGCGCGGATTCACAGCCAGCTCACAGCAGCCTGACGGCCGCGTAACCGGGGAGTCGCAGCGGGGGACAGCCCCCGACCCAGCTGGGTCGGGGGCTGTCTCACTTGAAGAGCTATCGATCTCCCGGGAAGTGTCGGGAGAGCTTGGGGGTCAGTTCAGCTTAGAGACCGGCCAGCGCGCGGCGGCCGGCGTTTTTGACGACCTTGGGCAGGGGCGCGAAGTCGAGCGCCGCGCCGTATTTCTGTCCCGTCGTCAGCGCGTAGCCGATGAATTCGGACAGCTGGGCCTTCTGGGGCGCATCGTGGGGAGCGATGCAGTAGGTGAAGGTCGAGATCGGGTAGGCGATCTTGAACTTCTTCGGCGGGTCGACGATGTGCAGCTCGTTGCTGCTCGGGACCTTCTTCACCATCGCGGCCGCGTTCGAGATGGCTTTCAGGTTCGGGTAGGTGAAGTGCCCTGCCTCGTTCTTGACTGCGACCGCCTTCAGGCCCGCTGCGATGATGTAGGAGGCCGAGATGTACCCGATCGAGCCGTTGGTGGTCTTGACGACCGCGGTGACGCCCGAGTTGCCCTTGCCGCCGACGCCGGCCGGGAAGCTGACCGAGGTGGCGAAGCCGCGCGTCTTCTTCCAAGCTTTGCTCACCTTGGAGAGGTAGTTGGTGAAGGCGTAGGTGTCGCCTGACCCGTCGCTGCGGAAGACCGGCGTGATCGTCGTTCCCGGCAGGTGGACTTTCGGGTTCAGCTTCTTGATCCGGCGGTCGTTCCACTTCGTGATCGCGCCGGAGTAGATGCCGGCGATCACCGGGCCGGAGAGGCGCAGCTTCTTGACGCCCTTGATGTGGTAGGCGAGCCCGGTCGCCGTCAGGCCCCAGGGAATCTGCACGCAGCCGTTGCAGGCGGCCGCCTGTTCGGGGGTCAGCGGCGCGTCGGAGGCGCCGAAGTCGACGGTGCGGGCGGTGATCTGGGCGATCCCCGTTCCCGAGCCGACGGAGGCGTAGGTGACTTTGACGGCGCCGTTCGTATGGGCTTCGAAGCCGCTGATCCAGTTCCCCATCAGCGGCGCGACCAGCGATGAGCCGGCGCCGGTGAGGTTGGCGGATGCGGCCGCGGTCGAGATGGCCGCCATGCACCCGACCGTCGTCGTTGTCGCGATGAGGAAACCAAGCAACCTGTTGCGAATCAAGAGGGAATCCTTTCGGCTTGTAGATCGTCGGGCGCCAAGTGCCCACTGGCCTCGGAACGCCCTCTGGCGGCCGCAGGATCGCTCCGTCGAAGGGAGCATGTGTGTCAATTCTGTGAAAGATTCACTGTTTTAATTTTGTAACTGAATTGCGAATTTGTTGACGGGTCGTAAACACGGTTCGTCACTTGTTTCAATTCTGTGAAAATTCGCGCCGGTGGGTGTGAATCTGGAGCGAGCTCGTCTACGCTGCCCGTCACTGTGAGCACCGCAGCCACTCCCGCTGCCCCGGGTGCCGTCCGACCGGCCAGCAGCGGACCGTCCCACCGGCGCCGCTCGCTGGATCGCCTCGGCGACGGCCTGCTGCACGCGGTCTGCGCCGCGGCCGCGGTGACGGCGGTGGCGATCCTCGTCCTCAGCGCCTACCAGGTAATCGACCACGCCGGCCCCGCGATATCCGAGTTCGGTCTCGGCTTCGCCTTCAGCACCGAATGGCTGCCCAACTTCGGCGTCTTCGGCGGTGGCACGCTCCTCTACGGCACGCTGGTCAGCTCCTTCTTCGCCCTTCTGCTGGGGGCGCCGATCGCGATCGCGATCGGCCTCTACCTCAGCCTCCTGGCTCCCAAGGGCATCGGCGGCGTGATCTCGCCGGTGGTCGAGATGCTGGCAGCGATCCCGAGCGTCATCCTCGGCTTCTGGGGGATCCTCCTCCTTGCTCCCTTCGTGCAGAGGCACATCGAGCCGTTCCTGCACGACACGCTCGGCTTCATCCCCCTCTTCGGGCCGCCGCAGACGACGGGCGCGAGCCTCTTCACCGCCAGCCTGATCCTGACGATCATGATCATCCCGATCATCGCCTCGATCTCGCGCGACCTCTTCCTCTCCGTTCCCCGCGACGTCCAGGAGGGGGCGAGCGCCCTCGGCGCGACCCGCTGGGAGGTCGTGCGCGGAATCGTCCTGCCCGGCACCTCGTCCGGCGTGATCGCCGCCTCGCTGCTCGGCCTGGGCAGGGCGCTGGGCGAGGCGATCGCCGTCGCCCAGGTGAGCGGCTCCGGCGAAGCGATCAAGACCTCCCTGTTCGGAACGGGAGACACGATCGCGGCCAGGATCGCCAACCAGTTCCCCGGCGCGATCACGGAGATGCACAAGGCCTCGCTCTACTACCTGGCCGCGATCCTGCTCGTGATCGTCCTCGTCTCCAACCTCGGCGCCCAGTGGATCGGCAGGCGCTTCGGCTACAAGCGGATGGCGACGCGATGAACGGGGAGCACCTCGGCGTGCACGAGGGCCTCTTCGATCCGGCGGCGCCGCTGAGGCCGAGCGGCAACCTGCGTCGCAGGCGCGCCGTCAGCCGCGTCGCCGAGTCCGGTGCGACGTTCGCCGCCGTCCTCGCCGTCGGCGTCCTGGCGATCGTCGTCTACAGCGTCGCCGTTCACGGCGCCGGCGCCCTCAGCCTCGGCTTCCTCCTCGAAGGCGCGCCGAACGGCATCGGCCCGGCCCTGGTCGGCACCGCCGAGATCGTCGCGATGGCCGCCCTCTTCGCCGTGCCGCTCGGCGTGCTGGTCGCCCTCTACCTGGTCGAGCTCGGCGGTGGACGGCTGGCTACGCCGATCAGGATGACGCTCGACGTGATGAACGGCTACCCGTCGATCATCGTCGGCGTCTTCATCTACGCCCTGATCGTCGAAGCGGTGGGCAGCCAGTCGGCGATCGCGGCCTCGGTGGCGCTGGCGATCATCATGCTGCCGATCGTCGCCCGCGGCACCGAGGAGGTGCTGCGCCTCGTCCCCGCCGGCCTGCGCGAAGCCTCTGACGCGCTCGGCGTCAGCCGCTGGCGCTCCGTGCTGACGGTGATCCTGCCCAGCGCGGTGGGCGGGATCGCGACGGCGTCGATCCTCGCCGTCGCCCGCGCCGCCGGCGAGACCGCGCCGCTGATCCTGATCAGCTCGAACAACCCCGGGATCGAAGTCTCGCTCAACCCCTTCGAAGCGGTGCCGAACATCCCGGTGACGATCTACAGGCTCTCCGAAGAAGCGAACCCGGAAGGCTTCGCCCGGGCCTGGGGCGCCGGCTTCGTCCTGCTCGCCTTCATCGTGGTCGCCAACGTGCTCGCGCGGGTGCTGCTCGCGCGCAGCCGCCGGAGGATGGCGCGATGAGCACGGTGGAGCCGGAGGTCGAACCGGTGAGCTTCGAGCCGATCGCGCACGTGCCGCCCTCGCGGGTGCGGATTCAAACCGGTCCGCTCGCCGACGCAGGGCCATCCGCCGGCCGGCGCGAGCTGCCGGTCGAAGCGGTCTTCGAAGTCGGCGAGATGTCCGTGCACTACGGCGCCAAGCGGGCGCTGCAGGGGGTCAACATGCGCATCCCGCGCAGCCGGATCACGGCGCTGATCGGACCGTCGGGGTGCGGCAAGTCGACCTTCATCCGCAGCCTCAACCGGATGAACGACTCGATTCCCGGCTTCAGGCTCGGCGGCGAGGTGCTCTACCGCGGCCACGACCTCTACGCGGGCAACGTCGACGAGGTCGAGGTGCGGCGGCGGATCGGCATGGTCTTCCAGAAACCGAACCCGTTCCCGAAGTCGATCTACGACAACGTCGCCTGGGCGCCGCGCAACCTCGGCCTGCGCCAGGGGCTCGACGAGCGGGTCGAGCGAGCGCTGCGCGGCGCCGCCCTCTGGGACGAGGTGAAGGACCGCCTCCGCGACAACGCCCTCGGCCTCTCGGGCGGTCAGCAGCAGCGGCTCTGCATCGCGCGGGCGATCGCGATCGAGCCCGACGTGCTCCTGCTCGACGAGCCGGCCTCGGCACTCGACCCGATCGCGACGGCCTCGATCGAGGAGCTGATGCACAGCCTCAAAGGCCGCTTCACGATCGTGATCGTCACCCACAACATGCAACAGGCGGCGCGGGTCGCCGACGAGACGGCCTTCTTCAGCCTCAACGCCGCCGGCGGCGAGCCGGTCGGGACGCTGATCGAGCACGACCGGACCGAGACGATCTTCAGCAACCCGGCCGACCCGCGAACGCGCGACTACGTCAGCGGCCGCTTCGGCTGATTCGGGGACGTGGGGGGGGGGGGGGGGGGG
>JBLMYD010000146.1:0-14040 GCA_050258095.1 Chloroflexota bacterium
GACCGTTACGCCGGATCGGGCGGCCTCGGCCACGCCGGTGGCGATCGGGACGCGGGTTCGGGCCCTGCGCGAGGCGATGGGGCTCTCGCTGCGCCAGCTGGCGGAGCGCTCCGGAGTGAGCGCCCCGATGCTGTCCCAGGTCGAGCGCGGCGAGACCAGCCCGACCCTGGCGGTGGCGGCGAAGATCGCCGCCGGCCTCGAGCTGACGCTGTCGCAGCTGCTGCGCCTCGACGAGGGCGAGCACGTCGCCGTCACCCGCGCCGGCCGGCGCCGCACGCTGGAGCGCGGCGGGCACCGGATCGAGGAGCTGACGCCGCCACTGCCGGGGCAGCGCGCCGACGTCTCGCTCCATGCGCTGGAGCCCGGAGCGACGACGGGCGGGCGCCAGGACCCGCCGATGCACGAGCCGGGCAGCCGCGAGACCGCGGTCGTCCTCGCGGGGACGCTCGTCCTCGTCGTCGACGGCGCCCGCCACGAGCTGGGCGAGGGCGACAGCGTCACCTTCGACGCCGACCTGCCCCATCACTTCGAGAACGAAGGCGAGGAGCCGACCCGCTTCCTGGCCGTGATCGCCGCCGGCCTGAGGAGGAGCTAGCGATGCCGCAGACGATGTTCGACAAGCTCTGGGACGCGCACGAGGTCGGCGACGGCCTGATCTACATCGACCTGCACCTCGTCCACGAGGTCACCTCGCCGCAGGCCTTCGACGGCCTGCGGATGGCCGGCCGCAAGCTGCGCCGCCCGGACAAGACGGTCGCCACCGCGGACCACAACGTGCCCACCGACGGCACCAAGGCGGCGCGGCTGATCGCCGACGAGCTCTCCCGGATCCAGGTCGAGACCCTGGAGCGAAACTGCGAGGAGTTCGGCGTGCCGCTCTACTCGCTGGGCTCCGACCGCCAGGGCATCGTCCACGTCATCGGCCCCGAGCTTGGCGTCACCCAGCCGGGGATGACGATCGTCTGCGGCGACAGCCACACCTCGACGCACGGGGCGTTCGGCTCGCTCGCCTTCGGCATCGGCACCTCCGAGGTCGAGCACGTGCTCGCCACCCAGTGTCTGGTGCAGAAGCGGCCGAAGACGATGCGGATCTCCTACGCGGGCGAGCTGGGCGCGGGGGTCACGCCCAAGGATCTGATCCTGGCGACGATCGGGCGGCTGGGCACGGGCGGCATGGTCGGCCACGCGGTCGAGTATGCGGGCCCGGCAGTCGAGGCGCTTTCGATGCCCGGCCGGATGACGGTCTGCAACATGACGATCGAGGGCGGCGGGCGGGCCGGCATGATCGCCCCCGACGAGACGACCTTCGAGTGGGTGCGCGGCCGGCCGGCCGCGCCCGGGGACTTCGACGCCGCCGTCGCCCGCTGGCGCGAGCTGCCGACCGATCCGGGCGCCGAGTTCGACACCGAGGTCGAGATCGACGCGGGCGAGATCTCACCGATGGTCACCTGGGGGACGTCCCCCGGGATGGTCGTCGAGGTGACCGACGCGGTTCCCGACCCCGCCGCGATCGACTCGCCCGCCGACCGCGAGGCGGCCGAACGGGCCCTCGCCTACATGGACCTCGCGCCCGGCACGCCGATGACCGAGATCGCCCCCGAGCGGGTCTTCATCGGCTCCTGCACCAACTCGCGGATCGAGGATCTGCGCGAGGCGGCCGAGGTCGTCGAGGGCCGCAAGGTCGCCGGCTCGGTGCGGGCGATGGTCGTGCCCGGCTCCCAGCGGGTCAAGGCCGACGCCGAAGCCGAGGGCCTGCACGAGGTCTTCCGCGCCGCCGGCTTCGAATGGCGCGACGCCGGCTGCTCGATGTGCCTAGGAATGAACCCCGACATCCTCAGCGAGGGCGAGCGCTGCGCCTCGACCTCGAACCGGAACTTCGAGGGCCGCCAGGGCAAGGGCGGGCGCACCCACCTCGTCAGCCCGAAGATGGCGGCCGCCGCCGCGATCGAGGGACACTTCGTCGACATCCGAGATTGGAGCTGAGCATGCGACCGGTAGACATCATCGAGGGCAAGGTCTCGGTGCTCGACCGCGCCGACGTCGACACCGACCAGATCATCCCCAAGCAGTTCCTCAAGCGGGTCGAGCGGACCGGCTTCGGCGAGTTCCTCTTCTACGACTGGCTGCGCTCGGGCGAGATCGAGCTCGAGCCGAATCCGATCCTCGTCGCCGGTCGCAACTTCGGCTGCGGCTCCTCGCGCGAGCACGCCCCGTGGGCGCTGGAGGACTTCGGCTTCCAGGCGATCGTCGCCCCCTCCTTCGCCGACATCTTCTACTCCAACTGCACGAAGATCGGCCTGCTGCCGGCGATCCTCGACGAGGAGCACTGCCGCGCCGTCGCCGAGGCGGGGGAGGCCCGCATCGACGTCGACGACGAGACGGTCACCTGCGCCGCCGGCGTCTTCGAGTTCGCGGTCGAGCCCGACGTCAAGCACCGCCTGCTCAACGGCCTCGACGACATCGGCATCACCCTGGAGAACGCCGCCGCGATCGACGCCTTCGAGGCCTCCGGCGCCGCCGACCGCGGTCCGGTCACGACAGCGCTCTGATGGCACCGCCGCGCGAATGGGACGCGGCCGTCTACCAGCGCGTCTCGATTCCGCACGAGGAGTGGGCGGGGTCGGTTCTCGATCGGCTCGAGCTGCGAGGCGACGAGACGGTTCTCGACGCCGGCTGCGGCAGCGGCCGCGTCACGGCGATGCTGATCGAGCGCCTGCCACGCGGCAGGGTCGTGGCCGTCGCGACCACGACCTGCTCTTCCGGCGCATGCGCGCCGCGCTGAAGCCGGGAGGTCGCCTCGCCGTTCAGTGCGGCGGCGCCGGCAACATCGACCGCCTGCGCGAGACAACCCGGGCCGTGCAGGCGCGCGAGCCCTATGCGCCCCACTTCGCCGGCTTCGAGGAGCCCTGGCTCTACGCGAGTGCGGAGGAGAGCGAGGACCGCCTCGAGGCAGCGGGCTTCGATGATGCTCGCTGCCGGCTGCAACCCTGGCAGGTGACCCCGCCCAGCCCCGCCGAGTTCCTCGCCACCGTCTGCCTCGGCCCCCACATCGACCGCCTCCCCGAAGGCCTCCGCGACCCCTTCGTCGCCGACATTCTCGCGACCGAACCCGAGCCCCTCACCCTCGACTACGTCCGCCTCAACATCGCCGCACGTGCCTTCAGTTGAGTACCCATGGTGGCCGCGAGATGGAGGCACGTCTAGAGTGCCGGCTCGATGAGCGAGCGACCGCGCATAGTCCTCCTGCCTGGCGATGGGATCGGGCCGGAGATCGTCGCTGCGGCGAGGCGGGTGCTGGAAGCGCTGGGCGAGTTCGAGTTCAGCGAGGAGCTGATGGGGGGGTGCTCGATCGACGAGCACGGGACCGCTCTGACGGACGACGTGCTCGCCGCCTGCCGCGAGTCCGACGCCGTGCTGCTCGGCGCGGTCGGCGGGCCTCAATGGGACACGACCGACCCCGAGGCGCCGCGACCCGAGCAGGGGCTGCTCGGCCTGCGCAAGGGGATGGGGCTCTACGCCAACCTGCGCCCGGTGCGGCCGAGCCCGGCGCTGGTCGGCGCCAGCCCGCTGCGCGAGGACCGCATCGCCGGCACCGACCTGCTCGTCGTCCGCGAGCTGACCGGCGGCATCTACTTCGGCGACTCGGGCCGCGAGGGCGACGCCGCCCACGACACCTGCGAGTACACGGTCGAGGAGATCGAGCGCATCGCCCGCGTCGGCTTCGAGTCGGCCCGGCGCCGCGCCGAGGGCACCGACCGCACGGCGCGCGTCACCTCGGTCGACAAGGCCAACGTGCTGGAGACCTCGCGCCTCTGGCGCGAGGTCGTCGGCCGGGTCGCGCCGGAGTACCCCGACGTCGAGCTCGACCACCTGCTCGTCGACAACGCCGCGATGCAGCTGGTCTCGCGCCCGTCCGAGTTCGACGTGATCGTCACCGAGAACCTCTTCGGCGACATCCTCAGCGACGAGTCGGCGATGCTCACCGGCTCGCTCGGGATGCTGCCCTCGGCCAGCCTCGGCGCCGACGGCGAGCCGGGCCTCTTCGAGCCGGTGCACGGCTCGGCGCCCGACATCGCCGGCCAGGGCATCGCCAACCCGCTCGCGACCTTCCTCTCGGCGGCGATGATGCTGCGCCATGGCTTCGACCGCCCCGCGGACGCCGCCCGCATCGAGACGGCCGTCGATGCCGTCCTCGCGCAGGGCCTGCGCACCCCCGATCTGGCCAGTGCCGAAGAAGCTTCCGTCGGCACCGTCGAGATCACCTCCGCCGTCCTGCGTGAACTCTCCACTGAGGGGCCGATCGGGTAGGGGTGGAACGTCTTGTACTTTTTCGCGACCGCTCGCTAGAGGCGCCAGCAATCACCGACCCTCGAAAAAGTTAAGTGGAACCCCTGCCCGATCGGCCCCGATCGGGCATACTTTCCCGACATGGATGCGGCGGAGCTGATCTGGCAAAACGGCGAGCTCGTGCCCTGGGAGGACGCCAAGGTGCACGTGCTCACGCACGGCCTGCACTACGGAACCGGCGTCTTCGAGGGCATTCGCTGCTACGAAACCGAGCGCGGCCCGGCGATCTTCCGCCACCGCGACCACCTCGACCGGCTCGCCAAGTCGGCCGAGCTCTACTACCTGCCGCTGCCCTACTCGGTCGCGGAGATCGAAGAGGCGACGCGCGAGCTGGTCCGCCGCAACGGCCAGGCCTCCTGCTACATCCGGCCACTAGTTTTCCGCGGCTACGGCAGCCTCGGGCTCTACGCGACGGACGCGCCGGTCGACGTGGTCATCGCCACGTTCCCCTGGGGCGTCTACCTCGGTGAGGACGGCAAGCGCGACGGCGTAAGCGCCGCCATTTCCTCCTGGCGGGCGATCTCCGGCGAGAGCCTGATCCCGCACGCCAAGGCGGCCGGCCAGTACCTCAACTCGATCCTCGCCAAGACCGAGGCGCAGAAGGCCGGCTACAAAGAGGCGATCCTGCTCGACCAGCACGGGCACGTCTCGGAGGGGACGGGCGAGAACGTCTTCATCGTCCGCGACGGCGTGCTGATCACCCCCGGGCACACGAACGCGATCCTCGACGGGATCACCCGCGCCTCCGTCGTGCAGATCGCGCGCGACCTCGGCTACAAGACCGAAGAGCGCGACATCGCCCGCTCCGAGCTCTACCTCGCCGACGAGCTCTTCCTCACCGGCACGGCGGCCGAGCTGGTCCCCGTGCGGGAGATCGACAGCCACGACCTAGGCGAGCCGGGGGAGATCACCCGCGTGATCCAGAAGAAGCTGGACGACGCATTGCGCGGCCGCGCCGAGGAGTACCTCGAGTGGTTGGATTTCGTGCAGGTCTCGACCGAGGCGGACGAACCGAGTAAGGTCAACTCGTGATGTCCCTGCGTTTCGAGCGAGTCGGGCGAATTACCGCAGCCGCCTAGCGGCCGGTGCGGCGACGCCGCACGCGAAGGGCCGGGAAGGCCCTCCCCGATCCCCCTCGAAGCGAAAGGCATCAAATGGAACAGGTAAAGCTCTACGACACCACCTTGCGGGACGGCATGGGTGGGCAGGGCATGTCGCTCTCAGTGGGCGAGAAGCTGAAGGTCGTCGATGCGCTCGACGCGCTCGGCGTCCACTTCATCGAGGCCGGCTTCCCCAGCTCGAACCCGAAGGAGGCCGAGCTCTTCGAGCGGCTCGCCGAGCTCGACCTCGCCAACTCGACGATCAGCGCCTTCGGCATGACGCGGCGGGGCGGCCTCGCCGCGGCGGAAGATCCGGCGCTGGCGACGCTGGTCGAGTCGGTCGCGCCGGCCGTCTGCCTGGTGGGCAAGAGCTGGCGCCTGCACCTGGAGAAGGTGATCCGCGTGCCCGAGGCCGAGAACATGGCGATGATCCGCGATTCGGTCGCCTTCTGCCGGGGTGCCGGCAAGCGCGTCGTGTTCGACGCCGAGCACTTCTTCGACGGCTACCGCGACGATCCCGACTTCGCACTCGAGTGCGTGCGCACTGCGGCCGAAGCCGGCGCCGAGAACGTCACGCTCTGCGACACGAACGGGGGCAGCCTGCCGGGGTTCGTCGGCGAGGCGACCGCCGCGGTGGTCGAGGCCCTCGACGGCGCCGTCGAGGTCGGCATCCACACGCACAACGATTCCGAGTGCGCCGTCGCCAACTCGCTTGCCGCCGTTGCCGCCGGCGCTCGCCTCGTGCAGGGTTGCGTCAACGGCTACGGCGAGCGCTGCGGCAACGCCAACCTCGCCTCGATCCTGCCCGCATTGCAGCTGAAGCTGGGCTTCGACGTCGTCAGCGATGCACAGCTCGCGAGCCTCACCTCGACCTCTCACTACCTTGACGAGCTCTGCAACATGACGCCTGACCCGGACCGCGCCTACGTCGGTCGCAACGCCTTTGCCCACAAGGCCGGGATGCACGCGGCCGGCGTCGCCGCCGACGCTCGCACCTTCGAGCACCTCGATCCGGCGCTGGTCGGCAACGAGCGCGACATCCTCGCCTCGGAGCTCTCGGGCAAGGCAACCGTCCGAGGGGCTGCCGAGCGCGCCGGCCTCAGCCTCGACGACGAGGCGGCTGCGCAAGCGGTCGAGGCGCTGAAGGAGCGTGAGCATCGCGGCTACCACTACGAGGCGGCACAAGCCTCTTTCGAGCTGCTCCTGCGCCGCGCCGCCGGCAGCTACACACCCCTCTTCGAGCTGGAGAGCTATCGCGTGATCACCTCACGCAAGGGAGACGGCGAGGCCGAGACGGAGGCGACGATCCGCGTCCACGTCGACGGCGAGCGCCACGTCTGCTGGGCGGTCGGCAACGGGCCGGTCAACGCGCTCGACAAGGCGCTGCGCAAGGCGATCACCGCCCATCGCCCGAAGCTTGCCGAGATCGAGCTGACCAACTACAAGGTGCGCATCCTCGACGAGAGCCACGGCACCGGCGCCGTCACCCGCGTCCTGCTCGAGTCCAAGGACCACGAGCGAGAGTGGGACACGATCGGCGTCTCGGAGAACATCATCGACGCCTCCTGGGAGGCGCTGGTCGACTCGCTCGCCTACGCCTTCCAGTCGCGGTGATCCCGCTCGCCAAACCCGAGCTCGGCGCCCGCGAGGAGGAGCTGGTGCTCGAGGTGCTGCGCTCGGGCCGGCTCTCGCTCGGGCCGATGGGCGAGCGCTTCGAGCGCGAGCTCGCCGTCTGGCTCGGCGTCGACGACGCCGTCGCCGTCTCCAGCGGCACCGCTGCCCTCCACCTCGGCGTGCGCGCAAACGGCTGGGGGGCGGGGGACGAGGTCGTGACCAGCCCCTTCAGCTTCGTCGCCTCCGCCAACTGCCTGCTCTACGAGGGCGCGCGGCCGGTCTTCTGCGACGTCGACCCTGAGACGCTGAACCTCGACCCGCAGGCGGCCGCCGCGGCCGTGGGCGAGCGCACGGCCGGCATCCTGCCGGTCCACATCTTCGGCTACCCGGCGGCGATGCCCGAGCTGGAGTCGCTAGCGGCGAGAGAGGGACTCGGCCTGCTCGAGGACGCCTGCGAGGCGCTTGGCGCCGTCGATGCAGAGGGCAAGAGGGTCGGCGCCCGCGGCAACCTCGCGACCTTTGCCTTCTACGCCAACAAGCAGATGACGACGGGGGAGGGCGGGATGATCGTCCCCCCCGACTCCACCGTGGCCGGGCGTCTGCGCAGCGAACGCAACCAGGCGCGCGCCGCCGACATGGGCTGGCTCGACCACGGCGGCCTCGGCTTCAACTACCGGCTCTCCGACGTCGCGGCGGCGCTCGGCGTCGCCCAGCTCGAGCGGCTCGACGGGATGCTCGCCGCGCGCGAGCGGGTCGCCGGCCTCTACGCGGAGGGCCTGGGCGCCCTCGGGGTCGACGGCCTGGAGCTGCCCGGGCCCGGTCGTGCCCCGGAGCGGCGCAGCTGGTTCGTCTACGTCGTCCAGCTGCCGCCGGGGACCGACCGGGACGGCACGATTCGGGCGCTCGTCGAGAGCGAAGTCGCGTCGAAGCCCTACCTGCCCTGCATCCACCTGATGCCGCACCTGCGCGAGCTCGGCTACGCCGAGGGGCAGTTCCCCGTCGCCGAGGCCGTCTCGGCGCGCTCGCTGGCGCTGCCCTTCTTCCCCGCGATGAGCGAGGCCCAGGTCGCCCAGGTGTGCCAGTCTCTCGCCCGGTCGTTGAGCTGATGTCCCGCTTCCGCAAAGACCCCGATCCGCGCTTCTGGCGCCTCAATCGCTCGATCGAGTTCGATTGGCGGCTGGCGCCCTACGACATCGACCAGTCGCAGGCGCACGCACGCGCCCTGCGCGAGCTCGGCGTCCTCGACGAGAAGGAGCTGGCGCAGATCGAGGCGGGGCTCGAGCGCGTGCGAGCGCGCATGGCCGAACCGGGCTTCGAGTTCGAGCAGGCCGACGAGGACATCCACATGGCGATCGAGCGTCTGCTCGGCGAGGAGATCGGCCCGGCGGCGGGCAAGCTGCACACCGGGCGCTCGCGCAACGACCAGGTCGCGACCGACGTGGCGATGGTCGTCCAGGCGCACTCGCTGCGGGCGATCGAGCTCGCCGGCGCCGTGATGGAGCGCCTGCTGGAGCTGGCCAAGCGCCATCGCGACTGGCCGATGCCCGGCTACACCCACCTGCAGCGCGCCCAGCCCGTCTACCTCGGGCACCACCTGCTCGCCTACTTCTGGATGCTGGCGCGCGACGTGCTGCGCTTCCAGTTCGCGCTCGACGGCGCCTCGGTGATGCCGCTCGGCTCGGGCGCCCTGGCGGGCGTCAACTGGGAGATCGACCGCGACGCGGTCGCCGGCGACCTCGGCTTCGAGCACGTCAGCCGCAACTCGATCGACGGCGCCTCCAATCGCGACTTCGTCCTCGACTACCTGGCGGCGGCCGCGACCTGCGCGATGCACCTCTCGCGGCTCGGCTCGGAGATCGTGATCTGGTCGAGCAGCGAGTTCGGCTTCTGCGAGCTCGACGAGTCCTTCTCCTCGGGCTCCTCGATCATGCCGCAGAAGAAGAACCCCGACTCGGCCGAGCTGCTGCGGGCGAAGGGCCCGCGCGTCGCCGCCGACTACGCGGCCCTGATCGGCGCGATGCACGCCCTGCCGCTCACCTACGGCAAGGACATGCAGGAGGACAAGGAGCCGCTCTTCGACGCGATCGACACGATCGAGGCCTGCCTCGACGCGACCGAGGGGATGCTGGCCGGGATCGAGTTCGACCGTGAGCGGCTGGGGGCCGCTTCGGGCGACGAGATGCTCGCCGCGACCGAGGTGGCCGACCTGCTCGTGCGGCGCGGCGTTCCCTTCCGCGAGGCGCACGGGATCGTCGGCGGCCTCGTCCGCGACGCGGTCGAGCGGGGCAAGTCGCTCTCCGAGCTGACGCCGGAGGAGCTGAGCGCCGCCTCCGAGCACCTCGACGAGTCCTACTACGAGGTCCTGCAGCGCAGCAGCTGGCTCGAGTCGAAGCGGATCGCTGGCGGCACCTCCTCGGCGGCGCTCGACCGGCAGATCGCCGAGGCCGACGAGGCGCTTGCGGCGGTCAAGGTGAGGGCGCTCGAAGAGCGTGGCTAAACGGCTGGGGCGGGCTTTCTTCGCGCGCTCGGTCCACGAGGTCGCCCACGACCTGGTCGGCTGCCGCCTCCTCTACGAAGGGCGCGGCGGCGTCATCGTCGAGACCGAGAGCTACGAGCGCGACGACCCGGCCTGCCACGCCTACGTCGGCCGCACCGCCCGCACGGAGGTGCTGTTCGGCCCCCCGGGGCTGGCCTACGTCTACCTCTCCTACGGGATCCACGCCCTCCTCAACGCGGTCGCCGAACCCGAGGGCAAGGCGGCCGCGGTGCTGATCCGCGCGATCGAGCCGACCGACGGCCTGGAGGAGATGCGGCGGCGGCGCAGGGTGGACCGCCCCGACCAGCTCTGCTCCGGGCCCGGCAAGCTGACCGAGGCGCTCGGCGTCAGCCTGGAAGACAACCGCGCCGACCTCAGCCAAGACCCCTTCCTGCTGCTCGCGCGCGAACCCGGCTGGAACGGCGAAGTCATTACCGGCCCCCGCATCGGCATCACCAAAGCCGTGGAGAGACCCTGGCGCTTTACCCTCGCCGGCAATCGGCACGTGTCACAGCCGCGGCCCGTGTGAGCCCGCCCCGGTAGGGGTGGAACGTCTTGTACTTTTTCTGCACCGCCGCCGGCGGCCAGCCGACAACTGCCTTCAGAAAAAGTTAAGTGAAACCCCTACCGGGGCGGGCCTCTTTCAACCAGCAGTGACCCCGCCGCCGGAGCCGGCCGGAGCCGCTTCGGGCGCCGCCGGTTCAGCCGGTTCGGCGGGTTCGCCGGCTTCCGGTTCCGGCGTTTCGGGCGACGGCTTGGGGGCCGGCGCCGGTTCGGACGATTCGACTTCCCCTTCCGGCGCGGGGGTCGACGGCAGGTAAGGCGAGACGCCGCCTGACGACCGGCCCCCGCTGCGGCGACCCGCCTTCGCTTCGGCGGCGCGTTCGGCCTGGATTTCGCGCCAGGCCGAGATCACGCCGGCCCAGATCAGCGCCGGGAAGGTGCCGCCCATCACCGGGCCGCCGTTGTAGAGCGTCGTCATCGGCGTGGTGGTGTCCGCGTAGCCGACCCAGACGCAGGCGGTGACTTCTTCGATGCCGCCGCAGAACCAGGCGTCGCCGTTGTTCTCGGTCGTGCCCGTCTTGCCCCACTGGCCGGAGACGCCGATCTGCGCGTGCGTGCCGGTGCCGTAGTCGACGACTGTTTCGAGGATGCTCTTCGCCTCTTTTGCCACCCCTTCGGGGACGACCTGGGTATTGATCGTGTCGTTGCTGCCGCCCTTGATCGTGTGCCCTTCGTGGTCGGTGACCTTGGTGTAGGCGACCGGGCCGTCACCGGGCCGGGCGGCGAGCGTGCCGCTGACGCGGTCGCCGTCGTTGCCGATCGTCGAGTAGGCATAGGTCCAGCCCAGCGGCGTCACGCCCTCGCTCAGGCCGCCGAGGACCATCGCCGGGTTGGTCGAGAGCGGGTCGTCGTAGCCCATCTTGTGGATCGTCGCCGCGATCGAGCGCGTGCGATCCTCGATCGTCTTGCCCTTCAGGCCTTCGAGGGCGAGCTGGGCGTAGATCGAGTTGTCGGAGTAGGTCGTCGCGCAGACGATGTCGCAGGAGCCGAGGTAGGAGTCTTCGTCGTTGTGGACGACGAAGGTTTCCTGGCCGTGCTTGCCGAAGTGGAATTCCTGCGGCGCCGATTCGTAGGTGGTGTAGGGGGAGATGCCCTCTTCCAGGGCGGTGACCAGCGTGAAGGGCTTGATCGAGGAGCCCGGTTGGCGGTGGCCCTGGGTGGCGAGGTTGAAGGGCTTGGTTTCGAAGTCGGGCCCGCCGACCATCGCCTTGACGCCGGCGTCGTGGTTGTCGAGCACGACCACCGAGGCGGTCGCCGGCAGGTAGCCCATGTAGGAGCGGACCGCTTCTTCCGCCGCCCCCTGCAGCTTCAGGTCGAGCGTCGACTTCACCTTCAGCCCGCCGAAGAAGGTCTTCGCCGCGCCGTAGCGTTCGACCAGCTGCTGGCGCAGCCAGGCGGTGAAGTAGGGGGCCCTCGATTCGAGCTTGGGCGGTTCGATGCTGGTCGGGGCGGGCAGGGCCTGCTTGCGCCCTTCCTCGAGCTGTTCCTGCGTGATGTAGCCCTGTTCGTACATCTTTTCCAGCACCAGATTGCGCCGCGCGAGGGCGTTTTCGGGGTAGATCTTCGGGTCGTAGCCGGAGGGCGAGGCGATGATCCCGGCCAGCGTCGCCGCCTCCCAGGGCTCGAGCACCGAGGCGCAGGGCTCGCTCGGCGTGCCACAGCCCGGGTGGGCGTTGCCGAAGTAGGTGCGCGCCGCCGCCTCGATCCCGTAGGCGCCCTCGCCGAAGTAGATCGTGTTCAGGTACTCGGTGAGGATTTTGTCCTTGCTCCAGTGGCGCTCCAGCCGGTAGGCGAGAGCCGCCTCGCGGAACTTCTCGAAGATCGTGCGGCTGCCCTGCGCCAGGAGCGCGTTCTTGACGAACTGCTCGGTGATCGTCGAGGCGCCCTGGGCGGCGCTCTGGCTGAGGATGTCCTTGATCAGCGCGCGGGCGATGCCCTGGAAGTCGACGCCGTTGTGTTCGTAGAAGCGCGAGTCCTCGATCGAGACCACCGCGTTCTTGACGTTGGGGGAGATCTGCCCGGAGGTGAGCAGGATCTTGTTCTGATCGCTGGTCAGCATCCCGATCGGTTCGCCGTTGGCGTCGAACACCTCGCTGTTCTTCGCCTCCTTGTACTGGGCGAAGTCGTAGATCGCGGGCAGGTCCTGGGAGACGGCGGCCATCATCCCGAAGACCATCGAGACCAGCCCGAGGATGCCGAGCCCCAGAAGAACGAAGAGGATGCGCAGCTTCTTCAGGCGCGGCTTGCTGCGTTCGCCCGCCAAGAGAGAGCGGCAGTCTAGCATTGCGCCCCGTGGCCGACCCGGGGGACAGAGCCGACCTGAAGCGCAACGCCGTCGAGGCGCTGCCGGCGGGCAGGCTGGACGAGCAGCTCGCGACGGGCAAGCCGCTGCGCGTCAAGCTCGGCATCGACCCGACGACGCCCGACATCCACCTCGGCCACACGGTCGTGCTCGAGAAGCTGCGCGAGTTCCAGCTCGCGGGCCACCGGGTCGTCCTCATCGTCGGTGACTTCACGGCGCGGGTCGGAGACCCGAGCGGGCGCTCGGCCCAGCGCCCGCTGCCCTCGCCCGAGGAGATCGAGGTCAACGCGGCGACCTACCAGGAGCAGGCCTTCAAGGTGCTCGACCGCGAGCGCACCGAGGTGCACTTCAACAGCGAGTGGCTGCGGATGGCGCCCGAGGAGCTGCTCGGCCTGCTCGCCCAGACCACGGTCGCGCGTTTGATCGAGCGCGACGATTTCCAGAAACGGCTCGCCGCCGGGGCGCCGATCGCGGCGCTCGAGCTGCTCTACCCGTTGCTGCAGGGCTACGACTCGGTCGCGGTCGAGGCCGACGTCGAGCTGGGGGGGACGGACCAGAAGTTCAACCTGCTCTTCGGCCGCGACATCCAGGTTGCCTACGGCCAGGCGCCGCAGTCGATCATGACCATGCCGATCCTCGTCGGCACCGACGGTGTGCAGAAGATGAGCAAGTCGCTGGGCAACTACGTCGGTGTCACCGAGGCCCCGGAAGAGATGTTCGGCAAGGTGATGCGGGTTCCCGACGAGGCGATGGACTCCTACTACCGGCTGGTGTTGGGGGCCGAGCCGCCGCAGGGCGCGCCGCCCAACGAGGCGAAGCGGGCGTTGGCTCGCGCCATCGTCGAGCGCTTCCACGACGCCCCCGCTGCGGTGGCGGCGGAGGCGCACTTCGACCGGCTCTTCGTGCAGCGCGAGGCGCCCGAGGAAATCGAGGAGCTGGACCTGGCGCCCTTCGTCGGCGAGGACGGCGGCCAGGTTCATCTGCCCCAGCTGATGGCCGCCGCCTTCGGGATCAGCTCCAGCGAAGCCCGGCGCCTGATCGGCCAGGGGGGCGCGAAGCTAGACGGGGAGCCGATCCCGGCGGGCATGCTCGACGCCGATCCGGGCGAGCTCGATGGCCGCGTCCTGCAGGCGGGCAAGCGCCGCTTTCGCCGCCTGCGCGCCGTGCCCGGCGGCGACTAGGCAAAGCGCCGCCGCAGCGCTATACTCCTTCGTCCCTCTGGGCGAGGCCCGGTGCCTGGTCCATGCGTGAAGGGCGGCGATACCCGCCGCAAAGGCGCAGCGGTCTTTGAAAACTGAGCAGCGTGCACTCCGCGGGCCGCGAGGCCTGTGGATTGTTTGAGCCCGATCCACTCGGCCGGTCAGCGTGCCGAGTGGTCTGATTTACCCGTCATGCCGACCGCCGTGTATGTGTACCCGGCGATCGCCAGGCATGACGACTCTCTGTAAGAAGTACTCTTCACGGAGAGTTTGATCCTGGCTCAGGACGAACGCTGGCGGCGTGCTTAACACATGCAAGTGGTGCGACGAACCAGGGCTTGCCCTGGGGCAAAGCCGCGAACGGGTGAGTAACACGTG
>JBLMYD010000147.1:0-15493 GCA_050258095.1 Chloroflexota bacterium
CTCGCGCAGCTGCAGCTCCTCGTCGGACGAGCCGAAGCCGCCGCGGCGCCAGCCCGCCTCGAGCAGGCCGAACAGCTCGTCCTGCGAGCCCTCGCCCTGGTGGTAGCGCTCGAGCACCTGGTGGATGAGGATCCCGAAGCGCTGGTTGATCGTCGGCTCCTGGGGGATCGCGAAGACGCGCGCGAACTTGTACTTCAGCGGACAGGTCAGGTAGAGGTCGAGGTCGGACGCCGAGAGGTTGAGGGAGCCGTCGCCGCGGCGCGGCAGGAAGGCCTCGAGCGAGGGCTCGTTGCGCGCCGCTATCAGCCGGCGCCGGCCCTCCCGCTCGCGCTCGGAGCCGAGCAGGTAGGCGTCCAGGGAGGAGGCGTCGAGCTCCGCCTGCTGCTCCGGCGTCGCGATCTGCCGCAGCAGCCCGTTGACCGCCTCGATCGCCTCCTCGGTCGCCTCCTCGCCGGGCCGCTGGGCAAGGGCCGCCACCTTGAGCAGCTCGAGGTAGCGGGCGATCGCCCGGTTGACGTCCACGGCGGTGTCGAGCCGGGGCTCCGACAGCCGCCGCCCCGCCTGCCACGACTCCTCGAGCACCTGCTCGCGAAGCGTCCGGTAGCTCGCCGGAAGCCCCTCCGCCGGGCCGAAGAGCTCCTCCTCGTGCGGCTCCTCCTCGGCGCCGGCGGCGGTCAGCGCCGCGGCGTAGTAGCTCGACGGCCGCGCCTCCTCCGGGCCGTCGCGCTCCACGCGGGAGAGGACGAGACCGGCGCGCGCCGGGTGGCCGATCCGCTCGGCGCCGGCGCCGTTCTCGAGGCCGAGGACGAAGACGTGGTCGAAGCCCATCCCCTTCGCGCGGCGGCGGTCCAGGGCGCGAACCGCCCCCGGGGCCGGCGGCTCGCTGTGGCCGGCCGGCTCCACCCCGGCCTCGGAGACGGCGCTGAGGTGGCGGACGAAATCGCGCGTCGAGCCGTGCGGAGCGCGGCGGGCCCAGGCGGCGGCGAGCTCGGCCAGCCGGGCAAGGCCCAGCAGCCTCTCGGCCACCTCCGGCTGCGCGGCGAACAATCGCTGGCGCCGCAGGCCGACGCGCTCGATCAGCCTGCGCACGAAGACGTCGGCGCGGCGCTCCTCCATCGCCGCCGAGGCGGGACCGTAGAGCTTCAGGAACTCCTGGATCCGCTCGCGCGCCTCGGGCGGGATCTGAGGGCTCTCGAGAGCCGCCTCGCAGGCGGAGACCATGTCCAGCTTGCGGCGGCGCGCGATCGTCGTCAGCCGCGCCAGGTCGGCTGAGCGAAGCTCGATCGGCGGCCTGGTGAGCGCCCGCGCCGCGGCCGCCGAGTCGCCGGGGTCGGCGAGCACCCGCAGCCAGGCGATCGTGTCCCGTACCTCGGGACGACGGAATAGGGCCGCCGGCCCGGAGAGGTGAAAGGGGATGCCGCGCTCCTCCATGGCCGCGGCGACGGCGCCGCCGCGCTCGCCGGGGTCGTCGATGAGCACGCCGATCGCCTCCGGCTCGCTGCCTGCGGCCAGAAGCCGCTCGACTTCGCGCGCCACCGCCTGGGCCTCGGCGCGCTCGTTGGCGCAGCGCCAGAAGCGGAGCTCCGGCTGCCGGAACTGCTGCTCCAGCGGCACGATCTCGCCGGCGCCGTGCGTCGCTTCGAACCACGACGCGGCCTCGCCGGCCTCGGCGGCGTAGACGCGACCTCCCCGCTCGGAGGCGAGCGTCGCAAGGATCGCCCGCTGCGCCGGCGTCGCCTCCTCCAGCTCGTCGACCAGCAGCTCGGTGAAGCGACTGCAGAGCGAGGCCCTCGCCTCCGGGCGCTCGCGGAGGACGCGCTGGAGGTTGATGAAGACATCCCCGCTGTCGAGGCTGCAGGTCTCGGCGAGGATGCGGTCATGCGCGGCGAAGAGCTCGGCCAGCTCGGGCTCGGGCGGCTGCCGACCGCTCTTGGCGGCGTCGATCCGCTCCAGCAGCCGCGCCAGCAGGCCGCTGGGGTTGCCGCGAATCTCGTGCTGGCGCAGCGGCAGCTCGTCGAGCCGGTCCAGCAGCATCGCAAGCCGCTCCGCGGGCCCGAGGACGTCAAAGAAGGGGTCCAGCCCGGCGGCCTCGGCGTGCTCGCGCAGCAGGCGCTCGCCGAGCGCCTCCCAGGTGCCGATCCAGAGCTCTTCGTAGGGGCCGTCGAAGAGGATTTCGACCCGCTTCCGCAGGCGCTGCGCGGTGGCGCGAGTGGAGGCCAGCAGCAGGGCGGCGCCGGGCCCCTCGGCGGCCACCGCTGCGAAGCGCCTCGCGAGGGCCTCGCTCTTGCCGCTGCCGGCCTCACCCAGGAGGAGGAGGAGCGCCCCACGGTGACGGATGGCGTGGAGCTGCGGCGGCGAGAGGCGCATCGCCCAACGCTACCGCCTGACCGCGGCCCGTAGTCTCCCAGCGCATGGAAGTGCTCTCCGCAGACTGGCAGGGGATCTGCCGCCGCCTGGTCGAGGCGCAGCGCGCCGTATTCGAGGCGGCTCCCGAGGCGGCCGAACGCGCCGTCTACGAGGGCCGCGGCCGCGGCGGCGATCGCTCGCTGGCCATCGACAGGCGTTGCGAGGAGCTCGTCTTCGCGGAGCTCGAGCAGCTCGCCGCCGAAGGCGCCTCGTTTCGCGCGGTCTCCGAGGAGCGCGGGGAAGTCGAGTTCGGCGCGGGCGGCCCCGTCCATGTGGTGATCGACCCGATCGACGGCTCCCTCAATGCGCGCCGCACGATTCCGGCTCACAGCCTCAGCATCGCCGTCTCCTCCGGGCCGACGATGGCGGACGTCGAGTGGGGCTACGTCTACGACTTCGGCGCCGAGGAGGAGTTCGTCGCGGCGCGGGGCGACGGCGCCCACTGCGACGGCGAGCGGCTGGAGGTCGGCGCCGACCGCGAGAAGCTCGAGGTGCTGGGCGTCGAGGCGGCCGAGCCGGAGCGGGCGCTGGAGGCGCTGCGCGCCCTGGCCGGGCGTGTCTATCGCCTGCGCGTCGTCGGCTCGATCGCGATCTCAGCCGCCTACGTGGGGGCGGGTCGCTTCGATGGGCTGCTCGGCCTGCGTCCCTGCCGCTCGGTCGACGCCGCCGCGGCGCAGCTGATCGTCCGCGAGGCGGGCGGGCGAGTCGCCTTCGGCGACCTCGCTCTCGGCGATGCCCCCCTCGGGCTCGACGCCCGCTACCCGATCGCCGCCGCCGCCGGCGAGCGCGGCCTCGCGATCGCCCGCGAAGCCGAGTAACCGGTCCGGCTTGCCGGTTTAGGAACGTATGTTCGTAGAGAACGTATGTTCGCTAAACTGCCGCACGTCCAAGGCAGGCAAACCCAGACCGAAAGGGATCATCTTCATGGCAACGCAGAGCAAGAGCGCCAACGGCGCCAAGGCGCAAGCGAAAGCCCCGGCGGCCGAGAAGAACCAGGCTCGCGTCGTAGCCGAGACCGCCGTCGACCTCCCCGTCGGTGCGGTTCTCACGGTCACCGACCGGCTCTCCGAGCTGGTCGAGCCGTTCACCGACCGGACCGGCGCCGAAAAGCAGCTCAAGTCCTACCGCACCCAGCTTCGCCGCCGGGTGAAGAGGGCCGAGCGACGTGGCACCACCGCCCGTCGCCGGGCGACCAACGAGGCGCGTAAAACCCGCGTCCGTCTCGAGCGCAAGGCGCGCCGGCGCCAGCAAACGGTCGAGACGACCCTGAAGCGCAACCGCGACGAGCTCGAGCAGCGCGTACGCAAAGCCGTCGAGCTGCTCCCGGTCTGACGGTCAGCGACCGAGCACTTTGACCGGTGGCGAGCCGGCTGGCGCGAAGGGCCAGCCGGCTCGCGCCGCGACGAAGGCCCTGAACTGGAAGCGCACGCCGCGACTGTCGTCGTCGGCGAAGCGGTAGGCGTAGCGGAAGCGCCCCCGCCCGTTTGCCTGCACCGTGCGGAACTCGCTCCAGCGCATACCCGGGAGGCGAAACTGGAGCTGGACCGGTGCGCCGCCCCCGGCAGCTCGCGCCGCCCCCGGCGCCCTGACCCTGCCGCTGAAGACGATCGGGCGTCCGCCCACCCGAGCGCTCGGCGAGGAGACGCGCAGCGAGACACACGGGCGGGCGGTAAGCGACGCGGCCGGGGTCGCCGCGCTCTGCAGCTTCGCGGTCGGCGGCGAGAGGACGCGGATCGTGCGGCTCGGGCCGGAACGCAGGCGGAGCCGGAAGCGCCCGTCTGCGCCGGTGCGGACCGTCGTCGCGCGTTCGCGCCGCGCCGACCCCCTGGCGAAGCGCTCGACGACCCGGATCGGCATGCCGGTCAGCGACGATCCACGCCCGGCGGTCAGCCTGCCGCGCAGGACCGCCGAGCGCCGGCATGACGCGGTGTCGCGCGTCGAGAGGCTCGCGGTCAGCCGCGTCAGCGCCTTGAGCGGGTTGGGCAGCCGCATCGCGCTGCCGTTTACGCGGGCCGTCGTCGCAGCTCGGTTGCCGGCCCGGTCGAACGCCGTGGCGCGGAACTCGTACTCGCCGGGTGGGTAGGCCTCTGAGTTCCAGCGCGCGCTCATCGTCGAGCCGGCTACATCGGTCGCCAGCGGCTCGAAGGGCTCGCCCGACCCTGCCGAGCGCACCGAGATCTCGCCGGCATCCGGGTCGATCCCCGAGAGGCTGTCGCCGACGCGAACGTCGATCCGCTCGGGTTCCTCCGCGTTCTGGGCGCCGGCGAAGGCCAGCTTCGGCGGATCGCGGTCGATCCGCACGGTGGCGCTGCGCGGCTGCGGGTTGGCCCGCCCGTTGACGACGCTGCCGTCGTCGACGTTGCCGGCGGCGTCGCGCGCGTAGAAGGCGACCGTGTGCACGCCCGACCCGATCGCCGTCGTCGAGACGCGATCCCCGCCGGCGAGCGCCGGCGCGCCGCCGTCGACCCGGATCGCGGTGAAGGGCGCGGGCCCGCTGCCGTCGCCGCTCATTCCCGAGCCGTCGTCGGTCGCCGTGGCGGTCAGCGTCACGGGCAGGCGCGACCAGCCGTCCGGGACTCCGGCCAGCGCGGTGACCGGGTACGTCTCGTCGACGCGCAGGGCGACGCTTTCGGTCGGCGCCGAGCGCACCCCGGAGCCGGAGACGGCGACCGCGTGGGCGAAGCCGAGCCCCTCCGGCAGGTCGGCGACCTCCAACGCGTTCGCGTCGATGCCGCCCCGCAGGTCCGTCTCGGCTTCCGTGCACGAACTCGGTCCTGCGCACGGCTCTCCGTCCGGCTCGCGGTCGATCGAGACGGCGTAGCCGCGGATTCCGGAGAGGGGCAGCGGCTCGGCCGGCTGGGCGACTCGCAGCGTCAGCGGGAAGTCGTTGCGGCCGATCCACCCGGGCGGCGCCAGCGGCGCGACCGGTCCCGGCGCGGCGTCGTCGAAGCGCAGCTTGGCGGCCACCGGCGGGCCCTCGCCTCCCGCTCCGTCCTCGAGCCAGACTTCCGCCGTGTAGGCGCCGACGGCATTCGGCACGGTGAGCGGTTCGAGCGCGGTCGCCGCCCACCCGATCCGCGCCTCCAGCGCGGCTTCCCCGCTCGGGTCGAGCAGCCGGTAGTGGACGGCGACGACGCCGGGCGGGTTGCTCCAGCGCAGGACGAAGTCCTGCTCGGCGTGCCATGTCCCTTCGCCCCCGTCGACGCTCAGCCCGATCGGCTGAAACGTGGCGGCCAAGGCCGGACAGGGAAGAGCCGCGACCAGCGCAATCACCGCCACGACCAGGGTGAAACGTTTTTGACGTCCATATGGCGCCGAAAACGTTTCACCCGTGATGGGGTGGGGGGTCACGGGCCGAACTCCCCGGCGGCCGAGCCGCTCGATCCCGTCGATTCCGTCGTGCTGGGAGCCGCTTCGGCGGGCGGGACTTCGATCGCTTCGGGTGCTTCGCCGGCGACGGGCGGGCTTGGCGCCACGGGAGCTGTTCGTCGCCTCGGTCGCTGCCGCTTCGGCTCCGGTGCCGGCTTGACCGTGGGCCTCCGGCCCGGCGTCGCCTGCGACCGCTCGATCGCCGGTGCGCCGGGCGGCGCCTGGTGGGCGATCGGCACGGGCACGACACCCACCGCCACGCCGGCGGCCGTGCCGGCTGCGGTCGCGGCGACGAGCTTCGTCGTCCCCGAGACGTGGGAGCCGACGCGCGCCAGCAGGTCGCGCAGGCGCCCGAGCAGCGAGCGAGAGGCGAGGGGTGCGGGAAGCAGCACGCCGGCGAGGCCGGGCGCCGCACGGTAGGCGCGCATCGTGGCACGGCAGTGGGCGCAGGCGCGCAGGTGCTCGCGAACCGTCTCGGCATCCTTCGCCGAGGTCTCGCCGTCGCAGAACGCGGAGAGCAGGGGCCGCAGCTCGCGACAGCGACGGCCGTCCTCGCTGCGCGAGACCATCTCGCGGAAGCGGCTGCGTCCCTCCGCCAGGACGCGGTTCACTTTCGTCTGGCTGAAGCCCGTCAGCTCGCCGATCTCCACATAGGAGTAGCCCTCGGCGAGCAGGCTCAGCGCCTGCAGCTCGGCCGGCCTCAGGGCGCGCATCGCCTCGCGCGTGCGGGCGACGTCCTCACGCCGCTCGACCTCCTCGTCCGGCCTGCCGAGGCGCGAAGGCAGCGTCGCCACCGGGTCCGCCCCGGAGGCCTCGCGCCATTCCGGCTGCCGTTGACCGAGCAGCCGCTCCCTGCCGCGGCGCACGGCCAGCGCCTCGTGCTTGGTCACGGTCTGGGTCCAGCGGATCAGCTCGCGCGGGTCGGTCGTCGGCGCCTTGGTGAGGACGATCTCCAGCGCCCGCTGGTAGGCGTCCTCGGCGTCGCCGGCGTCGAGCGAGAAGCGCCGCGCCGTTTTCCGCAGGGCCGGCTCGTACCTGGCGATCAACTCGACGACAGCGCGCCTGCGCGCCGCCGCAACTCCCCCTTGCGCGGTGTCCCCGTACCGGTTCAAGATCCCCTCTTAAACATGTCCGGCCAATCCGGCACGTGGGGGCGTTTCTCCCCCCGCCTGGACGGGTGGTCGGCCGGTTAAGCCGCAAATTGCACGTTTTGCGTGCGGGCGGCTCTTCCCCCGAGAGGCCGATAGCATCAGCGGCGATGAGCACCTGCGTGGTCACCGGCGGCGCCGGCTTCCTCGGATCGCACCTCTGCGATCACCTGCTCGGGCTGGGTCACCGGGTGATCTGCGTCGACAACCTCGAGACCGGCTCGCTGCAGAACATCGAGCACATCCGCGACTCGGCGTTCGAGTTCCGCAACATCGACATCACCGAGCAGGTGGACATCCCCGAGGACGTCGACTTCGTCTACCACCTCGCCTCGCCGGCGAGTCCGATCGACTACCTGCGGCTGCCGCTCCACACGCTCAAGGTCGGCTCGCACGGCACCCACCACATGCTCGGCGTCGCCAAGTTCAAGCGCGCCCGCTTCCTGCTCGCCTCGACCAGCGAGGTCTACGGCGACCCCCAGGTGCACCCGCAGACCGAGGACTACTGGGGGCACGTCAACCCGATCGGCCCGCGCGGCGTCTACGACGAGGCCAAGCGCTACGCCGAGGCGTTGACGATGGCCTACCACCGCCAGCAGGGCGTCGACACGGCGATCGTCCGCATCTTCAACACCTACGGCTCCCGCATGCGCGCCCACGACGGCCGCGCGATCCCGACCTTCCTGCGCCAGGCCCTGCAGGACAGGCCGCTGACCGTGTTCGGCGCCGGCGAGCAGACGCGCAGCTTCTGCTACGTCGACGACCTGATCCGGGGGATCGTCGCGCTCTCCGAGTCCGACGTGCACCTGCCGGTCAACATTGGCAACCCGGACGAGTTCACGCTGCTCGAGCTGGCCAAGACCGTGATCGAGGTGACCGACTCGCGCTCGGAGATCGTCTTCGAGCCGCTGCCCACCGACGATCCCCAGCAGCGCCGCCCAGACATCGCGCGGGCGCGCGACCTGCTCGGCTGGGAGCCGACGGTCGAGCTGCGCGACGGCCTGCGGATGACGATCGAGCGCGCCGGCGTCGAGCGCCTGGCCGGCGCTTCGGACTGACGGGCCGCTGGCTCAGGCGACCGCTTCGGCCGCCAGCGCGGCGCTGTCGGCGGTGCCGGCGTCCGTCGGCCGGTAGAAGCCGACCGAGGTCGGCACGCCGGCGAGCTCGTCGCACATCACCCGCCAGGTGCGCATCGCCGCCGTCTCGCTGGGCCAGCCGTAGCGGGCGAGCAGCGCTTCGGAGCCCTGCTCGTCGGGCGCGGCGACGGTCGACTCGGTGAGGGCGGCGGCCAGCGCCGTCATGCCCCGGCAGAAGCCGTCCTCGTCCCAGCGGATCCGCCCCCGCTCGTCGATCTCGACGAAGCCGTTCTCGGCGAGGAAGCTGAGTTCGACGTAGGCGGCGCCAGGGTCGCCCCAGAAGCGCGGGCCGCGGCGCAGGTAGTGGAGCAGCTCGGCCATGTGCGTCGCGCACATGTCGAGGCGGCTGTGGCCGGAGATCGCCAGCCACGGCTCGGAGATCGTCATCAGGAAGCCGTAGACGTCGGCGATCGCCTCCTGCAGCGCCATGAACGGCTCGATTCCGAGCGTCTCGCGCCACTCGTCGTAGGCGGTCTCGGGGACGATCACGTTGTGGCCGTGGTCGTGGCCGCGGATCCACGGCATCAGGGTGGCCTCGACCGGGGCCTCGGTCGGCGCCATCGGGCCCTCCAGCAGGGTCTCGGCCAGCGGGATCGTGATCGACCGGTAGCGGGCGATGTGGACGTTGCGCATGTAGAGGGTGCGCTGTTCCTCCAGCGGTAGATCGTCGACGCCTTCGTCCTCGGGCATGAAGTAGGCGAAGTGCTTGGGGTGGCCAGCCGCCTCGCCCGCCGAGATCAGCAGCTCGGTGACGTTCATCGGCAGCTTGTAGGGCACGTACAGGCCCTCGCTGTCGATGCTCTCGCGGAGGAAGTCGAGCGCGCCCTCGAGCGTGTCGTCGAGCGAGTCGAGCTTCGCCTGGCTCTCCTCGTCGCGGGCGGCGGCGAGGAAGGAGTGCAGACCCACGCGGGTCTTCATCCGCCAGGTGCAGAGCGGCCCGCAGACGACCTCGAGAGCAGGCTGGACGTTGTCGCGGGCGATCTCGACGACCGTCTTCTCGTGGTCGGCGGCGCCCGAGAGGGCCTTGGCCCGCCGGCGGACGATCTCGGCGCTCTCCTCGTCGAGCAGCTCGGCCAGCTCGCGCATCTTCTCGACCATCTCGCCGCGCAGCGCGGAGGCGGCGGTCTCGGAGAGGAACTCGCCGTCTGCTGTCTGCATGCCGCGCATCGCTTCGCTCAGCCCGGCCAGCTCGACCAGGAGCGGCATCGTCTGCTCGGGATTCGCCGCCGGCCGGCCGTCGAGGAGGACGTGGTCGACTCCGTGCCGGGCGTCCACCGGCCAGAACGGCGACAGGCGCCGCGGGGTGTTCTGCTCATCGATCTGGGACATCGCCCTTCCCCTCCTGCATGGCCCGCCGCCATGCCTCTGTTTGAGTCCGGAGCCTCTCCCGAGCGGCCTCTCCAGATCGCCCTGGGGTACCGGCGAAGGTACAGAATGGAATGCAAGTTCGCAACCAAAACGTTCGCCGCCGGGGCGCGAATGCCTGCCGGTCTGGCCGCAAAGCGAGGAGGGCGGCCGCCTGGCCGCCCTCCTCGAGTCCATCATCTCCGTCGGCGCTACTGCGTCTGCGCCGTGAAGGAGAAGGTGCCGAGGCCGTCGCCTTCTTTGAAGGTCCCATGCGGGATTTCGAACGCGTCGAATGGGGCGCCGAAGATGGAGTTCAGCGTTTCCGCCGTGATCAGTTGCAGCGTCGCGGTCGCGTTCTGCACGCTGACCGTACGGTTGGTCGGATCGGAGACGATCGTCGCGCCGGCCAGGTTGAGGTCGGCAATCGAGCTACGTGCCCCGAGCGAGCCGAGGTTGAGTTCCGGGGAGATCGTCGATTCGACCGTGACTTCGACCGTTGCTGTCTTGGCGCCGAGGTCGACCCAGATGTTGGCGAGAGTCATCGTCGTCGTGCCCACTTCGAGTTCCTGCACGAGCTTGACCCCACCGTTGGTCTCAACGATGCCGCTGCTGGCGTCGGGAGCGATCGATCCACCGCTGATCGGGAACCGGAGCAGCGGCGTGAACGGATTTTCTTCCGCCACGAGTTCGGTCGGTTCGATCGGTTCGATTTTGACCGCCAGCCCGGTGGGCGGAGGTAGAACGAACGTTTTCACCGTCGTTTCATTGGTGAGCAGGTCGGCCTTGCTCGTCGCCACCACCGCAACCGTCTTCGGCTGCGATTCGCTGGAGGAGCCGCCGAGAACCTGACCGCCCTTGAAGGGCCCCTGCTCGCTCTCCTTGCTGCCCGTGGCGCGCTTGCTCTTCTTCTTGCTCTTGCCGCCGAATCCGAGCTTCTGGTTCAGCCGCTTGGCTGCCTTGCTGGTCAGCTTCAGCTTGGTGACCTTGACGTTGACGCCGAAGCCGTTGCGGCTGTAGGAGAGGCCGACCACGGAGGCGATCTTCATCTGCTTGTTGGCGACCTTGCCCTTGAGGGAGCTGTGCGCGGTGTCGAGCACGAGCCGCTTCACCGGAGCCTGCTTCTTGCCCCGCTTGAACTTGAAGCCGCCGTTCAGTTCGAGGCTGCCGAGCCCGTTGGTCGGGTCCATCGAGCCGCCGCCGACCGGCAGCGTCACCTTGCGGTTCTTCACCTTGCCGGGGCTCAGCTTCAGGGTCTTGACCTTCTTCTTCTTCAGCTTCTTGAAGAGGCCCTTGCTGAGGGTGACGGTCGTCGTGCCACCGGCGACCGGGTCGCTGGTGGCCGAGGCAAAGGGGGCAAGAGCAAGCGACGCAGCCAGTGCGACGGCCAAAGCCACCGCTGACAGCATCTTCCCCCGGGCCTTAGCTGGCTGGGTCACGTCTTTCATTCGATCCTCCGTTTGCTGCCGCCCCCTGCTGTCCCAATGGCGACTTACGGCGTGTCGATTTGCAGCCAAGAATATTCCTGGCATCACTTCTTCACAAACCGTATATCGCCGCAATGTTCCGGTCGGGCGCCGGGCGCTGCGCGCGCATATCCTGTCGCCATGCCCACCGAAGAGACCCATCGCAGCATCGCTCCGATCGTCGGGCCCGACGACGAGCGCGTCTTCACCGACTCCGGGATCGAGATCGAGCGCCTCTACGAGGCCGGCGACATCGCGCCGGGCCTGGAGGCGCGCCTCGGCGAGCCGGGCGAGCCGCCCTTCACGCGTGGCATCCACGAGGGCATGTACCGCGACCGGCTCTGGACGATGCGCCAGTACGCCGGCTTCGCCACGCCCGAGGACACCAACGAGCGCTACCGCTACCTGATCGAGCACGGCTCGACCGGGCTCTCGATGGCCTTCGACCTGCCGACCCAGCTCGGCCGCGACTCCGACGACCCGCTCTGTCGCGGCGAGGTCGGCCGCACCGGGGTGCCGATCGACACGATCGAAGACATGCGGATCTGCTTCGAGGCGATCCCGCTCGACGGCGTCTCGACCTCGATGACGATCAACGCCCCGGCGGCGATCCTGCTGCTCCTCTACGAGCTGGTCGGCGAGGAGCAGGGCGTGCCGTCCGAGAAGCTGCGCGGCACGGTCCAGAACGACGTGCTCAAGGAGTACATGGCGCGCGGCAACTACATCTACCCGCCGGCGCCGACGATGCGGCTGACCACCGACATCTTCGAGTACTGCCGCGAGAGCGTGCCGAAGTGGAACACGATCTCGATCTCCGGCTACCACATCCGCGAGAAGGGCTGCTCGGCCGTGCAGGAGGTGGCGTTCACGCTCTCCAACGCGATCGCCTACGTCGAAGCGGCGCTCGAGCGCGGCCTGGCGATCGACGAGTTCGCGCCCCGGCTCGCCTTCTTCTTCAACGGCCACAACAACGTCTTCCAGGAGATCGCCAAGTTCCGCGCCGTGCGGCGGATGTGGGCAAAGATCGTCGGCGAGCGCTTCGGAGCGCAGGACCCGAGCTCGATGAAGATCCGCTTCCACACCCAGACCGGCGGCGTGACGCTGCAGGCCCAGCAGCCCGAGGTCAACATCATCCGCGTCGCCCTGCAGGGCTTCGCCGCCGTCTGCGGCGGCACCCAGAGTCTGCACACCAACGGCTTCGACGAGGCGCTGGCGCTGCCGACCGAGCGCTCGGCGCGGATCGCGCTGCGCACCCAGCAGGTGATCGCGCACGAGTCGGGGGCGGCCGACACGGTCGATCCCTTCGCTGGCTCCTACTTCGTCGAGTCGCTGACCGACGAGGTCGAAGCGCGCGCCTGGGAGCTGATGGACAAGGTCGAAGAGCTGGGCGGCTCGGTCGAGGCGCTGGAGTTCATGCAGCGCGAGATCGAGGAGTCGGCGCACAGCTACCACGAGCGCTACCGGACCGGACAGGACATCGTCGTCGGCGTCAACAAGTACGTCACCGACCAGGTCGACGACGTCGACATCCTCCGCGTCGACCCCGAGGCGGAGGAGCGCCAGCTGGCGCGGCTCAAGGCCTTCAAGGAGCGCCGCGACCAGGCCGGGGTCGACGAGAAGCTCGAGGCCCTGCGCGCCGTCGCCCGCGGCGACGGCAACCTGCTGCACCCGATCCGCGCCGCGCTCGCCGCCGACGCCTCGATCGGCGAGGTCTGCGGCGCGATGCGCGACGTCTTCGGCGAGTACCGCGGCGGCGCGTTCTTCTGAGCATGCTAATGTATGCTCATGTCACTTGAGCACCGGCTGCAGATCCTGATCGACGACGAGCGCCACTCCCGTATCACGGCTGTGGCACGGGACCGCGGCGTCTCGGTGGCGACGGTTGTGCGTGAGGCGATCGACCGGGGAATCGCCTCCTCGACGGGCAGGCGCGAGGCGGCGATCCGCCACCTGCTCGACGCGCCCGACATGGATGTGCCGGACGTCGCCGAGCTGAAGGCGGAGCTCGGGGCACTGCGCGCACGGCGGGCGTGATCGTTCTCGACACAACCGTCCTCGTCTACGCGAAGGGGGCCGACCACTCCCTACGTGAGCCGTGTCGCAATCTGCTGACGGCGATCGCGACCGACGCGATACAGGCCACGACGTCGGTCGAGGCGATTCAGGAGTTCGTCCACGTGAGGTCGAGGAGGCGCGATCGCGAGGACGCGGCTGCTCTCGGTCGCGACTACGCGGATCTGCTGTCTCCCCTGCTGGAGGTCGACGGTGAGAGTCTGCGCTCGGGGCTGGCGCTCTTCGAGCGAGCCGCGAGCGTCGGCGCCTTCGACGCCGTTCTCGCCGCCGCAGCGATCTCCGCCAACGCGACCGCCCTGGTTTCCGCCGACGGAGGGTTCGGCGAGATCCCAGGGCTCACTCACGTCGTTCCCGACGCAGCCGGCGTCGCCGGCTTGCTCGAAGCCTGAGCTTCCGGTGGAGCAAAAAGCGCACCGCAAGCAGGAACCGCCCCCTGGCGGTTGAAGCGGCACGCAATGATCGAGGTCGCGCGGACGCTGATGAAGTCCGAGCCCGAGCTGGCGGAGCTGATCGTCGCCGTCGAAGGGGTCGAGGTGACGATGGCCGAGAAGGGCTTCGGCACGCGCGTCGCGCTGCGCACCGGGGAGGACTCCGGCCTCGTCGAGGCCGATCTCGAGCGGATCCTCGACCGCCTCGCCGAACCGCAGAAGCAGCCCTTCGCCTAAACGAATCGTCCAAAGGAGATGAGCGAGTTGAAGCAGCTGAGGAAGCACCTGACCTTCGCCAACGTGATGTCCTGCGCCGCGCTGTTCCTGGCGCTGGGAGGGGCCGCCTACGCGGCGAAGGGCAAGGTGAGGACGAAGGACCTCAGCAACGGCGTGGTGACCACGTCCAAGCTGCACAACGGAGCGGTGACGACCCCCAAGCTGCGCAACCGGGCGGTGACCGGGGGGAAGATCGCCGCCGGCAGCGTCGGCACCAGCCAGCTGGCCAACGCCGCGGTCCGCTCCAAGCAGCTCGGCGGCGGCGTCGTCACCGAAGCGAAGCTCAAGGCCGGCGCGGTAAGCGCCAGCAAGCTGACGTCTGACTTCCTCTCCCAGCTCGTGCGCAACGTCGCCTACAGGAGCGAACTGACCGGCGAAGACTCCGAAGACTCGAAGTCCGTCACCGCCTTGTGCCCGGAAGGCAAGTTCGCGATCGCCGGCGGCGCCCGCCTCGGCGGCGAACTCAAGTCCGTCGCCCTGACCGGGTCGAACCCGTTCGTCGACGGCAGCGGCAATCGCACCGGCTGGTCCGCCTTCGCCCACGAGACCGGCGAAGGCCAGACCGAGGCCTGGTCGCTCGAGGCGTTCGCCGTCTGCGCCGAACTCTAGGTCGACGCGTCTAATCCCCCTGCCTGCGCCGCAGCGCTTCTCGCGCCGCGTAGAGCGCAGGCAGGGCGGCGGTGTCCTTGGGGCGCCCCAGCTTCTCCTTGGAGGCGATCACCTCGTCGATCGTGATTGCGCGGACAGCGAGGTCGCCCAGCTCGAGACCGACGGTGGCGACGTCCTCGAAGGCGCCGATCGCGGCGGCGTGGGGGACCACGTCGAGCGGACCCGCGGCGGTGTCGAACCGCTGCGCCTGCCAGCCGAGGAAGTCGGCCCCCTCCAGCTCGACCGGCTCGTCAGCGCCCGGCGGGCGCGCCCGTAGCGAGTTGAGCGCTGCGGCGAGGCGGTCGGCGTTGTCGAGGTCGCGGCGCGGCATCACGTCGAGGTCGAGGGTCACCGCGGGGCTGCCCTGCAGCCAGGCGGCGACGGCGCCGATCACGCAGAAGTCGACCTCGTGCTCGACCAGCGCGCGCAGCAGCCGCTCGGGGTCGAACTCCGTCATCGCACCCGCTCCCGCAGGCGCGCGTAACGGGAGAGAGAGCGCAGGCGCTCCAACGGCGTCAGCTCCAGCAGGCGCGCCGCCAGCTCCACGTCGTGCGGGTCGGCGGCGACCTCCGCGCTCAGCCGCACGCTGCGCCCGCATGCGGATGCGAGTCTCTGCAGGGTCTCCCAGGACGGGGTCGCGACGCCGCCCTCGTAGCGGGCGATCGCCGGCTGCGAGGTGCCCGCCCGCTCGGCGAGGGCGCGCTGCGAGAGGCCGGCGGCCGACCGCACCTGACGGAGAAGCGCCTGAGGAGAGTCCACGGGAGGATGATACTTGATTAGGTATCGCACCCGCTCGGCGCAGGACAAATAGACTCCCGCGCCGATGCGGGAACGGAATCCGGTCACCCACGAGGAGAAGCTCGCCTACCTGCGCGAGCTGCGCCATGAGGCGGTCCATTCGGCCTCCGAGGAGGCGGTCGAGAAGCAGCACGCGAAGGGCAAGATGACCGCCCGCGAGCGGGTCGAGAAGCTGCTCGACCCGGGCTCCTTCGAGGAGCTGGACACCTTCGTCCGCCACCGCACCTACGACTTCGAGATGCAGAAGAAACGGCCCTGGGGCGACGCCGTCGTCACCGGCCACGGCACGATCGACGGCCGCACCGTCTTCGTCTTCTCGCAGGACTTCACCGTCTTCGGCGGCAGCCTCGGCGAGGTGATGGCGGAGAAGATGTGCAAGGTGATGGACCTCGCCGCCCAGG
>JBLMYD010000148.1:0-14360 GCA_050258095.1 Chloroflexota bacterium
TCGAGGGCGACCTGGGTCGCCCGGTAGACGACCCCCATGCCGCCGCGGGCCAGCAGCGACTCGATCCGGTACCCGGCGAGGGTCGTACCGATCATTGGCTCTGCCACGCGGCGGTTATACCGGCGCAAAACGACGAAGGGCCCCTCCGGTCGCAAGAGGGGCCCTTCGTGCTGGAGCCGGTGGGGAGTCCTACCGACGCACCGGCTGCCAGGCGATGACCGGACCGATGGTGGTTTCGCCATCGCCGCCGACGACTTCGCTGAAGCTGCGTCGTCCGGTGGCGACATCGATCACCGAGAGGGACTCCTCTTCTTTGGTCGCGGTGAAGGCGGCCACCTTGCGGCCGTCGGACGAGAACACCGCGTTGGTCCGGGACTGGTCGGGAAGTTGGGCCAGCTTGCGACCCCTGTGACGGAGACGCTTGACCCAGAGGCCCTGGTCGCGACGGAAGAGGATCGTGCGGCCGTTGGCCGTGACGTCCTCGACGAAGGAGGAGCCGGCACCCGCGATCAGCTTGCGCACCTTCCTGCCCCTCTGGTTCATCGCGTAGATGTCGGCGTAGGCACCCGGGCCTTCCGTGCTCTCGCCGCGGCTGTAGACGATCCGTTCGTCGAGGTAGCGGGGGGCGAACTCGTCGATGTGCGCCGTCCTGGTCAGCCGGCGCAGCTGCCGGCCCGAGGGCCGCATCGTGTAGATGTCGTCGGCCGTGCCGCCACCGGTTTCGGCGACGCTGCGGACGAAGACGACCGTACGGCCGTCCGGCGAGAGCGAGGCTTCGTGCTCGTCGCTCGGCGACTGGGTCAGCGCGTGGACGGTTCCGGCGGTCACGCGGACCGTGTAGAGGTCGCGCGGGGCGCCTTCGGCCGCCCGCCGCTCGAAGAGGACGATCCGGCCGTTCGGCGAGACGAGCGGGCGCGAGTCGATTTCGAGGCCGCTGGTCAGCTGCCGCTGACCGCTGCCGTCGGCGCGCATCGCCCAGATGTCGCCGCCGCGGACGAAGGCGATCGTGCGACCATCGGCGGAGAAGTCGGGTTCGCTGTCGGTCGGATCTTCGGTGAGCTGGTTGAAGCGCCCGTTCCGCGAGGCGTAGAGGCCGCCCGTCGTGATGGGGTCGGGCGCTTTGCCTTCGACTTCGCAGCACGGTTGTTCGACGGTGACCAGCGAGAAGACGATCGCGCCGGTCCGCGCCTGGGCCGAGGCCGGCAACGCCGCCGCCGCCAAAACCAGAGCCGCCATGAGTGTGAATCGCTTGAGCATCGGACTCCCCTTTCGGGTCGGTTGCATTTGCACAACCGATGCTCGGATATGGCGCCGTGCGCGAAAACGCCAGCGGCTTCCTCTATCGAGCCACTTCTGGCCCGCACCGTGCCACCCGAGGCGTGGGGCGTCTCGGGGCTATCGGGCTGCGGTCAGGCGCGGTCGAGGCCGAGCTCGATCACGCGGGCGGCGATCAGGCGGGGGCGGTCGCGGCCGGCGTCGCCGGGGACGTCGAGCTTGGCGGCGAGAGCGTCGAGGCGGCGCTGGGCGGTGCGCTCGCTGACGTGCAGGGCCTCGGCCAGCTCGGCGCGGGTGGCGGGGCGGCCAGCGAAGGCGCCCTCGCTGCGGTAGGGGGCGACGAGGGCGGTGGCGGTCGCCCGCTCCTCTTCGTTGAGCGGCACCGAGGGCGCCGGGGCGGCGACGGTGCCGCCGGCCCGACCGGGCACCGGGTCGGAGACTTCGAGGCGGTGGTTGCCGACTGTCAGCGTGTCGCCGTCGCGCAGGCGCCGGGGCCGGTCGAGCGGCTCGCCGTTGAGCGCCGTGCCGTTGCGACTGTCGAGGTCGGTCGCCATCAGCACGCCGCCGCGGTTCTCGATCTCGACGTGGTTCCAGGAGACCGCCTCGTCGTCGATCTGGATCGCCGCCCCGGGATCGCGACCGACAACCGTGCGCCCCGGCGGCAGCGCCACCGAGCGCGGCGCGCCCCCCTCCCCCGTCAGCCAGATTCGCGCATCCATCTCGCCGCGAGCATAGATATCGCCGCTGACTTTGTCGTTAGTAGGCGTATAGGCGAATAAAGACGAAGTCAGCGGGGTGGAGGCCGGGTAGAGTGGCGCGGCGTTGGCTCTGGGAGACGAGAAGCGGATCGCGGCCGAGGCGGCGGCGGAGCTGGTCGAGGAGGGGATGACGGTCGGGCTCGGCACCGGCTCGACGGTGGCCTTCCTGCTTCCGGCGCTGGCTGCGCGCGGGCTGAGCGGCATCCGCTGCGTGGCGACCTCGGTCGCGACCGAGGAGCAGGCACGGGGGCTGGGCATCCCGGTCGAGGAGTTCAGCGAGCTGCAGCGCCTTGACATCGCGATCGACGGCACCGACCAGGTGACGCCGGACGGCTGGCTGATCAAGGGCGGCGGCGGCGCCCACCTGCGCGAGAAGATCGTCGCCGCGGCGGCCGAGCGCTTCGTCGTCATCGCCGACTCGAGCAAGCCGGTCGACTCCCTCAGCGGTCCGGTCCCGCTCGAGCTCTTCGCCTTCGGCCTGCGCTCGACCCTCGCCCGCTTCGGCACGGAGGTCACGCTGCGCGACGCGCCCCGCAGCCCCGACGACGGCGCGATTGCCGACTACGCAGGCGAGATCGGCGACCCGGCCGCCCTCGCGGCCCGGCTCGAGGCCGACCCCGGCGTCGCCGCCCACGGCCTCTTCCCGCCGAGTATGGTGAGTGAGCTGTTGGTGGGGGCCGGAGGCGTCGTCGACCGAACGACCTTCGACTGATCCCAAAGGAGCCCCGATGACCGACTTCACCGCCCTGGCCGTCGCCGGCCGGGTCGCCACGCCCGCCGACCCCGGCTGGGACGAGGCGCGCGCCGCCTGGAACCTGATCGCCGACCAGCAGCCCGAGGCCGTCGTCTTCGCCGAGGGCGCCGACGACGTCGCCGCCGCGGTCCGCTTCGCCGCCGAGAGCGGCCTGCGGGTCGCCGGCCAGGGGACCGGGCACGGCGCCGCGCCGCTCGGGCCGCTGGCCGGGACGATCCTGATCAAGACCGAGCGCATGCGCGGCATCGAGGTCGACCCAGGCGCCGGCACCGCCCGGGTCGAAGCAGGCGTGCTCTCGGCGGAGCTGGGCGAGGCCGCGAACGAGCACGGCCTCTGCTTCCTGCCCGGCTCCTCGCCCGACGTGGGCGTGACCGGGTACACCCTGGGCGGCGGGATGAGCTGGTTCGTCCGCCCGCACGGGTTCGCCTGCAACCGCGTGCGAGCGATCGAGCTGGTCACGGCCGCGGGCGAGGCGCGCACCGTCGACGCCGGCAACGACCCCGACCTCTTCTGGGCGCTGCGCGGCGGCGGGGGCGGCTACGCGATCGTCACCGCGCTGCACTTCGACCTGCTCCCCTACGCCGAGGCCTACGGCGGCATCCTGCTCTTCCCGGCGGAGCTGGGCGCGGAGGCGGTCCGCGCCTACCGCGACTGGGCGGCGGCCGCGCCCGAGGAGGCGACCACCTGCATCCGCTTCCTCACCCCACCCGACATCCCCGACGTGCCCGAGCCGCTGCGCGGCACGCCGCTGCTGACGATCGACGGCGCGATCGCCGGGACCGAGGCCGCGGGCGAGGCGCTGATCGCGCCGCTGCGCGCACTGGGCGAGCCGATCATGGACAGCTTCGCCCAGATGCCGACCGCGGGCCTGAGCCGCATCCACATGGACCCGGAGAGCCCGGTGCCGGCGATCGGCGACGGGATGCTGATCGGCGAGCTGAGCGACGAGGCGATCGACGCCTGGGTCGCGGCGACGGGGCCCGGATCGGGCTCGCCGCTGCTGCTCAGCGAGCTGCGCCATCTCGGCGCCGCCGCCGGCCGACCGGCCGAGAACGCCGGCGCCCTCTCCCACCTCGACGCCGACTACGCGATGTACAGCGTCGGGATGCCGATGACGCCGGAGCTGGGCGAGGCGATCCCCCGCCACCTCGGTGCCCTCGGCGAGGCGATGGCGCCCTGGGCCGCGGGCACGTACTTCAACTTCGCCGAAAGGCCCGCCGGGGTCGACTCGATCCTCCCCGCCGCGGTTTGCGAGCGACTGGCCGAGGTCAAGCGCGCCTACGACCCGGACGGCCGCATCGTCGCGAATCACGGGGTTTAGTGGAGGGTAGTGGTATATTCGTACCACTATGACTTTTGTGGTTCCCACGCGGCCGGGTCGGTTCGAGATCCGTGAGTCTCACAGCACGGCGCGCGGTCCCCGCAGCAAGACCCTCGCCTCCTTCCGGGAGCTGACGGACGACGTCATCGAGACGGCCCGCGCCAAGGCAGCGACGCCCCCCAGCGCCAAGGAGCTGCGGCGCGCGGCGCGCCGGGCCGGCGCGCCGGTGGCGCGCGAGCCGGCGGAGGAGGCTGCGCGGACGCTGATCGCCGAGCTCGACAAAGGGCGTCGAATCGCACCCCCCCTGCGCCGGATCCTGATCGACCTCCTCGAACACGGCCACCGCGAGGCGCAGCGCCCCGAGGACGAGGCCGGACTGTCGGTGGCCGCATGGGTGGCCGCGACCCCGGCCGAGCGGGGAAACGCCCTCTTCGAGCTCCTCCTGCTGGCCGACGCCCTGCCCTCGGGCGGGCGCAGGGGCAAGCCGCTCCGCTTCCCACGCCTCGACTCCCGGGCAGCGCCATGAACGAAGCGGCAGCGACGCCGATGCTCGACGAAGAGCCCAGCCTGCCCGAGAAGGTGATCGTGATCCACGAATCGCTGCGCGAGGCGAAGATCGCCCACGCCTTGGGCGGCGCCCTGGCCCTCGCCTACTACGCCGAGCCGCGGGCGACGATCGACATCGACGTCAACGTCTTCGTCCCGACCGAGCGCTGGCGCGACGTGATCGACGCCCTCGAACCGCTCGGCGTGGTGTGCGACCCCCTCGACGAGGGCGCGCTCCTGCGCGACGGGCAGGGCCGGCTCTGGTGGGGCGACAACGCGGTCGACCTCTTCTTCGCCTACGACGCCGTGCACGAGGAGATGCGCGCGAGCTTCCGCCGCGTCCCGTTCGCCGACGCCGTCGTGCCGATCCTCGCGCCGGAGCACCTGGCGGTCTGCAAGGCGATGTTCGACCGCCGCAAGGACTGGCTCGACATCGAGCAGATGATGATCGCCACCGACGAGCTCGACGTTCCCGCGATCGAAACTTGGCTGACGAGGATGGTCGGGGCCGAGGACCACCGCCTGCAGAGGCTCAGGGAGCTGCAGGCGAACCTGCGCGAAGACGGTTAGGGCAGCGTCGCTACGGGGCCGCAGCCTCGTCGGCGACCACGACCATCTTCGAGCTCTCGACCCGGCCGGCGGGGATCAGCGGGTCGGCGGTGAGCAGACGGGCGAGGGCGTCGCGCTTCTCGGGGCCGGTGACCAGCCAGACGATCCGGCGGGCTTCGGCCAGGGCCGGGTAGGTGAGAGTCATGCGGCGGTGGCCCTGGTAGGCGGTCTCGGTGACGGCGACGCGGCGGTCGCCGACGTCGAGGACGGGGTCGTCGGGGACGAGCGAGGCCGTGTGGCCGTCGTCGCCGAGGCCGAGGTGGACGCAGTCGAGCGGCTCGGGCAGCGTGCGTTCGTATTCGGCCGCCGCCGCCTCGAGGTCGCGCTGGGTGACCGGCATCGGCCGCAGGGCGGCCTGGTGGTCCATCGAGAGGCCGAGCACCATGTGGGTGAGGTTGCGGACCTCGCTGCCCGGCGCGGCGATCCGCTCGTCGACCTGGAAGAGCTCGGTCGACTCCCACGGCATCTCCTCTAACTCGCCGAGGATCGCGAGCATCGCCCAGGGCGTGCGGCCGCCGCTCATCGCCAGCGAGAACGGCCCCGGCCCCTCGGCCATCGTCTCCGCCCCGGCCGCAGCGATCAGCTCGGCCGCGCGCCGCGCCGCCGCCTTGTCGTCGGCCACTACCTCCAGCTCTATCGCCATCGTCGCCTCAGGATGGCTTCTCGTCGTGACCGCCGAACTGCTTGCGCATCGCGGAGAGGATCTTATCCGCGAAGTCGTCGAGACCACGAGAGGAAAAGCGCTCATAGAGCGCGGTTGTCAGCACCGGCGCCGGCACGCCCTCGTCGATCGCCGCGATCGAGGTCCAGCGACCCTCGCCCGAGTCCGAGACGCGGCCGGCGAACCCGGCGAGGTCGGGCGATTCGCGCATCGCCGCCGCCGTCAGGTCGAGCAGCCAGGAGCCGATCACGCTGCCCCGCCGCCAGACCTCGGCCACCTCGGGCAGGTCGATGTCGTACTGGTAGTACTCGGGCTGCTCGAGCGGCGCCGTCTCGGCGTCGGCTTCGCGCTGCACCTTGCCGGCGTTGGCGTTCTCGAGGATGTTGAGGCCCTCGGCGTAGGCGGCCATCACGCCGTACTCGATCCCGTTGTGGACCATCTTCACGAAGTGCCCGGCGCCGTTCGGGCCGCAGTGCAGGTAGCCGTTCTCCGAGGGCGAGGGGTCGCCGGAGCGGCCCGGCGTGCGCTCGGCTGACTCGACGCCGGGCGCCAGCGAGGCGAAGACCGGGTCGAGGCGCTCGACCGCGCGGTCGGGGCCGCCGATCATCAGGCAGTAGCCGCGCTCGAGGCCGAAGACGCCGCCGCTGGTGCCGCAATCGACGAAGTCGACGTCCTGCTCGCGCAGCGTCGCCGCGCGGCGGATGTCGTCGCGGTAGTAGGAGTTGCCGCCGTCGACGATCGCGTCGCCCGCCTCGAGCACGGCGGCGACGTCGGCGATCGTCTTCTCGGTGATCTCGCCGGCGGGGACCATCACCCAGACCGAGCGCGGCGCGCTCAGCTTCGCGGCCAGCTCCGCCGGCGAGGAGGCGCCCTCCGCGCCCTCTCCGGCCAGCTCGGAGACGGCATCGGGGTTGACGTCGTAGGCGACGATCCGGTGACCGTCGCGCATCAGCCGGCGCGCCATGTTGGCGCCCATCCGCCCGAGCCCTACCATTCCCAGCTCCATGTCCACCACCCTACCCGCCGACGCCCTCGTCGTCTTCGGCATCACCGGCGACCTGGCGAAGAAGATGACCTTCCGGGCGCTCTACCGCCTGGAGGCGCGCAAGAAGCTCGACTGCCCGATCGTCGGCGTCGCGATCGACGAGTGGTCGCTCGAGCAGCTGCGCCGGCACGCGCGCGACTCGATCGAGGCCAGCGTCAAGGAGCCCGACGACGACGTCCTCGACCGGCTCACGGCCCGCATCTCCTACGTGCAGGGCGACTACGCCGAGCCCGACACCTTCAAGCGCGTCGCCGACGCGGTCGGCGCGGCGGCCGGCGAGGTGCGCTCGCCGGTCTTCTACCTCGAGGTCCCGCCGGCGCTCTTCTGCCCCGTGGTCAAGGGGCTGAGCGAGGTCGGCCTCACAGACAACGGCCGGGTCGTGATCGAGAAGCCCTTCGGGCACGATCTCGAATCGGCCCGCCAGCTCAACGCCGAACTGCACGAGCTGCTGCGCGAGGACCAGATCCTGCGCATCGACCACTACCTGGGCAAGGAGCCGGTGATGGACATCGCCTACCTGCGCTTCGCCAACTCGATGCTGGAGCCGGTCTGGAATCGCGAGCACGTCTCGCACGTGCAGACGACGATCGCCGAGGACTTCGGCGTCGAGGACCGCGGCCGCTTCTACGACGCGGTCGGCGCGATGCGCGACGTGATCCAGAACCACGCCCTGCAGGTGCTCTCGCTAATCGCGATGGAGCCGCCGGCCGGCAACCAGCCGGACTCGGTGCGCGACAAGAAGCTGGAGCTGTTCAAGGCGGTGCGGGCGGCGGACCCGGCCCGCTACGTGCGCGGCCAGTACGAGGGCTTCCGCGAAGTGCCGGACGTGGCGCCGGACTCGACCACCGAGACCTTTGCCGCGATCGAGCTGGCGATCGACAACTGGCGCTGGAGCGGCGTCCCCTTCTTCGTCCGCGCCGGCAAGAACCTGCCGGTCAAGGCCTCCGAGGTGACCGTCGTCTTCAAGCGGCCACCGAAGCTCGGCATCGGCCCGGGCCGGCTGCCCGAACCGAACCAGCTGACGGTGCGGATCGAGCCCACCCCCGGCGCCCGCATCCGCCTCTTCGCCAAGCAGGCGGGCGAGGAGACCTTCGAGCCGGCCGACCTCGAGGTCCTCTTCGAGAAGGTCGCGGGCGAGGAGCCCGAGCCCTACGAGCGCCTGCTCGGCGACGCGCTCGCCGGCCGCGCCCAGCTCTTCACCCGCGAGGACGCGGTCGAGGAGACCTGGCGGATCGTCCAGCCGCTGCTCGACGAGCCGGGGCCGGTGCACCCCTACCCGGCGGGGACCTGGGGACCGGAGGCCGCCGAGTCCCTGACGCGCGGCATCTGCAACTGGTTCGAGCCCTGGCTGCCCGGCCCCTCCGCCGCGCTCGAGAGCGGCGTGCTAGGTTTTTAGCTCGTTAGGGTCACCTAATTCGGGTGGCCGAAGAGGACGGATGGAAGCCAAGGAGCACGTCACCGGATGATCCCGACCTTTGTGATCGCGCTGCGCGAGGGTGTAGAGGCCTCGCTGATCATCGGCATCATCGCTGCCTTCCTGGTCAAGGAGGGGCGGCGCGACGCGATCCGCCAGATGTGGGCGGGGGTCGCCGTCGCCGTCGCGCTCTGCGTCGCGATCGCCGTGATCCTGCGCGTCGTCGGCCAGGAGCTGCCCCAGCGCGGGCAGGACTCGCTGGAGACGACGATCGGCGCGATCGCCGTCGGCGCGGTCACCTACATGATCGTCTGGATGCGGCGCAACGCGCGCGGGATCAAAAGGTCGCTCGAAGGGCACGCGGCGAGCGCCCTGGCAACCGGCTCGGCGATCGCGCTGGTCGCGATGGCCTTCCTCGCGGTGCTGCGCGAGGGCTTCGAGACCTCGGTCTTCCTCCTCGCCGCCTTCCAGGACGCCGCCGACACGACCGCGGCCGGCGCCGGCGCCGTCCTCGGCCTGCTCGCCGCCGTCGCGATCGGCATCGGCATCTACCGCGGCGGCGTGCACATCAACCTCGCCCGCTTCTTCCGGGTCACCGGGCTGATCCTCGTCTTCGTCGCCGCCGGCCTGCTCTCGACCTCGCTGCACACCGCCCACGAGGCCGGCTGGTTCAACGGCCTGCAGAGCCACGCAATCGACCTCACCTGGCTGGTGCAGCCGGGGACGATCTCGGGCTCGCTGCTGACCGGGATGCTGGGGCTGCAACCGAAGCCGACCGTCGGCGAGGTCGCGATCTACCTCCTCTACGCGATCCCGATGGCGCTCTACGTGCTCTGGCCCGACCGGCTGCGGCTGCGCCCGGCGCCGGCTCGCCGACGCCGCGGCCCGGCCCCCGCCGCGGGCGCCGAGAGCCCAGCCTGACCCCGTATCCGCGGACGCGAATAGCCTGCGCCGTCGTGACGTCGGGGGCTGGAGATCGCGCCGATCGGCTGCTCGGAGAGCTTGGCTTCTCCGCGTGGAGGCCCGGGCAGCGGGAGGCCGTGGTGGCGGCGCTGGAAGGGCGGGACTCGTTGGTGGTGATGCCGACCGGCGGCGGGAAGAGCCTCTGCTACCAGCTGCCAGGGCTGGCGAGCGAGGATCTGACCGTGGTGGTCAGTCCTCTGATCGCCCTGATGCAGGACCAGTGGCAGCGGCTGAATAGGGCCGGTCGACCGGCCGCGATGATCTCCTCGGGGATGAGCGCCGAGGCGGCGCGGGCGGCGCTCGACCAGGTGCGCGGCGGCGAGGCCCGGATCGTCTACTGCTCGCCGGAGCGCTTCGCCTCGACCGTCTTCCTCGATGCGCTGGCGCGGCGTCGCATCGACCTGATGGCGGTCGACGAGGCGCACTGCGTCTCGGAGTGGGGTCACGACTTCCGCCCCGACTACCTGCGCCTGCCCGAGGTGGCCGAGCGGCTCGGCCGGCCGACGGTGATGGCCTGCACGGCGACGGCGACGCAGGCCGTGGCGAGCGAGATCGTCACCCGCTTCGGGCTGCGCGACCCGCTCCAGATCCGTTCCGGATTCGACCGTCCCAACCTCTCCTTCGACGTCGTGCCGCTCGAGGGGAAGGGCTCGGTGGCGCGCCGCCTCGCCCTGCTCGAGGCGGGTCTCTCCGACCCGGCCAACCGGCCCGCGATCGTCTACTGCGGCACCCGCCGCGATTCCGACGAGCTGGCGGCGCACCTGCGCGAGCGCGGGCTGCGAGCCCTCGCCTACCACGCGGGGATGGAGGCGCCGGACCGCGAGGCGGCCCAGGAGCGCTTCATGCGCGGCGAGGCCGAGGCGATCGTCGCCACCAACGCCTTCGGCATGGGAGTCGACAAGGCCGACGTGCGCTCGGTCTGGCACATGACGATCCCGACCAGCCTCGAGGCCTACTACCAGGAGGCTGGGCGGGCGGGGCGCGACGGGCTGCCGGCGCGGGCGGCGCTGCTGGCGATGAAGGCCGATCTGGGACGCCTCGTCCGCTTCAACCAGCAGCGCAGCGGCGACCCGGAGCTGGCGATCGCTCGCGAGCGCGGCTGGCGCGACTACCGCACGATCAAGTCGTTCGTCTACGACGAGCGCTGCCGGCGGCGCAGCGTCCTCGACCACTTCGGCGACCGCGCCGCGGGGGCGCCGCTCGGCCGCTGCTGCGACGTCTGCGACCCGGTCGACTGGCTGCCCGACCCGGCGACGGTCGCGATCCAGCCGTCGCGGCGGGCCGCCAAGCCGGCGGCGCCTCCGGCGGAGCCGGCCGCGGCCGACGAGCCGCTCTTCGAGCGGTTGAAGGCGTGGCGACTGCAGGCGGCGCAGGGCAAGCCCGCCTACACCGTCGCCCACAACTCGACCCTGATCGCGATCGCCGCCGCCCGCCCGGTCGACGAGTCCGGCCTCGCCGCGATCCGGGGCATCGGGCCCAGCTTCATCGCCAAGTACGCGGACGAGGTGCTCGAGATCGTCACCCAAACCGACAGCCGACGGGACTGAAACATCCCCTATATGGAGGGTTTTAGTCCCGTCGGCGGTGGAGGGCGAGTGGGGGGTGCCAGCGTCGCAGCGGATCGATCACCGCCGTCAAGTGTTACGGCCATATCGACTCTCTCCCGGTGGCGGGCCGGTTTTGCAAACGACACCTCCGAGTGCGGCCCGCCGGCCGGGAGGGACACCGACTCCCCCGGTCGAATGAAGCTCGGATGACCCGCGGAACGCGAGCCCGAACCTGCCTGGCGGCGCTGGCCGCGATCGCGCTCTGCCTGGCGGCGCCGGCCGACGCGGGCGCGGCCAGGTTGCTGCCCCCGGGCAAGCGGGTCTTCTTCGGCGTCAGCGACACGGGCAACCCGGCCAACTTCGGCGAATTCAGCGAAGCCCTGAACAAGCACCCGGCCCTGATCGAGACCTTCCGCAGCTGGGGCTCGGACTTCCACGGCTCGATCGAACGCTGGCAGGACGCGCGGGCGAGGCCGGTCCTGCACCTGACGACGGCCGACCCCCAGGACGGCCACGAGCTGATCACGCCTCGCGCGATCGCGCAGGGGCGCGGGGACAGCTTCCTGATCCGGCTCAACCGGCTCTTCTCGGCGAAGGGGATGCCCGCCTACATCCGGCCCCTCGGCGAGCCGAACCGCTGCCTCAACCCGTACGCCTTCTACGACTGCGCCGGCCAGCGCCGCGACGCCGCCCACAAGCCGCGCTGGTACCGGCTCGCCTTCCGGCGCATGTACATAGTCCTCCACGGGGGCGGCAAGCTGCCCGCGCTCGACGCCCGCCTGGCGAAGGCCGGCCTGCCGCCGCTGCGCGGCGAAATCGGCGGCCTGCCGAAAGCGCCGGTCGCGGTGATCTGGGGCACCCTGCCGGCCGGCTCGCCGACCGTGCCCGGGAACCGCCCGCGCCACTTCTACCCCGGCTGGCGCTACGTCGACTGGGTCGGCACCGACTTCTACTCCGACAACCAGGACTGGAAAGCGCTGACCGGCCTCTACAACCGCTTCGCCGGCAAGCCCTTCGCGTTGCCCGAGTTCGGCATCTCCACCGGCGACGACACCACCTACGTCAAGCGCCTGTTCGTCTGGGTGCGCAGGCACAAGCGCTGCCGGATGCTCGTCTACTACCAGGACTTCGGCTCGACCAGCCCCTACCGGATCCAGAACTACCCGGCGAGCCTGGCGACGATGAGCAGGTTCCTCCACAACCCGGTCTTCCCGCCCTTCGCTCCCCACTTTCCCGAAGCGCCGCCACCGCCGCCGGGTGGGGTGGCGCCGTAGCGCCCCGCGCCGCGACGGGCGGCGGCTCAGCGAGCGGGCGGGCGGTCGAGCAGGACCGCGTTGTTGGAGTAGCCGGTGAAGTTGTGCGAGATCCGTCTCCAGCCGAGGCGGAGCGGGCGCGGCGCCCGGTAGCGCACCAGCGTCATCCGTCCCAGCGTCGCGTAGCCGACGCGCCGGAAGGCGGCCGGCAGGGCGCTCGCCCGGCGGGGCGGCGGCCGGCCGCTGACCACGTCGACTTCGCTCACCGGCCGCGGCGCATGCCGCCACTGCTTCCACTTGACCCGGGTCTCACCGCCGCCGAGGTAGAAGGCGAGCGGTTCGTCGCCCTGCTCCCAGACGAGGATCGCCCGCGGCCCGTGCGACGCGCCGATCGCGCTCGCCACGCGGCGCCAGTCTTCGCGCTGCAGGGCGGGGCGGAAATCGGCGTAGACGCAGAAGGCGAACAGGTAGGCGACCAGCGCCACGCCGACGGCCGGGCCGAGCCGGCCGGCTCGCGGAGCGGCGATGCCCGCCGCGGCGACGAGCGCCAGCGGGATCAGCGCCGGCAGCAGGTTCCGGTCGAGGACGTAGTCGTTGCCGACCGCGGCGAAGGCGAGCGCGAGGAGGATCGCGCCGCCGCCGATCGTCAGCGCAACGGCCGCGCCGCGCTTCTCCCGCGCGCCACCGCGGAGCAGGAGCAGGGCCACGGCGGCGACGTAGAGCGCGATCGGGATCGCCGCATGCCTGAGCAGTCCCGTCTCGCCGACGAAGAACGAGGTGCCGGTCTCGCGCAGCCGGCCGAGCAGGCCGAAGCTGGCGATCCAGTCGTTGTTCTTGCCCCGCGCCTGGTGCAGGGCGATCGGCGCCAGCGCCGCGGCGGCGGCGACGACGCCGCCGAGCGCCCAGAGGACGCGGCGCAGCGGCCGCGCCGCGAGCAGCAGCCAGGCCGCCTCGATCGCGAGCGGGAAGAAGGCGAAGTAGTGGGTGGCGAGCGCCAGGGCCGAGAAGGCGGACCAGCCGGCGAGGTCGCGCGCCGCCCCGCTGCGCCGGGCGCGGAGGAAGAAGAGGAAGGCCGCGGAGGCGAGGAGGACGAGCAGCGCGTACGATCGTGCATCCTGCGAGTACCAGACCAGCACCGGGCTGACGGCGACGATCGCCGCGATCGTCAGGCCGACGCGCCGCCCGATCAGCTCGCGGCCGGCGAGGTAGGCGAGGTAGGCGACGGGGACCGTCGCCGTCCCGAACAGCGCCGAGAGCGAGCGCAGGCCGACCTCGCGTACGCCGAACGCATGCGACCAGAGCCAAGCCAGCAGGTAGTAGAGGGGCGGCGTCGACTCCCCGGCCCAGACCTCGTGCATCGTCCCGGCGAGGCCGGCGTGCAGGACGCGGCCCGCGGTCACCGCCTCGTCGTGGCGGTAGCTCTGCAGGCCGAGGGTCGAGAACCTGATCGCCGCCGCCAGCGCCGTGAGCGCGACCAGCGCCCACGGGTACCAGTCGGCGCGTTTCGTCTTGCTGGGGGTGTCGAGGCCCATCTCCGTCGATGCGGATGCGAGTGATGCGCGGGCGAGAGGGGGCTAGCCTACTCGCGGGCATCGTCGTCCTCGGCGCCCTGCTCCGCTTCGCGACGCTGGACCTGCAGAGCTACCGCTACGACGAGGCGGTGACCGTCGCCCGGGTGCTCCACCCGAGCCTCTTCGACACGCTCAGCGCCGTGCCGCGCAGCGAGTCGACGCCGCCGCTCTACTACGCCCTCGCCTGGCTCTGGTCGCGGGTCTTCGGGACCTCCGAGGTTGGCCTGCGCTCGCTCTCGGCGCTGGCGGGAACGGCCTCGATCGCGGTCGTCTACCTCGCCGCTCGGGCGCTGCCCCTGCCCCGCCGGGCCGGCCTGATCGCCGCCGCGATCGTCGCCGTCAACCCGGTGCTGATCTGGTTCTCGCAGGACGCCCGCGCCTACGCGCTCGTCTTCCTGCTCACGGCGCTCTCGTTCCTCTTCTTCGCGCGGGCGCGGCGCAGCGGCCTGGCGCAGGGCACGACAAGGCGGCGCAGCGGAAAGGGCGCGGATCTGGCCGGCTGGGCCGCCTTCTCGGCACTGGCTATCGCAACGCACTACTTCGCCGCCTTCGTGGTCATCCCCGAGGCGGTGCTCTTGCTCCTCGCAGCTCGCGCACATCCCGCCGACGGGACGAAATCCGCGGCCTGGCCGCGGATTTCGTC